>JAGOOV010000014.1 GCA_017992295.1 Candidatus Saccharimonadota bacterium
GAAAATAACGTTGAAATGTCGCCCAACGGCGTATGCTACGCCATTGTTGGCCCCGAGGGTAAGTCGCAAACTGAAGCTATTTTGATACCTGCCCCGTTCGCTAACACTATGACAGACAACATGCTGAAAAGAGCGGATTTCCTTAGTAAAGTAGTCGAAGAAGAAGGAATAGCCGATTCGGACGGAAATATCTTACCGGTCATTCTGGCGACAAGTCCGGGTATTGGTGGTAGCAAAATGAACTTTACCAAAGAAGAGTTAGCCGAAATCCGATCTGGCAATTTTGGACCTTACGCCAAAGAGTTATTAAGAGCGACCGAGCTAATTGGTGTTGGCAGAGTGGCAATAACTGGGGCTTTCTCTCAGGGGGCAGACGTAGCCTTGGCCAGCCACAAACACGCACCTTCAGCTAATATCGATATCACAAGGCTGGCAGTTGGAGATCCCGCAGGAGTAGTAAACAGAGGGGTTATCGAACTTGGTAGAGATTTTATGGCCGCTGGCGCGAAAGACCTAAAACAGACCTTAGGGGAAGCCGGCCTACCCCATAAGGGTGATTCTATTAACACAGCCGATTTTGCAAGATTTGGGCTTTCGGCTATAATCAGCCCCGTTAACAGAGCTTTGTGGCAAGGCCTAGGCCACGATAATTTTGAAAAAACCTTAATAGAAATATTAAACAGCCCACAAGTAGCTGACAAAATTACTAAAAGCGTTGTTGTGGGTTACGGCGAAAATAGCTCAATTGCCCGACCAGAACATATTGAGCCGGCTTTGCAAAGGGCCACTGAACAGGATTTGATGAAAATTCTATATACTATGAGAGTAAAAAAAGGCAATCATACTTGGGGTGATAACTTACCATTACTCAGCTTGCTGATAGTAAGGGCTTTTAACGCTAGTAACCGCTAATGCGAATGGTTAATCAAATAAGTAAGAGGTTCTTGCTTGTAAATTCTTATAGCCAACGTTTAGATGTGGTTTGAAATTTTGAAATAAAGAAGCAATTGTTAAAAAAGTGCTCAAATTGTTAAAATAGGTTACTCTTAGAATATCGTCGAACCGGCGATTGTTTATCGATTAAATCGAATGTGACTTTTAAATTTACCAAACGAAGGAGAGGTCGCATAGTTGGTCTAGTGCGCTGCACTCGAAATGCAGTATAGGGGCAACTCTATCGTGGGTTCGAATCCCACCCTCTCCGCCAAATTGTACTTTCAGCAAAATTGAAAGATGTTGCCTCGGCGTTTCGCGCCTCGGCATGGTATTTTTCCGCAATTTTGAAGGCATTTTTGAAATCCAAAAACAAAGTGCGGTCGGCAATGCGGAAGTTCGAAAAACACCGCCAATTTTCATTTTTTCGCATATTCTTCCCAGTGGCTACTTACCAGCACGCAAATGTCAACAAAGTCATAAATAATTACAATAACTACGGCAAGCGACTTGTGCTAATATCAATCTATAATTTATGTTGGGCAGCAAGCGAAAATCGCGCCAAATATCATTCGCAGAAGACGATAAAAACACTGTCGGTACACTGTTCAGGCTTAGACTTCCATCTTTAGTCGTTGGTTTGTTACTGGGTTTATTTTTATCTTTTGTGACGTCTAAATTCGAAATAGTACTAGCACAAAACGTTAAACTGGCCTTTTTTATACCGTTTATTGTTTATTTGGCTGATGCCGTAGGAACACAAACACAAAATATTTATACCCGCAGCCTAAAGTCCGGCAAAGCCAGTTTTAAAATATATCTTGTTAAAGAAACGTTTTTGGGCATTGTAATTGGCCTGTTGTTTGGTTTATTAACCACGCTAATAGTTATTGTTTGGCTAAAATCATTCAGCCTTGCAACGGTGGTTGGTTTGGGCACTTTTGCTTCAACAGCCTCGGCACCGTTAGTCGCTTTGGTGATCACCGAACTAATGCAACTAGAAAAAGAAGATCCGGCAGTTTGGGCAGGACCAATTGCTACCGTAGCTCAAGACACAATTAGCGTATTAATTTACGGCACGGTAGCCAGTGCACTACTTTTATAAAAACGATTTGTTAAAAGCTACCGCGGCAGTTTAAGTAGTACAATAAACTCATGATTACAATTAAACGCGTTTATCAAAATTACGAACCCAGTGATGGTTTTAGAGTTTTAATTGACCGCCTGTGGCCCAGAGGAATTTCTAAAGAAAAAGCAAAAATCGACCTGTGGCTTAAAGATATCGCTCCAAGTAACGAATTGCGCAAATGGTTTAACCACGAACCCGCTAAATGGGACGAATTCGTTAAGCGCTACCACCAAGAGTTAGACTCTAAATCGAACCTAATCGAAGACCTAAAACGATTGACAAGCCAACACAACACGTTGACCCTGCTATACTCGGCTGCCGACGAAAAATTAAACAACGCCGTAGCGTTAATAAAATATCTAGAAAGTTCTAAATAGGGCCTTCCTGCGATTTATAAACACTGTCCAAGGCCCTTTCGGCCTGATTCATTACCGACCATAATTGGGCCGATACTATATTTGCCGATCGGGGGCCACAGTTGTCTAATGCATTTTTAACAGACAAGGTGGCAAGTTTATTGATTTGCCTATATCTATTTAGCGCCTCTTCTACACTTTGTCCTGTTTCGACCGGAGGCATTATAGAAATTTCTTGTAGTGGGGTAAGTTCTCTCTTGATGAATACCATTATTATCATCTGTTTTTGTTTTGTCAAATTACGACCTAGCAACTGCTAGAATTATAGGTCTGTATCTGTTATAGTAACCTTGAAAATTGTGCGCCCGTAGTTCAGTTGGATAGAACGTCGGCTTGCGGAGCCGAAGGTCGTAGGTTCGAATCCTGCCGGGCGTGCCATACTAAAACCAGAAATAATCTGGTTTTTTTAATATACTATTGCTTTATAGTCAAAAGTATGCTATTATACTGTTACTTCATTAAAATAAACATATAAAAATATGAAAGAAAAAGAAATAAAGATAGTACCAATAGAAGTCATTGAGGGAAGATCGCAGGAAGTCAATGTTCGGTTGGGTAGAAAGGCATTGGTAGGCTCTTCCAATTTACCCTATGGCGTTAAAGTATCACCTGACCGAAAGAATGGCTTCCGAAAGGGCGACCAAGTTAGAATCTTGCCAAAAGTTAACGATGCCGCAAACGAATTGGCGGCCTAAATAAAAACAAAAAGAAAGGAATAATAAAAATGAAATCAGAAGTAAAAGCATCCGACAAACAAATAGAAGGACTAATAGAAGAAGCTGCTAGTTTGTACTCGGATTTTTATATAGACGGCAGCAATAACAAGGTGCCAGAAGGTAGCCAAGAACCCACTGAACAGATAAAGTCTGAAAAAGTACAAGATGCCACCGGTTCAAGCCGACCGTTAGGTAAGAAAGCAGTTGGACTCTCTATGCAGCTACCTAGTGGCGAAATCCCTAATGTTAAATTATTAGAGTAAGGAATTGCGAGAACACAAAAATGGAAAATTTAAAAACGCCTGACAGCAGAAATAAAGTAGTCGAGCAAGTCGGCGAAACTCCCGAATACAATCCCGACAACCCCTCTCCTGAACAGAGCGAAGAATTTATGAATGCGTTGAGATTCATCGCCGAAACCGGAAACAGAGATATCCAAAAAATTTTGATTGACTCAAACCTAACGGAAGCTCAAAAGGGGGGAATCGCCAGAGTGCTATTTGGCATCACCGAAGCTGCAGCAAATGTGGCTGGGGATGTTTATGGCAAGCCGGAAAAGATTAAAGAAAATCCATACGAAGAGCAATTTAACGAATACGCAGAAGTAAAGACTCCCGATATACCCCCTCCTATAAACTCAAATACATAAAGACGACTTAGTCCTTGTAGCTATCTCTCGTTTACTGGGGGCACCCAAATACCAATACCTTCCGGGCAGAATTCACTTTCTTTCAATTTCATATAGTACGGACCAATCAACTTATCTGGATCAGCTTCAAGGGCACGGCGATATTTTCGGCTGTGGTCAATTTGCTCTAGAAGTTGACCAACATTATCTAAAGAACCGGCTCTAATAACAGTAGCTCCAATCATGCGATATTCCCTGGCCGTTAATTCACGACCTATCTGCAATGCTTGCTCCGAGTCAATTTCGCTCACGATCTTTTGATAATCATAAATTTGTTTAGTTTGTTCTAATAAGTTATTTTCTTCGATTGATTCCATTTTTTAACTCCTAATTAATAGTCTTTTTATTCTGATTGCCCTAAATGAACTCTTTTATTCGAAAATATAAAAGAGCCCCGCGGCTGGGGCTCTTTTTAATCTTAATCGTGCTACAAAAAGCCGCCAACCGACTAGGGCTGCAGCTTCTTCTTCAAACCGAATAGACAGTTGTTCATAGATAAACCACAGTTTACTTTACCAAATAACATAAATCAAACTAAAAGTGAAATTTACTTATAACTCGATCTAACAAGTCTTGCTTTTTATTTTCATAGGGCAAGTGTTCGCCAAGAACGTTGATTATTTTTTCGCCGTCATCGGGGGTAAAGTACACACTAATCGGCAGCATAAACTTTTTTTGTGGCATAAGTTGTATAGTGGGCAACCTGTCTTCTAAAACGTGGTAACTTTTAAAAGCCTCAAACCCGTAATGTTTTTGCCCTATGTCTAAACCTTTGGGGCCCAACGAATAGTCTAGGTTGTGAGGTTTAGATCTTGTGTAAAAAATAATGGAAACGGTCGCCACACATATAACCACTACCGTAACTAAATCCCTTGTTAAAAGATAGCTCACCACGGACACAATAATGGCTAAGCTAATCAGCAAAAAATACCACCGAGGCGACTTCTGCGACCCCAAAGAGTCAGGAGCAGACCATGATATAAGCTTATTGGCTGTTTCCTTAGTCCGCGTATAGTCCTGCCCTCTCGTAGCTTCGAGTTGGCCCGACTGATATTGCCACTGAGGAGCACTTTCTTCCGGCTGAGCGGGCGAGGTTTTGGTATCTGTATTCTGAGGAGGTTGGGGTGCAACTTGGTTGTCAACTTCCGCTGGCGGTATTTCTTGATTTGAAGGGGGGGTAGGCTCTACCGAATCCTGCGGCGTAGTCTTTAAGGTTTCGGTCTGCACAATGGGCCCATCGTCTGTTTGCGCAGCTGGTAGGGCGTTATCTTCCGATTGGGCATTCTGCCCTGAGGACGCTGATTGTTCCAGCTCTTCGGCTCTATCGTTAGTCTGCGTCTCTTCATGCGAGATATTTAAAACACCCTCGGTTTGGGGCGCTATTACCACCGGCTCAGCAGATTGTTGATTATCTTTTTGGTCGTCCACTGAGCATATTGTAGCACTTATGCTTTTTTAGACGTTAGTACCACCTTAATCCTCAATAAGATCAGCAAGGAGCTATTCATGTTAAGACAGATCACCACACTTGGGGGAAATATCGTATTAACGTAATAACCTTGGCGGTCGTTTTTGAATAAAACTCGAGCATTTTTTGAGTAAAAAGACCAATGGTTTACCCTTGCGCTTCTCCTTAGACAGAGGTAATTATTGCATCATAACGACAGATGATATTATAAAATCATGTTCTTTCTTCGTTTTTTGATTGGAGGCTTGGCGGTTGCATCTTTACCACTAATAGCAGATAGGTTTGGTAATAAAATCGCTGGATACTTAACTGTATTCCCGGTTCTTATGTTTATGAGCTTTTTGGTTTTGTATATTGCCAGGGGTAGTGGACCAACCATTGAAGCCTCAAAAGCCTATTTAGTGGGCATGCCAGCGGTATTTATTGCCAGTCTAGCAATCTTGGTGTTTGTTCAAAAAGGATCCAATATTTATCTTGCAATCACAGCAGGCGCTGTGAGTTGGTTTTTGGTAATTGCGCTAATTGCAAAATATATCTACTAACCTCATTTGACTAAGTAATCATCTAGTGGTATACTACCATAGTAATCATAGGAGGTTACATGAGCGAGCATAATGAAAGTATAGAAAATTTGATTAACAAGCATGGCCAAGCCTTAAAAGAATTGGTGTATCCATTCTTGGTTATATATTCAATCGGATACTTAAAAAAAGCTTCTAGCGTAGAAATATTAAAACAAATAGAGAATATGGCCGGTAAAAAAGTAGCTTACCAAAAAAATTCATATTACCGCCTTATGAGCAGAATAGAGCACGACTACGAGCTAATCGAACCGGTAGATTTTATAAAAGACAAAGGGCCCGCGCGTATATACTACGGATTAACCCCTAAGGGTATAAAACTGCTAAAAGCCCTTATGAGTGAAATATATCTGCCCTTGCAAAAGTTACTTCCCAAAGAGCAAATATCGTATTAATCCGCATGTTTTTAAAAACTATATATAGACACTCCTAGCCAAAAGTTACGATGCTTGCCTCCAACGGCGTTAGTGAAGCGTAGGTCGTGCTATGAAGAATGTGTTTTATAGTCACAGAATTACCCTAATAACCTGCCTTCACCTTGCTAAAATTATGTAAACCCGTAAGTATATACTCGACTCGATTTATTTTGGCCCGTAAGGGAGAACGGCGGCTATTCTAACTATCCGAACAAGCCACAGGGAACTAACGTCCACTAACAAGATAAACAATCAATACCCAATAACACCTGATAAATGGCGCTAATGCCATTGATATTTTACTTAATCTGTGTTATAATAAAAAAATATAATACGAAAATAAAAACACTATGACTAAAAATAACGAGAAAACACCCTCTCTCCCCAGCAACCCCGAAGCACCATCGGGAGGTGGACTCTCGCAAGAGCGAGAGTTCGGCGGGGTGTCAATAGAGAGAGTTCTCCCTGAAC
The DNA here is from genome assembly GCA_017992295.1 of Candidatus Saccharimonadota bacterium. GTDB lineage: Bacteria > Patescibacteriota > Saccharimonadia > Saccharimonadales > CAIOMD01 > JAGOOV01. The sequence goes on from JAGOOV010000014.1 coordinate 6,819, forward strand.
ATGGCGGACAAACGGAAAAAAACGGGGGACAAGAAAAAGTTAAACAACTTTTTGGACATTGTTTCGAGATTTCAAAATTTGATGAAGGAGATCGTATTCCCGTTGGTGGTAAAAGTATTTTTTCTACCGAGACAAACATTCAAATTAATGGCGATTTTGAAAACCTCAAGCAATTCCTCGGGGAAGCTCATGAATTAGCCGGTAAATATAATTTAGTGATGCTCAATAAGTGGTTAAATTCCCAGGGTATAGAAATTGACGAAAAATTGCTTTCTAAACTTTTCGCTTTTACGAAGAAACTTGAAGAAAAATATCCTGACAATCCCGAAAAAGCAGAGACACGGCGAAAATTTTATAACGAAAAAGGGAAAGAAGTTAAGTTAAGCGAACTTTTTAGTACTAATACAGCCGAGTGTGCAGAGATCGCCGCACTCGCTCAAGTGTATCTGCAACAAGAAGGTGTTCCATCAACTTACTTCAGTGGCGACGTGCTTTGGGATAAATATAAGGAATTTTCCGAAAAGCATAGTTTCATTATTATTCGACAAAAGGACAGAGTTTATATCTATGACCCGGCAAACCCCACGAATACAACTTCCGGAAAATTCCCAAGCATATATACAACTGAAGCAAATTTTGATGAAGAAATGGCCAAAAGGCATAAAAGATTTGTTACAGCTAAAAATCTTTTGAACAATAAGGAGGCATTTTACGGAACGAACGTTTGGGCCGAAAAACATATTGTTTAGTTACCAAACAGTAAAATCATAGCTGATTTTATTCTTTGGCAACAACTTCTTTATTTGTGCCTTTCTTCAATCAGTTTTAATAATTTGACTATTCTTTTTATATTAATTTCTTTTAACGATGATATTTTAAGATGTTTCATCGTCTTGCCACCACCATCAAACAAATCCGCTTCCTTATTTGTTAACCCCTTTAGCGAAAACCCTAAATTGACATAATCTTTCAACGCTACGATGTAAAATCTACCGTTGCCGTAAGCAGACACTCCCCATTTCATTTCTTCTTCCATCGTAGGAAAGGTAGCAAAAATCAATTTCCTTAATTTTTGACAGATCTTCTTTTGCGGTGATTTTTGTCTATCTATGTATTCGTCTACTTTGTTATCTGCCATATTATTGTATTTTGACTCCTTAACGTACTCGCGTAACGGGCGAGCCAACAAAGGTATTTCCCAACTGGCGGAGAGGGTGGGATTCGAACCCACGGCACCTTGCGGCACAACGGTTTTCAAGACCGTCCAATTCAACCACTCTTGCACCTCTCCTTGTTGCCGCTTATTTTTGGCTTAGGTGAGCCTTGGCAAACTCGTCTGCAAATGCCCTCCATGATACTTCATCTAAATTATCCAGACAGTCGCTAAGGCTCCTCGGTTTAAATGGTTTGCCAAAATAAACAACCGCCGAAGGGCGGGCAGTAAAGTTGGCGGAGGAGGAGAGATTCGAACTCTCGCGGGAGATTACTCCCCCCTAACGATTTAGCAAACCGTCCCCTTCAGCCACTTGGGTACTCCTCCAAGAACAGAGGTAATTATACCAATGTTAAATTAAAACTGTCCACTATTTACTTTTTGGTGTTCGGGCAAACGTTAAAGCGTCTACTTGAGCAACGCCAGCTTTTATCAACTGTTTGCTGCAAGCTTCCAAAGTCGCTCCGGTGGTCACCACGTCATCAATTAGCAAAACGTGGGCGCCTTTTGTTATTTGACGCTCCACCGACCAAAATGCATCTTTAAGTTGTTTCTGCCTTATTTCTCGTTTAGCCCCCAACTGGCGGACTTTTGAGCGCCGCACCAGCAATTCGGCAAACTGCCATTTTCGTAATTTAGCGAGCTCCTTGGCCAATAATCGGGCATGGTCAAAACCGCGCTGACGATGGCGATTTGGCGCCGTGGGGACGAACGTGATTATTGGAGATTGAGCAAAGTAAGGTAAAGAGCCGTCCATTTGCATTGCCATGATTCGGGCTAACGCACGTGCGCCTTCGAACTTGTATGATTTCACAATTGCTTTCACATTGCCTTTATAAACGAAAGATGACCAAACGTGCTGAGGCTTATTGCGACTTACGCACTGTGGACAAGTTTTGCAGTTGGCGGAAACCCGGCCACAGATAAAACAAACCTCTGTTTGTCTTGGCAGCAATTCGGCACATTCCTTGCACAAAATTTCACCTTCCTGATTGCAAATTAAGCAATCGTAAGGGGTAAATAAGGAAATTATTCTCTCAATAGGATTCAATTAGTTTCCTTTCGACAATTGTTTATTGTGTCGATTTTTAAATTTAAAAAGACTACTTAAGACGATAAGGCAGGTAATAAATTTGTTCATATTTACTAGCTCTACCACAATAATTGTTGTAGAAATTATGTTGTTAATGTTACTTTCTTAGTTGCTACTCCTATAGATTTTAAGCTATAATCTCACCAAAAGAAAAATTTGCAAAGAATCAAGTTTTAAGCGTGGAGGGTTAATAAATGGCACGACGTGCATCAGATCAGGATGATCTGTTAATGGAAGATGAGTTAACGGCTGCCTTTTTGGGCGAAGAAGAGCCAGAGGCCGCACAAGCTTCGGCGCCGGCAACGCAAGAAGACGAGTGGGACGAAGAAGAAGCTGTACCGGGCCAGTTGGCTGTGGATGTATACGAAACCAAAGAAAAGTTAGTGGTTAAGGCCCGCACTGCCGGAGTTAACAAGAACGATTTAGACGTTAGTATTTCTGACAACACATTATCGATTCATGGTACTTTATCGGCCGGATACGAAGAAGACGTGGAGCAATACCACTTGCAAGAGTGTTACTGGGGCGAATTCTCGCGCAGTATTGTTCTGCCTGTGCCCGTGAAAGAAGATGAGATTGAAGCCGTACTAAAAGACGGTGTTTTGACCATCAGTTTTACTAAAGTAAAACAAGATTCTGTAAAGAAGATACAAGTTTTGTAATCTTATTAATCTAGAAACATAAAAATACCCCTCAGCAAAAGGGGTATTTTTATGTTATGTCTACTATTAGCTGTTGCCTATTTGGCTGGTTATCTTGCCAATAACAAATTTTACTATTATTTGTGCCAAGGCTACAATTACCAGGCCAATAATAGCATACAGAATTGTATTCTTAGCCGAGGTAACTTTAGTGTCGTTACCACCCGATGTAATGTACTGGAAGCCGCCCCAGATAATCATAACTACAGATACAATTCCAACAATCCAAGAGATTATATTTATTACCCAAGTAACCATACCGGTCACCTTGTCCGAGGCATCATCACCTTCACAATTAGTCGAGGCACCCCCTTCGAGGTTGGCACCACCACAGAGATTACCACCAATGTTGGCGCCAGATCCCGATTGCTGTGCGAAACTAATTTTGGCTACCGCTACGACAGGCACCAAGGCCATACACATTACCGCCAGCGTTATCATAATTTCATTAAATAGTTTTTTCATAACCATCCTTTAATTAACTTTTTACTATTTTAAACATATACTTTTTATATCACGAAACAAGTATAGTCTCAATCTATTATTTTTAAATTACTTTTTTAATTACAAATTTAACTAGCACTTGTGCCAAGGCTACAATTACCAGGCCAATAACTGCGTATAAGATGGTAGATCTAGCTCGGCCAATTTTTGTCGGATCGCCGGCAGCGGTTATAACCCAAAAACCTCCCAGTATAATCATAATTACCGCTGCTATGCCAACAATCCACGACAAAATATTTACAACTCTCGATAATAAACCCGGGATACTACCGCCAGACGTATTGCAATTACCGCCTCCGGTAATAGCATTTGCTCCTTCGCAAGCCGCTGTCACACTTTTTTTATCTTGTGCCCTTGCGTTGGTTGTATAAGCAAGAGGGGCCGTTAGCGACAGAACTATCAAGCTTGACACAAAAATTATTAATAATTTTTTCATTGTTCCTCCTAACTTTTTGCCACAGTATTAAGAAAAAATATAACAATTGCTTGGGCGGCAGCAATAACAACTAAACCGATAACACCGTACAGAATGGTATTTTTAGCGGTGGTCACTTTATTTGCGTCACCCCCGCTTACTACATATCTGAAGCCGCCATAAATTACCAATATAACGGCTACTGTTCCTCCCATAAGTGCCAAAAAAGTAGAAACACGGCCAATCAAATCGGTAATTGCGTTTTTATTAGTGCCTACATTTTCACATAAGGGGCTTTTAGATTTATTACAAGCCTCTCTCTTGCCATAGTCACCAGCCGCGTAAACCGGCTCTAGACCTATGAACAACGCACAAAACAGCGCGATAAGTACCAAGACTACTTTTCTGGTCATTTTATACAACCCCTTTTATTACGAAGTTCACAATCGCTGCCGAAAATATCGCTACAACCAAGCCGATCACCGCATATATAATAGCGTTCCTGGCTCGTGATATTTTATCCGGTTCACCGGCAGCCGTCATAAATTGTATCCCGACTATAACAATTACCAAAACCGATATTGCTCCCAAAATAGATATAACCAAATTAAAAACATCGGCCATTTTTTCGCCATTGGGGTTAACGTTGGGTAAGCCGTATTTAGCAAACGCTTGCATCAGTCTTGTCACGATTTGAGCCTTCCTACTAAAAATGATACTAGCTGCGAAGCTACTATAGCTATTATCACACCGATAAGAGCATTTTTAATCGTTTGGAGGGCATTGGCGGTTTTTTCCGGGTTGCCTTGAGATAGAACGTACTTAAACCCACCCATTAACACAAATACAAAGGCCAAAAATCCGGCCAGTCTTAGTATTATCTCTACCACAGCAAACAGAATTAACCAAATGGTTGTAAAGTTAATTTGATCGTTCACTTTTTTGACTCTACCCTTGTTATCGTATTCGACTATTCTTTCTTTGATTTTTATTTCACAGTTTTGACCCTCAAATTCCAAATGTTTGTACCACGTAGGTAAGCCAAAAAATTTTTTATCTTGTCCGCAAGCTGCCGAAGCAATGCCGTTCATCGAAAAAGTTGAAAGCGCTACAAATATCAACACTAAAAATAATTTTTGCATCAAAATATACCTCCCGGTATAAGCCATTGCATAAAGGCGTATAAAAATACAAAAGCGACAATACCATACACAGTGTTATAAATTCTGTTTCTAGCATCTTTCACTTTCTGTGGGTCGCCACCAGAAGCGGTGTATTGAATACCCCCGATTATAATATTTATGACCGCCACTATCCCTACAACAATTGCCAGTACATTTACCCCTACTTCTAACAATTTCATTATCTCGCCAGGTTTTCCCGCAGACAAACAGGCTCTAGCGTCTCCACCCTGGCATGTCCCAGCATAAATGTGGCCAGTAGCAAACCAAAAAAATACGATATACAGTAGCCCTAAAGTCATTTTGATTTTACTAGTCACTTCTCTTAAATATTGCCACTTTTTTTTGTTATTTTCAACCCAACTAAAAATTTTTGTACGATGATTATTGCCCCAAACACTAGCATTTTGTGGTATTATTACCCCAAATGGGCAAGCAAAAACCAAAACGCATTTCTACTATGTTTTTTATAGTTATCATAATTGTGTTTTCTGTAGTGAGCCTTCAAATATTTATTCCTACTTTAAGCGAAGTTGCCAAAGCACGGGCTACGGCAGCTTACAAATACGTTTCTTATTCACAAATAGTACCAAACTATATAAATAGTCTAACCAATGACTCAGATGCAATGGACAATCTAAAGGGTATGAATTTCAACGTTGTACCAGCCAGTGCGCATGAAAAATTTGAAAATATTGCAAAAGACATGGGTAAGCCTATCGAAAAAAATACGATTGTATACGCCGATAACAACGCTCCTGAAGAATGCGCTAGCTTTATTGCTATTCTATCGAAAGACGGTAAGTCGGGTAGGCTCTTTGCACGATCTATAGACGAAAATGATAATAAATGCCGAGGTGGTGTTAACGGGGTAAAAACGAGACGTGGTGGCGTAAGAGTAATGAAAACTACTAGAGTCCTCACTACACCCGTAAATGTTGTTATAGCCGACCCAGCGAGGCAGTTTGATGAAAAAAAGGCAAGAAACCCCGACCCAGGCAGGAGTTACGAGGATATTTTAGATGCAAACGAATCTGAACCCGAATCGTGCGAGGGCAGTATTCTTGGATTGGGTTGGCTTATATGCAACTTGGTGGATCTAATATCAAAATTTGCCGGGTGGGTCGACGAGCAACTAAAAGAAATTTTGCTTATAAACACCAATCAATACGCCGATGACGTGGGCTTAAAGACGGCTTGGTCCGCTATCAGGATTATAGCCACTGTCGTATTGTTAGGTGTTGCCTTAATTATGATTATTGCCCAAATGCTCAACTTGGATATGATTAGCGCTTACACGTTCAAGAAAATGATCCCTCGTCTTGTGGCCGGAGTGATATTAATACAACTTTCCTGGTTTATAGGTATTTTAATGATTGATATTTTTAACTTATTGGGTAGCGCCATCCAAGATTTAATAGCTGCTCCCTTTGGCGGTTCGGGCAAGTTAGACACTATTGCGTCGATTTATAATACCTATACTCATAATACGAGCGGTGGGGCCAAAGCAGGAGCGATGGTTTTCTTAGGTATCGGGTTTGCAGCAGGCTTCGCAGCTGTCGGCGGAGGTTTTGGTTTGTTGGCCTTAGCTCTTTCTGTGCTAATAGCAGCATTAATAGCTTTTGTAATCCTCGTTATAAGAAAAGTGGTTATTTTGGCACTACTTATTATTGCGCCGTTGGCAATAATTGCTTGGCTTTTACCCAACACCCAAGACTGGTGGAAAAAGTATTGGGATTTAATAATCAAACTTTTAGTGATGTTTCCTCTAGTTATGGGGGCTTTGATGATAGGAAAAGTGTTTGCGTCGATAATTGTCAAAACCGGCACCTCTGGTTGGGAGTCTACGGCTAATTATTTTATTTTTATAATTTCTTACTTCGCTCCATGGTATTTCATCCCTAGCATGATAAAGGCGAACGGTACAATCTTTAGCAAGATGGCAGGAGGAATTCAAAACTGGGGAAGTAATCGGTCTAAGAGGTTAAGTGAGTGGACCAAAAAAACTGGGGGAGACTATATATCTAGCAAATACAAAACCGGGTCTAAGTTGCGTAATACGGGGATACGTCTTGCGACCGGTAATTTTAATTTGACGCGCAGAGGCGGAGCGATGTTGGCATCCAAGGGTATGCTATACGAAGACCAAGTAAGAAAAGAAAATGATGCTTTGGTGATGGGCGCTATTAGAGGATTAGAGTTTGGTGACCAAATAAAAGAACTTAAAAAGCTGGCCCTCAAAAGAGATGGTTATGGTCGAGGTCTAGGGGCCGCTGCCCATAGAATGCTACACGAAAAAAAACAATATGGTATATATGACGCTACAAGGGAAAAGGGTGATACCGAAGAGGAATATCAAGCTAAAGTGCGAGAAGCAAACGAGTTCCGTAAACTAGCTAAAGAAAGAGCCGCAAATGTAGTTCAGAATCCAGAGTTAGGCTCGCAATTATACGATAGCCGACGAGACGTTGATACAGGAAAGCTCATTGATGACGAAAAGTCTCGAGAGAAACTAAAGGGCATCAGGTTTTCTACTAAAGAGTTGGGCGGATTTCATGGATCCTTCTGGAAAGATCCAACGAACGTAGAAGACGTCGCCGAGAAAAACATACACGCCCTACGTGAACTTTCCACAAACCCCCAGTGGGCTCAGGTGTTTGGTAGCTACGACGAAGATGCACAAGAAAACATTTTAAGAGTTCTCTCGCGGTACCCCGATCAGCCACCGCCACAAGGTGGCATCAAGCCACCACAGGACAGCAGCAATCAGAATATACCACCAGGAGCTAGCGGAGATCATACTGGCGAAACTGGACCAGGTGAGTCGCAGGCTCCCGGAGGCCAGCCGTAGAGAAATAAAATAAATACAAAATGGCAACATATAAAGTAATCCAAGACATAGAAGCAGACGACAAACTGATTGGTCCGTTGAGTATGAAGCAATTTATTTTTGCTTGCGTGTCTGCCGGCTTTTTGTTTGCAGCTTTCATGATTGCTTCGCGAACCACTATATACGCGGCCATACCGTTTATCCCTTTCATTGTTGTTCCCGGGGTACTAGCCGCCCCTTTGGGCAGAGATCAGCCGACCGAAATATGGTTGGCTGCGCAATTAAGGTATTTAATTAAACCGCGTAAGCGGATATGGAATCAGTCCGGGATAAAAGAATTGGTAAATATCACAGTCCCTAAGAAAATAGAAAAAGCGCTTACCAAAGGGTTTAGTGAGCACGAAGCCCGAAGCCGGCTAAAGGCCTTAGCCAACACGCTAGACAGCCGTGGCTGGGCTGTTAAAAACGTGGATATTAATAACTATAGCCCTCCGGTATATAACCTCAGCGATGACGATAGGTTAGTAGGTCTGGCTAATATGCCACAAATGGTACCAGATATTAACGTGACTGCCTCCGACGATATCATGGATTATCAAAACAACTCAACTGCTCAGCACTTTGAAGAAATGATACAGGCTTCTTCTACCGAACAACGTCAGGCGGTTATGGAAAAAATGCGCCAAGCTCTACATGAAGAAAATACCGACCAAAAAAGGCACAAAAATACCGGCAACAATTCCGAATTTGAACCAGAAAAGGCAGCCAATCAGACAAATCAAGAAGAAGCAACCAGTAACGTGGAATCTGAAACACCACCCTTGGAAGATGGTCAACATAACCCGGACGAACAGGCGTTACTTAGCCACCTCCAGAAAGAACGACGCAAAGAAAAAATGGCCCAACCGCACCACAAATCGGTCAAGACTTCCCAACAACTCGAAGCAGAAAAGAAAGAAACCTCCGATAGTAAACAACAGCCCGTTTCTAAACCTCGCAACCCTGATATAATTGAGTACGCTAACACTAACGACTTGAGTGTTGCTTCAATTGCCCAGTTAGCAAACCGCAAAGAAAAGAAACAAGAGCAAGAGGTGATAGTACACTTAAGATAGGGGGTGGAGCATCGATTTTGTTCGAGCGCCAAAAGCAAATGGATCCAAATAGCC
>JAGOOV010000001.1 GCA_017992295.1 Candidatus Saccharimonadota bacterium
GCTAAAAAGACTGGCCAGGTCAGGCAACAAGCTGGCCAAGAAGGTGTACCCGGTAAGGACCTATAAAATACAGCTTTGGCTGGTTTTATGGACGATATTCGCCCTGTTATTGTCGGCTATCACTGTTCTATCGTATTTTTTAATTGGCGGTCTACGGACTTTGGCTATAAGTGTGCCTCTACTAATACTGGTGCATACCGTATTGCCGTATTTAACTCACCCAAAGTCGAATTTAAAACTGGCGGCAATTTCAAGTCCGATTATCGAAACAATCTTAAACTTTACATTTCCAGTCTTAAGCCGTATCGAAAAGAGTTTGGGGCGTTTTATTCAGACCGACCCCACGTTAACAGTACAAGACGAGAAAGAGTTGCTTGAAATTATAAGGCACAGCGTTAAGAACCCCGATGTCTCGGGCAAAGAAGAATTGGAGTTTACGGCCAATTTGTTAATTTTGGGCGAGCAAAAAGTGTCCAATTTTATGACGCCTATTGACAAAGTAGCGCTTGTTAAGCCAGACGAACAGCTGACACCTAAAATAATGGACGAACTTCACCAAAGCCGATCCTCGTGGTTTTTAGTGTTTCGTGGTAACCGTCAGAATGTTGTCGGTGTTCTGTCGGCAACCGACGCTATCAACCTAAAATCACAAAAATATATTAGAGATATAATGCATAGCGAAGTATTTTACATAAACGAACAACAAACTATAACCGAGGCTTTAAATATATTTTTAAATACTAAACAAAGCATACTGGTTGTGATTAATCAATACAAAGATGTAGTGGGGGCCATTCTGATTGAAGACGTTGTAAAACAGATAATTGCGCCCATGAACCTAGAACAGCCAAACGGATACGACGACATCAACGTAGTAGCTAATATAACTGCTAAAAACCATACTCCAAACCAGAGCTAACCAATATGGCGTTGGTAATCTTTTTGTTATAATCAAGCAGATATGAGAGTATTATCCTCTGACATAAAAAAACACGCGGGCAAAACTATTGAAGCGCGAGGCTGGTTGCATAAGAAACGCTTACTGGGGGGCTTGACTTTTATTAACGTGAGAGACCGCCAAGGTATTATTCAGGTTTTAGTCGAGGAAAGGAAAGAGGTAGAAAAACTACGCGGAATGCAAATAGGCACGGTAATTGCCGTAAAAGGAGTGGTAGTAAAAGATGAAAGGGCGCCCGGCGGGGCGGAAATCCATCAGGCAGTCATAAGCATTATCGTACCCGTATCGGAGACTTCACCGATTGAAATCGATAAAGCTATAAGTCATAAATCGGACAACCTAGATACGTTATTTGAATATCGGGCACTTAGTTTGCGCAATCCTAAGGAATCGGCCATATTTAAAATACAGGCCGTCATTTTAGAATCGATTAGAACTTCACTTGAAAAACAACAGTTTACCGAATTTAACTCACCGAAGTTATTAGCCGAAGCTACAGAAGGCGGAGCGGAAGTTTTTAAACTTGATTACTTTGGAAAAGAAGCCACTTTAGCTCAAAGTGCCCAATTTTACAAACAAATAATGGTAGGCGTTTATGAACGAGTTTTTGAAATCAATCCGACCTATCGAGCAGAATTATCAGCAACCACTCGCCATATGACTGAATTTATACAAGTGGATGTTGAAGCTGGCTTTATAGAGTTTAGCGATTTATTGCAAATTTCCAGTAATGTAATTCACGCTGCAGTCAGCGCTGTTTGGAGTAAGTGCCAAGACCAACTGAAACTGTGGGGAGCTACCAAACCGCGACTGCCAAAAATTTTACCAACTATTACACTAAATGAAGTTCACGAAAAATACTCAAAGGCTACCAAGCAAAGTACTATCGGCGAAGAAGACCTGCGTCCTGACGAAGAGCGATGGATTACGGATTGGTCTGCCAAGGAATTAGACAGTGAAGCAATTTTTGTGGTAGATTGGCCGGCTAGCGGCGCTAAGTTTTATCATCGTCTAAAGCAAGACGACCCAAAAACGGCTGAACGGGCAGATTTGATATTTAGGGGCGTAGAGATTGCCACCGCTAGTATGCGGGAACACCGGTACGATAAACTCATCAGCCAATTTAAAAAAGCCGGAATCGATTATAATCACCCGGGCTTTAAACACTATTTAATGGCCTTTAAATACGGCTTGCCTCCTCACGGTGGCTTTGGTCTAGGCTTAGAGCGGTTAACCAGTAAAATAGTTGGTTTAGCTAACGTTAAAGAGGCCTCACTTTTCCCTAGAGATATAAATCGTCTAATGCCTTAAAAGTAAAAATAGTCACATAGTTTTACTAAGGGCCGGCGTAACGTTTATTTAGAGGTGCTACAATATAGAACGATGCGATTTAAGTTAAGTTTAGTCACTATTTTTTTAGTGTTCCTATTGCTGCCTATTGCCCGGGTCGTGGCCGGGAGTAGTGATATCGTGGAGGTCGTTGGCGAAGATACTGAGTCAAGGCTTAGTCAGGCTGTGGCCAATCAACAGTTAGCGTTTGATGATTTGACTTTGCAGTCTGTTGCTAATAGGTGCCAAGGGGCGCAAATAATACTAAGGGATATACGTCTAAAAAACGACAAAGCTACTCGTCAAAGAATATCGCTTTATGGCAGTATCCAAAAAGATCTACAATCTATTAAATTTAGAATGTTAAGACAAGGTTCGGATGCTTCTGAAACCGACTTGTTGTACGGCAAACTGCAACAATTAATAGACAGATTCACCGTACAATCTAACAAATATGGTACTACGCTTGATGATTTAGTTGCGGTCAGTTGTCAAGAGAAGCCTGAATATTTTTCTGCTGGCTTAATTTTGGCTCGTGTGCAGCAAGCAAAACTACTGGACATCACCTTAAAAATCAACCGGGTGGTAGAGAATAAGACTACATTTGATCAACTTAAAAGAAGACTAACATTATGAAAAAATTTTGGAAAAAGGACGAACCAAAAACCGTTAGCCTGACTTTTGTAATACTGGTTGCAGTGATGGTTGCTATTGTTATGGTGTCATTTACCACGGTAGCGTTTCTGAAATCCGAAGCTTACGCCACGGTCAAACAGATTCAGGTTGGCTCTCAACGACACAATTATCTGGATGAAGATATAGATGTTACCAGCCCTATAAAAGCTAGTGACATAGATGAGTATCAAACAAGTTTTCGTGAACGTTTACACAGCTTAGATGATAATAAAGATTTTGGCCCGACTAATCTATCAGATGAGAACCTCGGTCTTTAAACAACTGTTTTTCTAACCCATTCGTCAAGACTGTTACCGCCCCCGCCAGCCATACAGATTACCATATCGCCGTTTTTGGCATGATTGAGAATTACGTTTTTTAACTCATCATTTTTTTTCATGGCCCGCGCTATTTCGGGATTATCTAGATAACTAATTAATTCTTGTGGTGAAAGTATCTCTAGGTTAGGGTCTTCTCTTGCCAGGTAGCTAGGTAGCCAGTACAGTTTTTTTACGCCGCTAAAAGCCGCTTTGTATTGATTTTTCATATAATGTTGTCGTCGATTGGTAAGAGGTTCGTAAACGACAACTACATTTTTGGATATTTCGCTGGCCAGTTGTAAAGTAGCAGCAATTTCTTCCGGAGTATGAGCGTAGTCGCTATATATATTGCTGGCCAATCGTTCTAGCCTCCTGGAGGTACCAGGAAAATTATTGGCTAAGTGCATAACTTCTTCTAAATTTTTACCTAAAATAGCAGCAACAGCCTTAGATGCTATGTAACTGTTTTGACGATTGTGCAAGCCCGGTATTTGTAACTTGTCCAGCGATTTAGCGGTGCTTTGTAGCACATGTATTTTGCTTTCTTTATCTAGTTCAAGATAAGAGTTGTCTTTGTCAAAAATATAGGTTTGAGTACTTTGAACTATAAAGTGCCTAAAGGCTTTTTTATATTCCTGACGAGTTGGATAAATGTCGTGATGATCCCAGTCAACGGACGTTATAATCGATATTTCGGGGTAAAAACTCAAAAAGTTATGGTCAAACTCGTCACACTCATACACAAAATAGTTACTACTCGGGTCAAACAAACCCATCGGGCCAAAAGACAGCTTTGCGCCCACTGAGTAGCTTATGGGGGTCTGTAGTTGCATAAAAAGCCATACTACAAGGGCAGTTGTTGAGGTTTTACCGTGGGTACCGGCCACTGCTATCAATTTGAGCTCTTTTTGCTTGAGGATGGTATTTAGGCACTCGTCTCGTTTGCTAATTTTTAGGCTGTGTGCTTTGGCAAATAGTAGTTCTGGATGATTGGGGTTGTCTATTAAAACTGCCGATGAAAAAACAACCCAGTCTATAGGATGAGCTTTGTGTTCTTTGGCTATTTGTTTTTGGCTCTGTCCTATGTGCAATCGAATGCCTTGAGATTGTAAATAATCGGTATATTGACTATTTTGCATATCCGAACCCGAGACCTCAAAACCGGCCTGTTTTGTAATTATGACTAACGGTCCAATACCCGCTCCGCCGATACCGCTAAAATATATGTGCATAAATTACGACCTAATTTTAAATCTGTTACAATATAAACTATAAAGAAAAAACAAAATGTTTCAAAAAATTATTAAAAGACTGTTTTATAAACGCCATTATTGGCGAGATGTTGGCTTTGATGATTTAAGCAAAATATATTCTAATATGTTTTTACGTTCCTTTGCGCTAAGTGTAATTTCGGTTTTTGTCCCCGTTTATCTGTATAAAATAGGTTTTAGTGTCGTTTCAATACTGACGATGTACATTTTTTGGTTTCTATTTAGAATAGCTTTTTCTCCGTTGGTAGCTAAATTGATCAGTATATTTGGCTTAAAACACACAGTGGCCTTGGCTACGGTAGCACATATCGTTTATTTGACTATGCTGATGACAATACAGGATTTACACTGGCCTTTGGTCTCTGTAGCGCTTGTCGGCTCTCTAGCGGCAGTTACTTTCTTAATAGCTCACGAAGTGAATTTTTCGAGAGTTAAAGACGTAGAAAATGGCGGAAAAGAGCTTGGTTTTGTGCAAATATTCGAAAAACTGGGCACGGTAATTGGCCCTTTAGCCGGCGGATTGTTAGCCAACTACACCGACCCAAGATATACCCTGGGTCTGGCCATTACGATACTAACAGGCTCTTTGATACCGATATTTTTATCTACCGAGCCAAATTTTACATATAAAAGAGTTGTTTTTAAGAGATTCCCTTTTAAGAGACATAGAAGAGACTTTTATTCATCAGCCGCGTTAACGGTAGAAAATACAATATCTACAGTTGTTTGGCCCTTTTTTATATCTATAACCGTTTTTACATCTAACACTTTTGCTAAACTTGGGTTAATTGCCTCCTTGAGCACGGTGGTGGCATTGGTAGCGATATACAGCATCGGTAAATTAGTAGACGAAGAAAAGGGAGGGATGCTACTAAATGTGGGCGCTGTTTCAAACAGTATTTTACATTTGTTTAGACCGTTCGTTGGTGGTATTGGACAAGTGATAGGTGTAGGGATAGTTAACGAGCCGGTAACAACGGCCTACCGCTTACCGTATTTGAAAGGCAGGTTTGATGCTGCCGATCAAGTAATTGGTTATCGGGTATTATATTTTTCGGTAACCGACATGTTGGCCAATGTAGCCAATGCGTTAGTTTGGAGCTTGTTGCTAATAATAGCACTGATTAAAGAACCGATATTCTCACTCAAAGTAAGCTTTTTTATTGCCTCGGTAGCCAGTTTGTTAATTATGAGCCAAAAATTTAGGTCACTAAGATGACAGAACCGCAAAAAGGTAAAAATAAGAAACACTTCAACCTTGGCGCTCACGGAGATAAGCTAGGCTTGATTATAATAACCATGCTTTTTTTTCTGTCTTTGGCTACCGCCGTTTTAGCCTTAAGACACAACAATATGAGGATGGTCGAGCTTAGACAAGCGGTGTATATGGCTGACGAGCAAAACGGAGACGTCAACACAGCACTTAACAATCTACGTCAATACATTTACGGGCATATGAATACCGGGTTGCGGAGTCCCAACAGTGGAGACGAACCTCCAATTCAGTTAGTACACCGCTTTAATCGGGCAGTGGAAGCCGAACAGGCTAGAGTCGCAGCTGTTGGTGGCGCCAACAAGATATATGTTGAGGCGCAAAAACAATGCGAACAGGGCGGGCTGCCATTAACTTCCAGGGCTCAATGTATGCAAGATTACATAACCAGCCATTCTCCAGATGCGCCGCAGCTTAATTTGCCTCCAAAAGAACTCTATACTTTCGATTTCGTTAGCCCTGTTTGGTCACCTGACTTGGCTGGCTTTTCGGTTTTAGCAACCGTAATACTGGGCTTAGTGATTGTCGCTTGGCTACTGAGCTATGTACTAGTAAGGTTCATAAAAAAATAAAAAGCACTTCCTTTGTAAGAAAGTGCTTTTTTACTTTTAACTAAGTCTAGCGGTTAGTGCTCGGAGCAGGATTAGGATTGGCGTTTTCAGCCGGTGCTTGTTCCTGCGGAGTAGTGGTTTTAGCGCCATTCTTCTGATATTCACGAATGGCTTTAACAACTTGACCGTCTTCTTTCAGGTTCTCAAAGAACATTACGTTACCCTTGTTAATATACATAACGTCCTCTGGGCCGTGTATTTCGTTGCCAAGCTTAGCTAAAGAAATATTCTGTTTTACTTCAGCTTTCGGATCAGTTTTATCCGGTTGTACAGTCTGGACTCTTACGTAGTAAATATCCGACAGCTTGTAAAACGCGTTGTTGAACACCGCTAACTTACCAAAGTAAACTTGACCATCGGTACTATTTAAGAAAACTGCTTGGTAGCGATCCTTCTTGATCTGTGAAGTAATCGAAGGATTACCGGTCTTGTTGCTAAAAATAAAGACAACTACAGCTATAACGATAATGGCTACACCTACTAGCACAACCAAATATAGCGAGTTAATTAAATTGAAATTTAACTTCCCTTTTTTAGAACCACCAACCGACTGTTTTGGTGCCTGTCCGGCACTGGCAGGTTGTCCCACTGGGTTCATGAATGTATTCATATACTTCCTTACACCTCTTTTATGTTGCTAATGCTTGTAGCCAAAGTGTACCGCATCTTTTGCTACATAATCAAGTATTTTGTAAAAATATTAAAAAAAAGATTGACAATAGTAAAACAGAAGATATATGGTAGGGGTACTACTAACAGTGTAAGGAGGAGAAAGTGGCTTATCAGCACACCAACTCAAAAGGGGTAACTTACTTCTTAAACTCAAAGGAAGTTACCTTGCGCGGTGGTAAAAAACAAACCATCTATTACTTCAGCAAAGATAAAAGAGCCGAGACTATCGACGCTCTACCAGCAGGATTTTCAGTTAATGAGAATCCGCGAAATGGTTTCTTAACCGTCAAGCGCAACAAGTAAGTATCTAAAATGCGAGTAGGGAGTCTTGAGTTCTTAAGACTCCCTCTTTTTTTGTCAAAATAATTTAAGCAGGTATGGTTAGCAGTAAATACATAGTTAGGGCTAAAGACCTTACAAAAATTTATGACGGTAAAAAGGTTGTAAATAAAATCAATTTCAACGTTGTTAGGGGTGAAATATTTGGCATACTTGGCCCAAATGGAGCTGGTAAAACGACTACTCTAGAAATGATGGAAACCATTCGGCCCATAGATGGCGGCGCAGTAATTATTGATGGTTTTAACGTCGCTAATCAGCAGCAAAAGATAAAATCAATCATTGGCGTTCAGCCGCAATCTCCGGCTTTTCAAGACAAGACCAAGCTAAGAGAAATTATCGAGTTATTTGGGGCCGCTTACGGGAGAAAGGTAAACTCTGAGAATCTGCTCAATCAAGTCGACTTAATCGAAAAGGCTAATTCTTATGTTGAAGATTTATCCGGTGGCCAAAAACAACGCTTAAGTATTGCCGCTTCACTGGTACATAGCCCCAGTGTGTTTTTTTTGGACGAACCGACAACCGGTTTAGACCCTCAGGCCAGGCGTCACTTATGGAATTTGATTGAATCTATTAGGCGCTCAGGTGTAACCATTATCATGACTACTCACTATATGGATGAAGCAGAGAAGTTGTGCGATCGGGTCGCTATAATGGACGAGGGCAAAATTGTAGCTTTAGATACGCCAGACGTTATGATAAAAAACTTACTGGCCAAAGGTTTTAAAAAGAAGCGCATCGTCGAGCAAGCCAATCTAGAAGATGTCTTTATAGATTTAACAGGCAAGCACTTAAGGGAATAAAATGAAAAAATCGTTATACACAGTTCTGACTTTCGTAAAAATTAACACCAAACGTTTTTTTCGAGATCGTTTAGCTATGTTTTTCACCATAGTATTCCCGTTGGTTTTTTTAGTCATCTTTGGCGGGCTATTTAAGAGCGAAAATATTAATTTCAGAGTAGCTATTATTAATCACTCTAACAGTGCTTATTCTAAACAGTTTATTGAACAGTCTAAAACTAATAAAACAATAAAAGTTAACAGCAAGGTGACTGACTTGGAACAGGCGAAAGAAAAGATGAAAAAGTCCGAACTCGACGCCGTAATTGTTTTACCACACGATTTTGGAGAAGTTAAGAATAGCAAGTATCCATCGGGGCAGGCAATGGTTTATTACAGCCAAAATAATCAACAAGCAGGGCAGACCTTTACCTCGGTGGTTCAAGAACAATTTAGTAAAATTAATAGCAAATTGGTCGCCCAAGAAACTCCTTTTTCAGTAGTAGCTAAATCTACTAACCAAAACAGCACTACCTCCTTTGATTACATTTTCGCCGGTATGTTGGGCTTTTCGGTCATCGGCTTGGGGTTATTGGGGCCCGTTAATGTCTTTCCAGAGCTAAAAAAACAGGGGGTACTGCGGCGCTTACATACAACTACCCTTAAAACATGGCAATATTTTATGTCTAATGTTATTTCACAAGGCATTATTGGCTTGGGAGCGATCGCTGTATTGTTTACATTCTCGATATTGGTATTCAATTTAAAAATGATAGGCAGTTATTTCGATTTCGTGGTGTTCATCATACTCAGCATTATCGCAATTTACGGGCTCGGTTTGGCTATTGGCGGTTGGGCCAAAAACGAACGTCAGGCGGCGCCACTGGCGAACTTGATTACTTTTCCAATGATATTTTTATCCGGTACCTTTTTTCCTAGGTTTTTAATGCCCGAATGGTTACAGATGGTATCAAGCTATTTGCCTCTAACTCCCATAAATGACGGCGTGCGTCTAATTGTAACTGAAGGTAAGCATTTATCTGATTTACTACCACAGATTGGCTTGATTTCCGTGTGGGCTGTAGTAATATACATAGTTGCCTTTAGAATATTTCGTTGGGAGTAGACAATATAATATAAATATGATATAGTATAAAATATGGAAAATGTAAAATTGGAACGCGAAAACAACAATAGTAAAGAAGATTCGCTACCCGCCTATTTTGATAAATATTATGCCGATAAATCTGCTGTTAGCTCTGATAGCAACGAGCAAAACGTTGTTTTGAATCAAGAATCTGATAACGGAAGCCAAGGCTCAATTTTTAATACCGAAATAGAGCAACAATACGAGCGTTTGGTTAAAGAATATCCAGATCAAGCTAGGATATATTTTGATTGTGCCAGAGAAATACATGAGAAGAACCCTCAAGAGATGAGTGGGCTAGCTCTAGATGGGCTAAAGACTCTTATGACTAATGGTAGAAGTAATAATAGACAAATAAACACAAAAGTGTTATAATATACGCATGGTTAAAAAACCACGGAATATGGATCAATTTATAATTGAAGGCTTAGAAGAAGTCGATCAAACTAAAGTTGAATCCAGAGCTTCCTATCTCCAAGACTTGGCGAATGAAGTCACGGAGGCTAATAAGCACTTGGGGGCTGCAGTACTAAGTGATTCTATGGCTGCCGAGCTTGGCATAAATCCATATCATAATTCTGAGGCGTACCTACGACATTACAACAAAGCGAAGTATATGTTGCGGAAAGCATGTGGTGTCTGTGCTGTGAGAGGTTGTGAAAAAAGAGGAGATTTTGGAGCGTGGGAAGAAAAGTACCACCGCATCCAAAAAAGAGCCCCTTTTATTAAAGCAGTAGTCAGAGATGCTAACAATGGTATTGAGAGACCTTGTTAGTATAGTTATATAATAGCTTAATTTTTTACCGACTTTAAAATGCTTCAGCAAAAAGCTTGTAGTGTCTACGCCAAATTTTAGATTAGTTTTAGAGTGAATATGGGTGGCAGGATATAATTTAATCTGTGAAGTACATTTTTAATCTTTCTAAAAAGCCTTTTTTTGCATTGGCACCGATGGATGATGTAACGGATACGGTTTTTCGTCAGATTATCATCAGTTGTGCTAGGCCGGATTTATTTTTTACCGAGTTCGTGAATGTTGATGGCCTGCAGAGCCCTGGCCGCCCCAGGTTAATGCATAAATTGGAGTTTACCGCTAAAGAAAAGCCGATATTTGCTCAAATTTGGGGTAAAAACCCTGAAAACTTCTATAAAACAGCCAAGCAGCTAATAGAAATGGGCTTTGATGGGATTGATATTAACATGGGGTGCCCCGATAAGAGTGTAGTAAAAAATGGTTGCTGCTCGGCGTTAATAAATAACCGAGAACTAGCAGGAGACATAATTAACGCCGTCAAGAAAGCCGTCAACAAGCAAGTTCCGGTTTCAGTAAAAATACGCACCGGTTTTAAAGAGGTAGATTTTAGTTGGCCGGAATTTGTGCTGAGGCAAGGAATAGACATATTAACAGTGCATGGTCGCACTACTTACGAACTAAGTAAAGTGCCAGCTCGCTGGCAAGATATTGGTAAAATACGAGAAATTCGTGATTGCTTAGCCCGCCGGGTGCTTATAGTGGGCAACGGCGACGTCTACAGTCGCCAGCAAGGTGAAGAACTGGCAAAAAAATATAATCTAGACGGTATTATGGTCGGCCGCGGTATTTTTAACAATCCCTTTATTTTTGCTAAAGAATCTAAATGGGGTAGTCTGAAACCTGACAAAAAAATAAAACTTTACATTAAGCATATTAAATTATTTGAATCAACCTGGCGGTTAAATGACAAACAGAATTTTGAAGGCTTAAAAAAGTTTGCCAAGATGTATATTAGTGGCTTCGAGGGTGCGAGTGTATTGCGCAGTCGGTTTGTTCGCCAGCCAACATTAGAAAAGATGATAAGCGTTTTGGAAACCTTTAGTTAAAACGATTTTTATCGCGAAGCATAACTTTACTGATACTTTTTTCTATAGCTCTATCTAGATTGATATTATTCGCGTTGGCGTAACAAATTAAGGTGTAAATAATGTCTCCTATTTCTTCTTCAACATTTTGCTCTTTTTCGTCAGCTTTTTTCTTTTTTGGGCCATAGAGGTGGTTAACTAACCTAGCCAACTCGCCTACTTCTTCGATGAGGCGGGCCAGTATTTCGTGTTGATTCCAGTAAGGCCAACCGGTTTTCTTAAACCAGTTATCGAGCTCTTTTTGATACTTTTCCATACGGAAATGATATACCAAGTCTATTGATTAAAATAGTAAATGAGGATACAATTATCATTGCTTTATTGCGGGGTAGAGCAGTGGCAGCTCGTGTGGCTCATAACCACAAGGTCGCAGGTTCGAGTCCTGCCCCCGCGACCAAGATAACACAAATCCGCCCACCAGTGGCGGTTTTTTAATTACTTGCTGTCTTCAGAAAAAACCTGGTTCTACGAGTGACAGCTTCAGTTGGCGCAGTTGCCGGTGTGTAAAGGTTTGAGCCTGCAAGTACTTGCACCGATAACCGATAAACGAGAGCCATGTCGCGTTCTGTCTCCGCAACCATTTTATCTATTCTTAAAAAGCTGAGGGTCATTTTTGTTATAATTTGAACCAAATGAACCCAATAACCTCTTTGATGCTAATACCGCTAGTTAGCGTCTTGATGCTAATACCGCTAGCAATACCGCTAGTATTCTACATCTACTTACGTTTGATAATTAATTTTAATAAAACCTATAAAAAAAATTGGAAAGTAACAGAAAATAAACAATATGAGCCCCAATACCAAAAATATTTAAATAACATCAAAACTACTTGGGTCTTAATGGTTGTTAGCTCAATCATTCTGTTTATTGTGGCTAATTATGTCGCTTCAAAGGATACGTCAGGAGGTGCTCCTGCTGGATTTATGATACTTTTCTTTGGTGGGCTTGCAATTACTTATGTGTTGGGCTTCTTGATTATTGCTTCAAATATATCTGTACCTTTGGGAAAGTTAAAGGAATCCCTTAGCTTATATCCATCAAATGAACAAATCTATCTAAACACATTAGCTCGGTTTTCATTGCCAATAAAACTGCATCTG
Organism: Candidatus Saccharimonadota bacterium; assembly: GCA_017992295.1. GTDB lineage: Bacteria > Patescibacteriota > Saccharimonadia > Saccharimonadales > CAIOMD01 > JAGOOV01. Next base: position 12,380 of record JAGOOV010000001.1, read on the forward strand.
GCTATTTCATCCATTATTCTATTTGCCGGCTTTATTGGACCACTTGCGATACCACTAATTTCCTTTGGCCGGGACGAAATTAAAGTCTTAATTATCGAAAAAAGATAGGCGATAGGTCCAACGTGACTACCTATAAAGATTATCCAACCTTCAAAAAAGATTTGACAAATTATATTTTAAATAAAGACATAAGGGGAATTTCAAGGATGTATTCTACGACTGTTAGCAAAAAGGAGGTGGCTAAGAGCATTTCCAGCTTCACATTATCAACTAACCAATACACTGATTTCAATAACATTTTAAGTGTAAACACTGTTTGTAGTGTTGATAATAAGGGCAATGAATATTATGGTTTTTTTATTAATGATTCATCCGCTGAAGCAGATATCGTTTATGACAGAGATAGCAAAACCTATAGTATTATACCCACCGATTCTAGGGTAATGAGAAGTCTTCAAATGAGAGATGAATTTGTTAATAACTGTTCTTTAGACAGGCAATAGTCATTACGAAAATAGCTTGCTTGAGTCAGAATGATTAATAACTATTAACGAAAGATTTTCTTACAGAAAATTCTACCTAGGCCTTGTCTCAACTTCAAAGTACAGGGGTAACCTATTCGTTAGTAGTTTAATTTTCATTACATTTTCTCAATAAGACTTGTGATATATTAAAAACGTGATAAAGGCTATATTTTTCGATTTTTACGGCGTAATCAAAGCGGACGATTACGCTGAATGGCTTAAGTCACATAACCTAAAGAAAGAAGGAATATTTTTAGATATTTCGAGACAACAAGACAAAGGACAAATTAGTCATTTAGAATTTTTACGCAAGCTAAGCAAATTGACCGGTCTAGAAATTAACGACGAAAACTACCTTCAGAAAAATAGTATAAACTCCGAACTCATCAACTTAATCAAAACGCTAAAACCGAAGTACAAAATATACGTACAATCTAACTCTCCCAAAGGCACGGTTAAGTCGATTATTCTTGACCACAAACTAAGTGATTATTTTGACGGAATTATTATTTCGAGCGAAATAGGAATGATTAAACCACAGCGGGGTTTTTACCAATACATTTTAAATTATTGTCATGCATCCAAACCTGAAATTTTATTTGTTGACGACAACCCGTTTTATATTGCAGGCGCCAAAAAATTTGGTATAAAAAGCATCCATTTTAAGAGTAACAAGCAACTGGTAGAAGATTTAAAGAAAATAAACGTTTTGTAACACATACCCAACTTTGCGAAATAAGAAATTTATTAAGTTCATTTTCTTTGTGACGATTCTAATAACGTCAGCTAATAAGCATCGCATATTCTATAGTTGTATTATAGCGGTATTGAATTGGTAATTATTTCGTGCTCATCAAGCCAATTTTCTTAACGAGACTGTCTACGTTGGGGCTTACTTTGCCCTGACAAATACTTTTATAAATGTAGTATACGTGACCGCCAACATTCAGGTTGGTGTCTAATGTGACAGACTCCTCATCATTGTTATGATAGTCGTACTGTTGGTCTTTATATAGGTACACTCCTTGGACATCTCCTCTGGCGCAGCCCACATTTTTAGCTAGTCCGTTAGTATTGTCGGTTATAAACACAGATACTAAATTATCTTCGCTGTCGGTAACAGACCACCGATAACCCATGTAGTGATTATTGGTAGGAATTTTAACGCCCCACTCGGTAATGCTCAAATAATTATCATATTTTTGGGGAGGCGCAGTAGTTGCTGGCTCGGCGGTCGTTTTTGCTGATTTAGCTGGGCGAGGGATGACATTAGAACTTGTTTTTCTCTTCAGTTTTGGAGTGTCTTGATTTGTTTTAATAGCCGAGTTGTAACTCTTGTTAGATTTTTTATTAACGTCATAAACATACCAGCCTATGGCGCCAACCATAGCCACTATTATTAGAATTAATAATATGTGTAAGCCTGCTACTCCATTTTGATTATGCTTTTTCATAGATATAGAATATATCGAAAACTCTAATTTTCACAGCAAATTTATCGTCGGTAATCTAATAAAAAACGATATCACTGGTAAGCGAATTATGTCGTATATAAACCACATTTGCTTCATTAATGAATATTGATTAAAAAAATTCTCTTAATTAAAAACAATAGAAGTTACTACAGACATAAAAACCTAAATTAATAAATTTTCATTTGATTATAATGTCATACTGCCATCGACTACCGACGCATTTTAATTTCCTTATAAAGGGTAGGCAACATGTTGATAGTAGTACTATTGTTATATAAACTAGACAAAACAACAAAAATATGATAATATGTAATTATGGAATACGAAAATAAAAATAAAAATACAGACTCTATAGCTGAACAACGAGCGGAAGTTGAACGGAGGCTTGGTGTGTCTGTGGAGGAAGTTTTTGAAAGAAATAGGCAACATGTGGCGAAAGGCGAAAATAATGATAGTGAATTGTTACACCTCTATTTGCCTAGAGAGGAGCAGAGTCCGGCAGATATATTGCTAAGAAGGCAAGTCGATGAGAACGGCCACCAGGTTATAACTGTGTCATATTCCGGAGAAGGTGTATTTGACAACCATTTTATTTACGACACTGGGAATCCATTAGGCCAACAATTTTTATCCGCTAGGTTAGATGAGCATAGCGGGCAGATTATACCGAGGGAAAAGCCGGCTGTAACCGAACAGAATACAACCTCTTTTGATTATACGGCTGATAACGAATTAGTGTTTTGGGGGAACGTATGGTTGGGAAATTTTGAAAATGCTGTGGCTGAGAAACCCCCATCTAAAGGATTGAGAAGGTTGCTAGGTAAGCTTAGTATCGGTCGAGCTGGGAGTTAGTCTGTTTCGATTTGTTGTTTGTGGGTAAAAAAATTAATCCAAGCTTGCCAGTTTTTTATGTATTGAGGACGATCTTTTTTGTTGTCTTTTTCTTGCTGGTCGGCTGCTGGGGGGTGTGTGTACTTAGCGGCAACATCTTTGGGTACCAAAATTAGCTTCTCATCCGGACTGGCCTTGCTGAAGTATCTCCTGGCTGCCAGTTCTAAAAAGGCATCAGTTTTATAATACTCATTCTTAAGTCTTTGGTTTTTTGTTTGTTGTTCCAGAACATCTACCTCTTGCTGTATAACGGTAATACGCTTCTGTAACTGATAATTTTTATCAATGATTTTAATACTTGTCCAGGTAACGGCAAGGGCAATTATCGCTAATATATAAAGGATTGCGCTTCGAGCGTCGAAATAAGTTTTGAGATACTGGCTAATTTTTATTTTTGGCATAGGTTCCTAACGGCTATAATGTCATTATAACCTACTAGTAAAGATTACCCCTGTTTTGCTATACTATGTAGCTGTTGGCCACTTAAAGATTAAGCCTAATTTGGGGATGTAGCTCAGGGGTCAGAGCAGTCGGCTCATAACCGATTGGTCGCAGGTTCAAATCCTGCCATCCCCACCAAATTTTGACTATCTGGAAAGGCTTAGTTTAACGGAGTATTTTAATGTCTAAAGTAATTTTGGCAGTATGTGGTGAAATGGCTTGTGGCAAGGGTGTGGTCACAGGGTACCTGGTTGATACTTACCAAGCTTCTAAATACAAGTTTTCGATACCGCTAAGGGATGTTCTAAATCGTCTTCATGTAGCTGTAACGCGAGAATCCTTGGCATCTTTATCCCTGTCGTTACGCCAAACCTTTGGCGAGCAAGTGCTGTCCGATGCCATATGTCAAGACATAAGCGAGGATGCAAACAATGTAGTTGTTTTAGACGGCGTTAGACGGTTGGCAGATATCAAGCGAATCAAAACCTTAGAAGGTTTTAAATTAGCGTACGTAAATGCTGACATCGAGACTCGTTACCGAAGATTGGTGTCTCGAGGCGAGAATGACGGAGATGAAACTAAGTCGTTTGAACAATTTAAGGCCGACAGTTTGTTGGAGTCAGAATTACAAATAAAGCAATTAAAAAAGTATGCTGATTTTGTGTTGGAAAACAACGATACAAAAGAACAACTTTACGAACAGATAGACAATATGATGCAACAAATAAACAAAAACCCTAAAAAATAGGGTTTTTGTTTATAGTGAGTCACTTATAGCGACTACTACCAATTTTTTTGTCTAAACGGACCTGTATTTTGACGCTTGTCAGAATTGTAGCGAGGACGGTCTTCTTTTGGACGGGCTTCGCTGACAGCGATAGCTCTACCGTCAAGCTCCTTACCATTCATGGCGTCAATAGCGGCTTTTCCTTCTGCTTGGTCTTCGAACTCGACAAAGCCAAAACCTTTGCTCCGTCCGCTGTCACGGTCTTTTACCACCGTGGCGTTAACTATTTTGCCAAAAGGCTTAAAAGCCTCTTCCAGTGCAACGTCATCGACGCCCCACGACAGGCTACCAATAAATAACTTATATGACATTTACTTAACCTTATTTTCTATAAACTATGCAAGTACGACCAAAGTTGTCCTTGCAGTTTAAGATCCAAATAGTCTCTAAAAAGAAGTGACAATATCTTGCTTACCAACAGTAAATCACATTTTTAAAAAGAAATACAGATAATTTAGCAACAGTGAATTTTTGAAGCCGCCACTTTAATAGCCTCGCTCCAAGTTGGAGTTGCATGAACGGTTTTGGTAATTGCGCACGCATGTAGGCGATGTTGTATGGCTAAGCTTAATTCTCCTATCATCTCGCTGGCATATGGTGCGACTATGCTTGCTCCCAGTAAAACACCGTTATTAGTAGCTAATAGTTTAACAAAGCCACTGCTGTAGTTACTGGTAATAGATTTGCCAACAATATAAATGGGCGCAATGGCCGACTGGTAAATTACGCCAGTTTTTACGAGCTGATGTTCGCTGTAGCCGGTCATGGCAAGCTCCGGTGTTCCGTATACTACTCGTGGGATAGCTCTATAGTCCATCTTTAACTTTTTTCTAGCGTATAAATTATGGGCAACTATAGAAGCCTGTTGTATAGCCCCGTGGGCAGAACTGACCAAGCCAGTTACTTCGCCGGCGGCATAGATGTGTTTTTGGCTTGTCTGCAAATGGCTATTGATACCGATTCCGTTTGCCGAATATTTTACTTTGGCGTTGATTAAGCCGAGGTCTGTATTGGCTATTTTGCCACAAGCCACCATAACTTCTTCGGTATTTATTTTGAGGTGCCTTCCTTTTTGTTCTAAATTGATGATTTTTCGGCCTTGATTGCCACTTACGGAAGTTACATTGGTTGACGTATAAACCTGAACCCCCATTTCTGTCAAAACAGCTTCTGCGCTGTCGCCAACTTCAGGGTCTTCTTTAGGCAATAGATGGTCTTTTTGTTCGGCTATGTATACTCTAGAGCCAAACTCGGCAAATATTTGAGCAAATTCGTATGATACCGAACCGCCACCGATAATGAACAAGCTTTTTGGTGGTTTCGGCAAATCAACTGCCTGACGGTAGGTTATATAACCAGCGTCCGCTATTCCGGGAATTTGTGGTACATAAGGCAAGGTCCCAGATGATATTAAAAACTTTTGAGAAGATAAATGCTTAACCCCGACGCTAATTGTCCAGGGGTTTATAAAATGAGCCCGGCCGCGTATAACGGTAATATTGCTATTTTTAAAGACATCGACTTCTTTATTAAAGCCCGTGGAATTAATAGCTTTTTCTTTAAAGGCTTGTACCGATCTGTAATTAAAACTGATTGCACTGGCTCTAATGCCAAACTGGTGGGATTTTTGTATAACGTTTAATGTTTTGGCAGCCTCTAGTAATGCTTTAGTTGGGATAACTCCAAATCGCGGGCTATCTCCTCCTAATTCCCCCGACTCAACTATGCATACTTTTTTACCAGCTTGAGCGGCGTGTTGAGCAGCCACCGAGCCGGCGGCACCGCTTCCGATAACAATTAAGTCGTAGTTTGTTCGGCTTGGCTTTTTGCGATTGTTCATACGTTTATTTTACGTTAAATTATGCGATGATGCAGGTATAAATACCCAGCGTGTCCATTAATTTTGCGTAAATGTTTGCCAGCTTCTTCCCTGATATCCTTGGTTGTGACCTCGCTTTTAGTATTGATCCATGACTCGACTTGTTTTACCACTTCATCGGCAAATTTTATTGATTGTGCCTCAGAATCTTGTACACTCAGACAAGCCGTGTAAATACTCTTGTGTAATTTTTGCTTGTCGAATGCCTGCCGTTGGCCGTTCAGTTTTATAACGCTCTTCATGCTAAAATACTCCATTTAGCGCTAAATAAGTAAACCAACCCAGTAATATTGCCAACAATCCTAAACTAAGCTCGAGTGTCTTTTTTTTGTCGTCTCTCCATTTTGCAATGACGCTAATCTTTAGACCACGGTGCACCAGCCAGTAAAAGGTTAACAGTGGTACCGTCAAAGCCAAGCTGAACAGAAACAACCAAACGAGTTCACCGGGCCTTAAAAGAACTATGATGGCCGCTAAACTGCTCAAGATGACTACAGTGTTAATTATAGTTGCTAATGATGTCTCTGCAGCCAGTATTACCGAAGAACTAAAAGAAGTTTTTTTAACCGAATGTTGGTGCAACAAACGTTTAACAAACCTTGGTACTTTAGTTAGGGATGGTTTAAAGAAATAATTTTTTGTCCTTACTAGTCCCCACACAATAGATGTTGTGGCCAACATCAAAGCGGTGAAAAACAGTATATTTTCGGGAAGATAGCTGAACAAACCTAAAAATAATAGCCCAAGCAAGAAAACCACTCCAATATGGGATAACAAATAAATTAAAACTGTTGTCATTTGTTTGTTTTTGGTAAACTTCCGACTTTTAGCGCCTATTATTATCGAAATAAACACCGAGATTACTAAAGGCTCTAAACCAGCCAGCAGGCCGGCGACTATAAGCAAAATGGCGAAAAAATGGTTACTCATCACAGCAAAATTGTGACAAAACTACTTGTGTTAATTAATTTAAATAAAGTCGATACAAACAAAAGTGACGAGGCAAATATTACGATCCCCGAGAAAAGAATGTAAAAAATATAACGATTACTTTTATTGTTTAGCAGCATGTGGGCAAAAAGTACAGTGCATAGTCCCAAAAAACTACCCAGCACCACTTTAATATTAATATCTAACAAGTTGTTGCTATCCAGCAGTATAAGTTTGGCTAGCATCGTCTAATTTTTTGCCCTCTTTCAGTAAAAACTATATCATTAAAATAAGCGTTAACATAATGAGCTTTTAGGATGCGCGCAAACACGCCAGTTGAAATATAACCGCAGAGTAAAAAAGTAAAAGCGCATTGATTAAGCTATCGGAGGATATCCCAAAGATGTTAATGGACACAAAGCATTGGAGTCAAAAAAGCGTGATGGAAGTAGCTAATTTTTTTGATGTAGATATTAAGTTAGGGTTAGGCCAACAAAGTGTGTTAGACAGAATAAAAAAATTTGGTCTCAACAGTGACCCGACTATTTCGGCCGATATCCAAGATATTTACAAAACACAGGTTTTAAGGAATGGGCAGCATCAGCTGATAAAAACTAGAAATATTGTTCCTGGTGATATAGTTACAATTAAACAAGGCAATCGAGTACCGGCTGATTTAAGGTTGTTTAAGGTGGCTAACCTAAAAATTGATCAATCGGCTTTAACTGGAGATTCTCTGCCTTCGGCTAAAAATACTTACTCGCTTAAGAAATCGGGTTCGTTGGCCAACCAAAAATGCATCGCTTTCAGTGGTAGTTATGTTGATTTGGGTCAAGGGACTGGTATTGTGATCAACCAGGCTTGTGCTTCAGAAATGGCGAGGTTATATCCAAAATACAAAAAAAAGAAAAAATTTCTTAGCAGTATAGTTAATAGAAAATTAAAATCGGCTGGTTTGATAGTTCAAAACTCTAAAAAGGTTAAAAGGCTATCAAATTTTGATACTATTGTTTTTAATTTAGATCTGACTAAGCAAGAAATACAAAACCTGATAATTAAAGTACAGTTGACCAAAAATATCAATTGTAAGTTCATCAACCAAAATAGCAGGAATATCGAAGATGGTAGCCAGGTTTTAAATCTTTCCGAGCAAAAAAAGTTTACCAATTTGCAATTATTCAAAAAACTTCAAGAACATAACTTTGTTAGCGGTGTAAAAGCCGACGATATTGTGCGGATATTAAATGTTTTAGCTAACAATAATATTCGAGCACTTTATGTAACGGATGGTATCAATAAGGATATGGGTCTTGAGGCTGCATATGTATCAATGTTATTAGGTGACTATTCGCGTGACGATAATATTGCAATGGCTGACTTAATAGCCCCGTCTCAGAGGGTATTTATTATAGAACGTATATAACAATTCTTAAAAAATAAATTAACTATTGATTTTATATTAAACTTATGTTTATAATATAAACATTGCTGTAAAAAAGCAAAAATCAAAAACAAAAAAGGAGTCATTGCTATGAGTGATCTAGGTATAGATTACGAGCTAACTCCTACAACCAATCAGGCCATTTTAGAAGTGGACAATCTATTGGCCTAGACGGACGTAGGTAAAGCCCGTCGTAGTTTGAAAATACTCGCGTCTTAGAGAGCGGGTATTTTTGTTTATAGAGCACTTTTGGTACTACAACATCAAAAAATCAATGTTAATTAAAATAGTTAAAAGAGCTATCACAACTCCTGACTTAAAGGTTTTTAGGACCGGATTTGGTAAAACAGCTCTTAGCCCTCAAGGATTAAATAGAAAAAATTGTAACAAAAGCTTAATGTTTAAGACTAAAAAGCTATAAACTGATAAAATTTAGGTTGCGAGGTTTCGTTAAGCCGTTTGGTCCTTAAGGTAGTTCGCTTAATTCAAGCCGGGGTAGCTCAGTTGGTTAGAGCGTAGGACTCATAAGCCTAAGGTCGCGAGTTCAATTCTCGCCCCCGGTACCAATACCGAACTTACATATACAAAGCTTTTTTTAAATGAATTGTATTTAGATAAGTCACAGTTTTGTTTTACCTCGACGACTTGACTTATAATGTAAAAAAATCTACAATAACAGTTAGAAATGGAAAAGTCGCCTATACTACCAGGCGAGCAATACAAAGATCAGTCAGAAAAACAAAAAGAACTGGCAGAGGTGCTAAACTGTAATGAATTTCTTGATAACCTGGCCCTGCTTAGGGAGCGTACCAGACAGACACATTTAGTTAGCGCCTTTTCGGTCTATAAGAACGGTAGTTACCAGGTTGGCGACATAATTTCCTGCTTGCCGGAAGAAGTGCCGAGTATAACGGTTGAATACGAAGAAGATATAATTGGTCGACCAAAAACTATTCAATGCCAGGACGATTTAGATTGTACTAGCTACTCTGTTGATCCCGGTCGCCAGCACGAGCTACTTATGGTTATACATTCTCATCCTGATAACAACACCCATTGCCTAAAAAGGGATTATTCCGACTTATTGGCACCTACGGTAGAAGATTTAGATAATTGGCAGCGAGAAGTTACCTACAATCGCGATATTATCGAAGGAATTTTAGTTTGTGAAAAAGATTGTCAGGGCCTTCTTCTGTTTAGGAAGAATCCAAAACAAAATATCCAGCCGGTATGGCGAGTATTTGGCACCCATCCAGAGACTATCACGTACGATTCAGTCATGGGTGTTATGCTCGCTAGCGGATTGTTGACTTCAAAAATTAGATTGGATTGCCAAAAAAGCCATTATCATAGGCAAGTCAATCGGGCAGCTTTTATTCTGAGCGGTGGTCGTAAGTAATAGTTTTTGTCAGCACTACAAGTTGCTATTATGAACACTGCAATGAATATACCCTTAAATATTCCAAAAGGTAAGTATGTGGTGGCGGTTTCTGGCGGAGTGGATTCCATGGTACTTTTAGACATATTAGCCAAAAATAAACAATTAAATTTAATAGTCGCCCACTTTAATCACGGAATCCGAAAAGATTCACATGTTGATGAAGTTTTGGTAAAGAAAATATGCGATAGCCGTGATCTAGTTTTTGTATCCGAACAAGGCAATTTGGGCAAAGATGCCAGTGAAGAAAAAGCTCGAGGTGCTCGCTACACCTTTTTAAGTAAAGTATTAAAAGACCATAATGCAAAGGCGATAATAACGGCTCATCATCAGGACGATTTGATAGAAACCAGCATTATTAATCTTTTAAGAGGAACCAATAGGCGAGGTTTAACTGCCTTACAAAATAAAGACGATATTCTTAGACCCCTGCTTTTGTATCCGAAAGTAGCGCTGGTTGAATATGCTAAAAGCAATAAACTGCAATGGCGCGAGGACAGCACTAACAAAGACAAGAAATATTTACGCAACTTTGTACGGCTGGAGATAGTGTCAAAAATGGCACCTCTGCAAAGAACGCAATGGCTTAAAATACTAGATGCTATCGAGAAACGAAATAAAGCAATTAACACCCAATTGGAGTTTCTTTTTAAAAAAGGCTTGCATAGAAATCAGATGGTTCTAAACCGAAAGTGGTTTTGCTTGTTACCCCATATAATATGCAAAGAGGTTGTTGCCGGCATTTTGTATAAAATGGATATTAAGAATTTCGATAAGAAAACAATTGAGAGATTGGCGGTACAGATTAAGACTCTACCTGCCGGTAAAACTATCCAATTAGTCGGGGCGAATATCTACTTGACTAAACGTTCTGCAAGGTTTAAAAACAGATAGCCTTAAGAGTCTAAAACCAGTATAATTACATCTTATGGACAAGAAGTTACCTTTGATTAGTAAGCAGCCCCCCAAAAACCGGTGGTTTAAGAATATCGGTTTGTTAGTAATTTTAGCTATGCTGGCAACCGTTATGTTTTATGGCTATCGACAACCGGAAAAATTGGTAGATAAACCGTACAATGATGTTATAGCAAGGGCTAATAAAGGTGAAATTTCTAAACTAGAAATTAGCGGTGAACAGGTTAAAGTTACGGTAAAAAACCAAAATAAACCGACTGAAAAAACTCATATTCAACAGGGAGCAGATTTATACAATTCAGTCGGAGGCTTAACTAACAGAAACGTTACAGTGGTATTTAAGCCCGTCTCTAACAGCGGAGCTACTTGGACGGCTCTAGCTATTAATTTATTACCCGTAATAATCATTACCGGCGTTCTGATTTTTATACTTCGCTCGGCCCAAGGTCAGGGCAACCAAGCATTAGGTTTTGGTAAAAGCGCCGCCCGGCTTTATGGAAATGAAAAAGAGGTAGTTAAGTTCTCGGACGTGGCTGGTGCTGCCGAGGCGAAACAAGATTTATCGGAAGTTGTAGAATTTTTAAAATTTCCCAAAAAATTCCAAGACGTTGGAGCCAAGATACCTAAAGGAGTGCTGCTAGTTGGGCCACCGGGAACCGGAAAAACGCTGCTGGCTAGGGCCGTGGCTGGCGAAGCTAACGTACCTTTCTTTAGCATTTCGGGTTCAGAGTTTGTTGAAATGTTTGTCGGCGTCGGTGCCAGTCGAGTTCGTGATTTGTTTTCAAAGGCCAAAAAAAATGCACCTTGTATAATCTTTATTGACGAAATAGATGCTGTCGGCCGTCGTCGTGGTTCCGGTATGGGTGGCGGCCACGACGAGAGAGAACAAACACTTAATCAAATTTTGGTAGAAATGGACGGTTTCGAACAAGGACAAAACGTAATTGTACTAGCTGCTACGAACCGCATGGATGTACTTGACCCGGCGCTATTAAGGCCCGGCAGGTTTGATCGACGAGTTAGTATAGATTTGCCAGATCGTAAAGACCGCTTAGCCATACTAAAGGTCCACTTTAACAAAAAACCACTTGGCAAGGATGTCGACTTAGATTCGATAGCTGCTAAAACAGCAGGGTCCAGTGGTGCCGATTTAGCTAACATTGCCAATGAAGCAGCTATTATCGCTGCGAGGTTGAATAGGACGGAAATTAATAACTATGATTTAACTGAAGCTTTCGAAAAAGTAGCTATTGGGCCGGAGCGAAAAAGTAAAATTATGAGCGATCACGAGAAAGAATTAACGGCTTATCACGAAGCCGGCCACGCCGTGGTCGGCCACGCTCTACCCGATAGCGATATGGTACACAAAGTAACTATTATCCCCCGTGGTAACACCGGTGGTGTTACTTGGTTTATACCACCGGAAGATAAAAGTTATCATTCATTGATAGAGTACAAAGACGTTTTGGCTAGAATGCTCGGAGGGCGCGTTACAGAAGAAATTATTTATGGCCCAGACAGAATCACTACCGGCGCGGGGAGCGATTTGCAAAGAGCAGCCGAGTTAGCCAGAGAGATGGTAGTTAATCAAGGAATGGGCAAAAGGTTACGCGATCAAGTATTTAAGAGTGAGGATGGAATGATGATGGACCGCCTGATACACGAAAGACAATATTCCGAAGAAACTGCAAAAATAATCGATCAAGAAGTTGAGAGTTTAATAACCGAGGCTAGTAGACGCGCTAAGGCAGTTATTAAAGCTAACAGAGAACAATTAGACAGCTTAAAACAAGCTTTGCTCGATAAAGAAACCGTTGAAGCTGATGAAGTGCTCGAAATATTAAAGAACACAAAATTGCCAAAAGAGGCCGCACTCTATTAAACTTTAAGTAATAAAAGTTTTTTTAAAAGATGAAATAGAAATTTATGAATCGTTTTTTGGGGCGCGCCAATAAAAGACTGTCATTGGGCTCTGCTGCAATGCTTTTGGCAGGCAGTGCTTTTATAGGGACAATCCTCGGTATTTTGCGAACCAAGTTGATAAATGCCAACTTTAATAATTTTGAATCGGATGCTTATTTTGCCGCTTTTAAAATACCCGATTTTGTTTTTTTCACTCTAGCGTCCGGTGCGTTGGGAGTGGCTTTTTTGCCCATTTTAAGCGAGCGTTTGCAAAAAAATAAGCAATCCGCCTGGGAAGTGTCTAGTTATGTTTTAAACGCGTTAGCAGTTGTAGCCTTTATCTCTTCAGTACTAATAATGGTGTTTGCTAGACCGTTGTTAAGTCGCGTTGTGGCTCCAGGTTTCACTCCAGAACAAATGGATCTGACGGTGGCAATAATGAGAATTATCTCTGTCAATATATTTTTGTTTGCTATTTCTACGGTGTTGACTACTTTACAGCAGGCTTTGGGCCGTTTCTTTTTTGCAGCTATTGCCCCTTTGTTTTATAACGGCTGTATCATTGCCAGCATTTTTATTTTTGGCCCTAGTATCGGAATTGTGGGCTTGGGGCTTGGCGTGGCTATAGGAGCCGTCTTGCAGTTAATGGTTGTGGCGTTAGGCTTGGTGGGGACAGATTTTCGGTATCGTCCTAAAATTGATTTTAAGAATAAAAGCTTTATGGAAATTATAAGAATACTACCTGCCAGGTCTATTGATCAGGGTATAGATTACATAAACGGCATTGTCGAAACTCGGTTTGCTTCCCGATTGAATATCGGGGCAGTAACAAATTATGAAAATGCTTTGCTTTTGCACAACGCCCCGATAATGTTGGTAGGTACAGCCATTGCTACCGCTGCTTTTCCCAGGCTTACTGACCGCCTAGCTCAGGGCAGGACAGACCTGTTTAGAAAAGAATTTATTAGAGTGCTTTGTTCTATGATTTGGATTGCCTTGCCTGTGGTTGTAGTTAGTTATTTTGCTAGAGCTTACCTGGCCAGAATTATATTCGCGAGATCTAATCGTGAAATAGCTTTAATCTTTGGGTTTTTATGTATATCTATATTCTTTAGAATTATGTACGCTATTATTTCGCGGTACTTTTATGCCCACAAAGACACCAAGACTCCTCTCTATGTTTCACTATTCGTTATACTCTTAAATATTTACTTGGCATATACTTGGGCAAGGCCGAGTTCGTATGGAGTTGTTGGATTAGCCTTGGCTCAAGCTACGGTGGCTATTGTTGAGATTGTTGTCTTAACGACTGTAATGGTTGTTCGTGATAGAAAAATATTCGATATGGTCTTTTTTAAGTTCTTAACCAGGGTTATTTCGGTTACCGGTTTTACTGTGGCAGCAGCCTATCTAACTGTTCAATTCTTACCCTTAAGTCAGCAAGATCTGGGCTTTATAATTGTCGCAAAACTTACCTTTATAGCTTTGGTGGTGTTTGTGGTGCATACGCTCATTTCGTACATGTTTGGCTTAAGTGAGGCCATAGCTGTTAAAAATAGAGTAAAGAACATCATTACCAAGCCGGTAAAGATTTAATACCAACTGAACCTATGGAAAAAATTCGTAATTTTTGCATTATCGCTCATATTGACCACGGAAAATCCACTTTAGCGGACAGACTAATAGAATTAACCGATGCTGTTGATAAGAGGCTAATGCGCGAACGTGTATTAGACCGCATGGATTTAGAGCGCGAAAAGGGCATTACTATAAAGTTACAGCCGGTAAGGATGCAATACAAAGATTATGAACTTAACTTAATAGATACCCCCGGGCATGTCGACTTTAGTTACGAAGTGTCTAGAAGCTTAGCGGCTTGTGAAGGGGCTGTCTTGGTTATAGACGCTACCCAAGGAGTGCAGGCACAGACGTTGGCGAACGTATACCTGGCATTATCAGCTGGGTTAAAAATAATCCCAGTGCTCAACAAAGTAGATTTACCAGCCGCCGATGTTGACCGAGTCTCAGTCGAGGTGGCGTCTCTGCTGAAATGTAGTAAAGACGAAATAATACAAGTTTCGGCCAAAACAGGCGTTGGAGTGGATAGTGTTTTAAAGGCGATTATCGAACGCATACCGTCTCCGAGCGGTAAACCGTCTCAACCGCTGAAAGCTTTGATATTTGATAGTTATTTCGACGACTATCGAGGGGTAGTATTATACGTTCGTGTTGTTGACGGGGAACTAAAGAGAGGTGCTCAAATACACATGACAGCAGCTAGTAAAAACGGCTTGGCTTTGGAGGTCGGGAGCTTAAAACCGGAATTGCGAACGACAAGTGGCTTAAAATGTGGGGAGATTGGCTATGTCGTAACTAATTTTAAGAGTACTGCCGATGCCCGAGTTGGCGACACTTTAACTACATTCGATAAAAAATCGGATGTCACTCCTCTACCCGGTTACAAAGAAGTAAAACCTTTTGTGTACGCCGGTATTTTTCCGAGTTCAAGTAAAGACTATCAGTTGCTGAAAAATGCTATTGCAAAACTACAATTAAATGACTCAGCCCTTGTTTACGAACCGGAAAATTCGCCTGTTTTAGGGTTTGGTTTTAGGGTAGGTTTTTTGGGTTTGCTTCATATGGAGATTGTCAGGGAGAGGCTGGAGCGAGAATATAATTTAGAAATAATCGTTACTAATCCCAGTACCAATTATCAGGTGTTACTAAACGACAATCGGGAAATAGAAATTAAATCGGCAAACGATTTACCAGAAATGGCAAATGTCAAATCGATAAAAGAACCGTGGGTTAAAGGGGAAATTGTCTGCCTCAAGCACTCGGTAGGTTCGGTTATCCAGTTAATAAACCAAACACGAGGCTCGCAAGGTGATATCAACTTTGTTGACAATCATTTAGTAATAATCGAATTTAACGCCCCGCTCAGCAATATCCTAACTGATTTCTACGATCGCTTAAAAAGTATTACTTCGGGATATGGTTCGTTTAGCTACGATTTAGATGGCTATTTTGCTGGAGAGTTGGTCAAGCTGGATTTTTATGTAGCAAATGAAAAAATCGATGCCTTAAGCGTAATTGTACATAAAAATGAAGCCGATAAAATAGGTCGAGAAGTCGTAGCTAAGCTTAAAACTATTATCCCCAGGCAACTGTTTAAAGTAAGTTTGCAGGCCGCAATTGGCAGTCGGGTCTTAGCTCGGGAGGATATTCCAATGTTAAAAAAGGATGTTACCGGCTACTTATATGGGGGAGACGTATCGCGTAAGAAAAAATTGTGGGCTAAGCAAAAAAGAGGAAAAACCAGACTCAAAAAATTCGGTAAAGTAGATATGCCGACAGAAGCCTTTCAAGTAATGCTCAAACGAGAGTAAGTTGTAAATTAAATCATTATTCTACCGGAATCGTATTTTAATATTTTCCTAAGTTAGAGAGTTCTCCGGCCGAATTAATTAACTAAATTTTAATTATATTGCTTGTCAGATTCGTCTATAAAATTAATCAGCTGGTTAATTATATCCAAAAATATAACTTTGGGTTGCCTGTTGCCATTAATTGTTAATAACATTTCTAAACCTTTGTAATGATTGATAACGGGCACGGTCTTTTGTTTGTACTCTTGTAATCTAGTTGTTAAAGCTGACTTTGTGTCATCTCCTCGTAAACCCCGATCCATTATTTTTTTGTGAGCTTCCCATCTCTCCCAAACAACATTTTCCGGTACGTCTATCAGAATAACCGCTTTAAGCGGGTGACCAGATTCCTCACTGGCTTTAATAACATCATTTTCTTCACCTTTCCACCTGCCAACGGAGTTTAAAACAAGTGGTTTGTTGCTAAAACCAGGGTCGTTTAAGTAAGGTAAAACTATGGTCTTATAATTTTTTGTTGGTGCCAATTTACCGGCGTTCAGGCTTTCCTGTATTTTTTTGGAATCATATTTTTTGCGCAAAATCTCACCTCCGCCAATCAACATCGCGTCTAGCTCTTTTGCAAGCATCTTACCTTGCGTGTCTTTCCCGGAAAAGGGTCTACCAAAAATGTTTACAGATCCTAGTTTCAACCAGTCTTTGATAAATTCAATTGTTTCAGCATCCATTAACTTTAGATTATACCAATAAAATGTAATTAGCACTCTTGACACTTGAGTGCTAATTTATGTATTATTTGTTTGACTATTAGCAAACGCTAGCTAGGAGTGATAACGTGACAGAAAGACAAGCCAAAATATTAAACGCCATCGTGGAACAATACGCTGAGGTGGCTTCACCTGTTGGTTCGGTGTTACTGGCTAATATTTTTGGTGTATCATCGGCTACTATCAGAGCGGAGATGGCTAAACTAGAATATATGGGTTACATCAAGCAACCGCATACCAGCGCCGGTCGTGTGCCTACAGATAAGGGGTATCGCTTTTATGTCAATCATGTAACGGAGACGAAAAGTAACCTGCTTACTCCAATCAATCGCAGTGCGAGAGCGATTGATGTAAGGGTGCGCGATTCCGGGGAGGCCGATAGAGCCATCAAATCGGCAGTTAACAGTTTGGTGGAAATAACCCAAAATCTAGGTTTGGCGACAATCGGTAATCAGTTATATATAAGAGGTATTTCGAATTTGTTCGGACAGCCCGAATTTGCAGACGGTTTGGCCGTCTACGAGGTGGCTAAGTTGTTAGACAATTTGGAGCCATGGTTGCGCGAAACCCAGCCTAACGAGCCCCTAAGCGTTTATATAGGCCAAGAAAACCCTATAGGTAAGGCTAGCGGTTGCAGTCTAATTGTTAGCCGTTTTAGATCCCCCTATAGCGACAGAAGTTATATAGGGGTCGTTGGCCCGACTCGCCAAAGCTATGCACAAGTAATGGGGCTGGTTAAGCATGCCGGAGAAATCCTAGAATCGGTAATTTATTAAGGAGAGAAAATGCCCAAAAAAGCTAGAAAAACTATCAAAAAGAACGATCAGGACTTAATAGAAGTATTAACGGCTGACTTGCAACGTATTCAGGCAGATTTTATAAACTTTAAAACAAGGACTGAATCTAACCGAATTAAAGACATCAACCTCGGCAAAGAAAAAGCCATAGAGGCGCTGTTGCCGATATTAGACAATCTAGAGCGGGCTATAGCCCACGAACCGAGAGACATAAAAAGCCACCCTTGGGTCAAAGGTGTAGCGCAAATGGTCAAGCAATTAGATACCCAGTTAAGGTCGATTGGGGTTGTGAAAATTAATAACATAGGAGAAGCCTTCGACCCTTATAAACACGAGGCTGTAATGATGGAAGAGTCTAGTGGCAATACGGAAGTAGTAGCTGACATTCTACAAGCCGGCTACCAGTTTGGTGAAACAATAATCCGTCCGGCCAAAGTAAAGGTTAAGAGAGTGTAATAATGGCCTCAGAACTTATGTCAGCCAACGAAGAGTGGGATATAGAACTAAAAGCTTTAGTGAATTGCTTCAGGGAGGATTTCAAAGTGGGTCAAGAAACGCAAACCAAAGAAGAACATGAAAAGGCCGTTAGGGTTTATCATAATTTAGTGGAAATGGGCTACTCTCAGAGATTAATTGATTTAGCATTCAGCGAAGCAGCGAGTGATATTTAATCGTATGAAAAGGATAGGCCGGTAAAGTGGAATAGTAAAATTGAGTGAGGCAAGTAATTTATAAAGCAACGTTAAAGCAATAACAATTATCGTAAAGGAGGATTATTATGGGAAAAATTTTAGGAATCGATCTAGGAACGACTAACAGTGCAATGGCAGTAATGGAAGGCGGGAAACCTGAAATTGTTGCTAACGCCGAAGGTAGCCGAACCACCCCAAGCGTGGTCGCTATCAATAAAAACGGTGAACGTCTAGTCGGTCAACTGGCTCGTCGTCAGGCAGTAACCAATCCAAAAAATACCGTTTATGAGATGAAACGGTTAATTGGCCGCCGTTGGGAGGATAAAGAAGTCCAGCGTGATATCAAATTGATGGGCTATGAGATGGTTAAAAGCGGTACCAGTGTAAAGGTTAAGATGGGCGACAAAGAGTATAGCCCCGAAGAGCTTAGCGCTATGGTGCTGGCCAAATTAAAAGCTGACGCCGAAAGTTATCTAGGGCAACCGGTTACCGAAGCAGTTATCACAGTTCCAGCTTATTTCGATGATGCGCAACGTCAAGCTACCAAAGATGCCGGGAAAATTGCCGGACTAGAGGTAAAACGAATTATCAACGAACCGACCGCGGCAGCCTTAGCCTACGGCTTAGACAAGGATAAGAAAGACGAAAAGATTGCCGTTTACGACTTGGGTGGTGGTACTTTTGATATTTCTATTCTGGAATTAGGCGATGGGGTTTTCGAAGTAAAAAGCACGAACGGCGATACTCATCTTGGAGGCGCTGATTTTGACAGAGTGATAGTTAATCATTTACTTGAAGAGTTTAAAAAACAAAGCGGTGTAGATATTGCCGATGACCGTAGCGCCATGCAACGTCTTCGTGACGAAGCCGAGAAGGCCAAAATAGAACTTAGCACGACTAACGAGGTTAATATTAACCTGCCATTTTTAACAGCTACCGCCGAAGGCCCCGTACATTTTGAACTTAAATTGACTCGGGCTAAGTTGGAGAGTTTAATCGGCGATTTGGTAACTCGCACCAAAATTCCTTGTGACAAAGCCATGAAAGATGCCGGCATTAAACAAAGCGAGATTGACGCTGTTGTGCTGGTAGGGGGTATGACCCGTATGCCTTTGGTTGTTAAAAAAGTAAAAGAAATTTTTGGTAAAGAACCGATGAAAGGGGTGAACCCCGATGAAGTCGTAGCTACGGGTGCAGCTATACAGGGTGGCGTATTAGCCGGCGACGTCAAAGACGTTTTGTTACTCGACGTTACTCCGTTGAGTCTTGGTATCGAAACACTGGGAGGCGTCAGCACTAAATTGATAGAAAGAAATACGACCATTCCAACCAGTAAAAGCGAAGTGTTCAGTACGGCTGCCGATAACCAACCGCAAGTCGAAATACATGTTCTGCAGGGTGAACGCGAGATGTCGGCCGATAATAAGAGTTTAGGTCGATTTATTTTAGACGGAATTGCTCCGGCGCCACGCGGTATTCCTCAGATTGAAGTTACCTTTAACCTGGATGCCAACGGTATATTAAACGTTACTGCCAAAGATAAAGGAACCGGCAAAGAACAGAGCATTACTATTCAAAACAGTGGCAACTTGAGTAAAGAAGATGTGGAAAAGGCCCGCAAAGAAGCCGAGAGTCACGCTGAAGAAGATAAGAAAAAGCGAGAAGCTATCGACAGCAAAAATCAGCTCGAGAATGCTATATACCAGGCGGAAAAATTGAAAAATGACAATAGCGATAAATTAAGCGAAGAAGACAAGAAAGCTTTAGATGAGGCTGTAGAAGAAGCTAAAAAGAAACTGGAAAGTACCAACAAAGAAGAGATAGAAGCCGCCACTAAAGAGCTGTCTAATAAAATAATGCCAATTGGCGCCAAGCTTTACGAGCAATCAACATCCCCTGCAAGTGATGACAAAAAAGAGGACAATAAAGACGAGGGTAAAGAGGGACCAGTGGAAGGCGAAGTCGTTGACGATAAAAAATAGTAGTGGTAAATAAGGGATTAGAGTGGAAACATACCTAAAATTACCGGACGAAAAAGATGTAAGGGACCTGCCTGAGCATGATGAGTTCAAAGTATGTCGAGAAGCATTAAGAATCTCTCCGACGATAGAACTCGGAAGCGAAGCTGTTGGTACTGAAATACCTCTCGACTCGAAAGGATAAGTTTCTTTAAGGTTACGAAGTGAAATTACCAGAATTAGTTTACAGAAAATACAAGAGGCTTGAAGAGTTGTCGGGCAGCAGAGATACATTTAATGCAATAGAAATGGCTGTAATACTTAGAAGTTTATTAATTACCGATGGTAATGGACTAATATCTCAATTATTAAGGGAGCACCCAGAGTATAGACCAAGGAGTAAAAAAAGCAGAATTACATTCAGGATTGCTAAAAGTCAACTTATTGGTGATTATGGCTGGGTGATGGAAGGTATAGTGCCAGACCCAACATTCCCGATTAAACAAAATGTAGCCAATGTCACCAGAGATGCTTTTCTCAAGACAGGAGTTGTAAAAAGTCAAAATATAATATTTTCAGTTCATGATGTTATTGATTTTTTGGCTAACAAAGAAGGTGGCGTACATCGAGATCGGAATAGCACAAATGAAATATTAATACAGTTGCAGGATGAGTTTAGGGTTGGTGGAACAGAAGGGGTTGCAGCTACAATGTGTGGAATATCTCAGGTAGTTACAGACGGTTTAAAACCAATTATTAATTTGATGGAAGCGAATAATAAATATGGCTAAGCGAGATTATTACGAAGTATTGGGTGTAAGTAAAAACGCGAGTGCCGATGAAATAAAAAAAGCATTTCGCCGTTTGGCTGTGCAGTACCATCCCGATAAAGAAGGCGGTGACGAGTCTAAGTTTAAAGAAATCAACGAAGCGTACGAAGTCTTAAAAGATAGCGACAAGAGGCAGCGCTATGATCAGTTCGGTCACGCGGGGGTTGGTGGCGCGTCTGGCTCAGCCGGTGGAGCAAGTGGCTTTGGCGGGTATGATTTTGGCGGGTTTCAGAGTCAAAATATTAGCTTCGACTTCGGTGACATGGGCCTAGGGGATATTTTTAGTAGTTTTTTTGGTGGACAATCACAGCGCCAGGGAAATCGCAAAGGGCGTGATATAGAGACATTGCTAGAATTAACTTTTGAACAAGCTGTTTTTGGTGTAACCGAAACTATAAAATTAAATGTCGAAGCCGAGTGTGTACATTGTAAGGGTAGTGGCGCAGAACCCGGATATAGTCTAAAAAGTTGCCCAACATGTAAAGGACGAGGACAAGTTACCACAGCCACGAGAACTATTTTTGGCAATATCCAGCAGGTCAGCACTTGTCAAACGTGTCACGGAAGTGGCAAAGTGCCTGAAAAAAATTGCACAGTTTGCGGCGGTAAAGGAGTCAAGCGACGCGAGCAAAAAGTGGAACTTAAAATTCCTGCCGGCATAGATGATGGTGCAACTATTCGCTTGCGAGAATACGGTGAAGCCATACTAAATGGCCCTAAGGGAGATTTGTTCGTGCATATTAGGGTAAGGCCTCATAAAAAATTTACCCGCGAGGGCGATTTGATACTAAGTCACGAAGACATTGATATGGTTACTGCCGCACTAGGAGGCGAGATAAAAGTAGAAACTGTAGATGGCCCGATAACTATGAAGGTTCCCGCCGGCACACAAAGTGGCACCGACTTTAAGTTGTCAAATCACGGCGTACCGCATATTAAGAGCAGTCAGCGTGGAGCGCATATTGTAACCATAGATGTCAAGACGCCTACGAAACTTACCAAGAGGCAGAAAGAATTACTGGAAGAGTTTAAAAACAACCCCGGCAAGCATGGTTTCTTCCACTAGAATGGATATAGACAAAATATAAGTATAAGAGTTAATATCAGTTTAAAATGCAAAAGCCAAGTCAAGCTGGTTTCATCCCGATGATAATAATGCTATTGCTTATACTGCTATTAGCAATTATTTTTGTATTTATTCGTGTGCTAAACGCTAACAGATGAGAATAGTAAATTTTTACATTGACAAAAATAGATAATAATGCTATTATTTGCAAAATTCTAACTGGTAACTAACAATATTATGATTTTGATGAAAAATAGGCAAGTTATTGGCACAGCCGAGATTATAGAAATCCCTAAGGCTAATTTGGTAAATGTACCAGCCAAAGTAGACACGGGTGCATATTATAGCTCTATTTGGGCAAGCAACATTACCGTAACCGATAAAGGCCTAGAATTTGTTTTGTTTGACAAGAAATCACCGCTTTACAGCGGTAAGCCTATAAAGGTAAAGAATTATTATAGATCTAAAATCCGCAATTCTTTTGGCCATGGCGAAGAGCGATTTCGCATTAAGCTGCTCATAAGAGTTGGTAAAAAGAGTTATAAAACAGACTTTACTTTGGCCAACCGTTCGATTAACAAATATCCAATATTGCTCGGTCGGAGTTTGCTACACGATAGATTTATTGTTGACGTAACAAAAAAAGATGTGCACTTTAATAAGCTACAGACTAAACTAGGTAAGGAAAGTAAACTATGAGAATCGTAATTTTATCTAAGGGTCCGGGCAACTACTCGACTAAACGTTTAAAAAAAGTAGCTATCGAGCGGGGGCACGATGTTAAGGTCGTAGATTATGCGCGCTGTTATATCAGCGTTGAGCAAGATAAACCAAAGGTAAGGTACGAGGGCGAAAATATATCCGGTGTTGATGCTATAATTCCTCGAATTTCCGCCAATTACACAAAATATGGATCATCTATTGTAAGGCAATTTGAAATGATGGGTGTTTATACGACGACTAAATCAATAGCTCTTTCAAGAGCACGCGATAAACTGCGTAGTTTGCAAATATTAGCCAAATCGGGTGTAGGTATCCCTAAAACCGTTTTCAGTCGAGAGACGGATGAAGTTGACGACATTCTGGATATGCTGGGTGGAGCTCCGGTAATAATTAAAGTGGCTAAAGGCACACATGGCAAAGGAGTAGTGCTGGCCGAAACCAAAAAAGCGGCTAAAGCCGTGATGCAAGCTTTTTATGTTGAAGGGGTTAACTTTCTAATTCAAGAATTTATTGCCGAAAGTGCAGGTTCGGATATTAGGGCGTTCGTTGTCGGCAATCAGGTGGTTGCAAGCATGAAACGCCAAAGCCTGGATGATGATTTTAGATCTAATTTACACATGGGCGGAGAGGGTAAAGCCATTAAACTCACCGAAACCGAAAAAAAGATGGCATTAAAAGCTGCCAAAGCTATGGGTCTTCAAATTTGCGGTGTTGACATGATTAGGTCAGAGCAAGGCCCAATGGTACTAGAGGTTAATGCCAGCCCAGGTTTTAGAATCGAACAGGTCACAAATAGAGATATCGCAACGAAAATAATTGAATACGTCGAAAAAAATGCCAAACAAAGAAACCGTAAAGATAGAATCGGTGCGTAGGCAAAAAAGTCCGTTAGCGGTGATACTAGCCTCGTTAACGATAGTCGTGTTGTTGGTTTGTGGGTTTGCGATGTTTCGTTACTGGGTGAGCCAAGTTGAATACAAAGATGTACAGATAGGCAATCGGATATTCGTGCTTGAAGTTGCAGATACTGAGGCGGCTCGCGAAAGAGGGTTGTCGGAAAGAGACAGCCTGGGTATCAATAAAGGTATGCTGTTTGACTTTAAAAAAGACGGCAACTGGCGAATGTGGATGTTGAAGATGCGACTTAACATAGATATTGCCTGGGTAAGCAGCAGCGGCGAAATAATATACATTAAAAGAAATGCAACGCCCGGCTCTTTTCCGGAAGCTTATCAAGCCAATCGACCCAGCCGTTATGTAATAGAAGTGCCGGCACGCACCTTTGAGAGGTTGAATATCAAGGTGGGGGATTATATAAAAATAAATTGATTATGGTTTTTAACGTTTCGTTATTGCTATTATAAAGATATGGTAGTAGCTATTGTGGTGGGTTCGGCTTGTGCTTTGCTAGGTGTTCTGGCCATCATCTTGCGTAGTAATGCTGTGTATATGCTGTTAACGTTATGTGCCGGAGCTATTTTAGCCGAGTTAACGGCTCAAGATGTAACGCAGATACTCAATTCGCTTATTAGTGTAAATATTCCAATTTATTCTTATGTGCAGATAGCTCTTCTATTAATTGCTCCGGTTATTTTGTTGATAATGTATCGAAAGTCAGCGGGCAGCAAACTCATATTGCAGCTAGTGCCAGCTATTGTTTTTGCGCTAATTTCTTTTATGGTAATTTCCGAAGCGCTACCGTACGATATGCAGACACAAATAAAAGAATCACAAATATATACCTTTATTGAGCCTTATTACGAAATAGCAATAGCCGTTGGTCTGTTTGCTTGTATGTTCTATTTTTGGATTCAAAAACCACGTCACGATAAGTCAAGTAAAAAATAATCATTTTAATACAAATTGACAAATCATCGTAAATAAGAGAGAATAATTTTGCTCAAAACCGAATACAAAAATACGAACCAGGCGAATGCTCTTTGTATTTTTGAAAGGAACGAGCATAGAAGGTCGAAGATTAAGAACTCGTTTATTG
Source organism: Candidatus Saccharimonadota bacterium (assembly GCA_017992295.1). Classification (GTDB taxonomy): domain Bacteria; phylum Patescibacteriota; class Saccharimonadia; order Saccharimonadales; family CAIOMD01; genus JAGOOV01. Next base: position 37,218 of record JAGOOV010000001.1, read on the forward strand.
TTGCAGATCGCTAGCGACTTGCAGCGTGGGCCCATAGCTCAGCCGGTTAGAGCACCTGCCTTTTAAGCAGGGTGTCGTGGGTTCGAGTCCCACTGGGCCCTCCAATTTTAGATCCCCTCGTAAGGAGGGGGTTTTAAATTATTGAGTTCTTATTAAGGATTTTAGACCCACGTAAATTTAGTTGCGAGAGAGCGTTAGCGAATAAATAAACCAGAAGCCTGCTTGTTGTACAGCTTATTAGCACGTTAAACCTTTTGTATGGACATTTTGTTTAATATTTTTTGCTTCGCTATTTTGTGAGCTAGAGAAGGTCTCCTAGGTAGTAAAGTGACAGGCATAAAATAACTCGCAACAATCGAGTTTTTTTAGCGATGGTTTAGATTAGTGATATTATCGTTCAAGGCCATGCTTAGCTATCGAAACAAGAGACTAAAAAGAACTACAGTAATTAGCTTATTTTTATTGGCCTCACTACTTGGTCTTTATCTTGCAAAGTATACCGAGCCTTTGTCTTTTGCTTGGCTATTTTTAATCATAATTCTGTACCCCATTACTTTAAATAAGAAAATTATTTTTGTAATTATCTATTGTTTGCTAGCTGGATTTTTATTGGGTTGGTGGCGCGGGGGATATTTGCAAATAAGCAATAAAATTTACCCCGGATATTATTATAAAAAAGTAGAAGTTACGGCTAGAGCTGTAGAAGATAGCGTTTACGGTAACCGAAGCCAAATTACCTTTACAACAGAAGATGCCGTTTTAGACCAGAAACCCCTGCCGGGCAAAATCAAAGTAAGCGGTTTTGGTGAACCGATGGTGTATCGTCATGATCTGGTGAGAATTAAAGGTAAAATGTACCCTTCTCGAGGTGGAAAGCAAGCAAGTATTTCTTACGCACAAATAAAAGTAATCGCTAGAGCCAGCAGTCCAATAGATAATTTTAGGCGCAATTTCGTAGCCGGCATGCAGAACGCTTTACCCGAACCGGCTGCCAGTTTTGCGATAGGTTTATTAGTAGGACAAAGAAGTTTGCTCACAGAAGAATTGTTAGCAGTTTTAACGATATCCGGGTTAACACATATTGTTGCCGTGTCCGGCTATAACTTAACAATTATCGTTCGTGCTGTAACAAAGGCGCTTAAAAAACTATCTAAATTTCAAGTACTGGCGGTTTCTTTGGTTCTAATTTATTTATTTTTGTTAGTTACCGGGTTTTCTCCTTCAATTGTGCGAGCCAGTATCGTAAGCCTACTAGGGTTAACGGCCTGGTATTTTGGAAGACAATTTAAACCGTTACTACTTATTTTACTAGCAGCATTTATCACCGGTTTTTACAATCCATATTATATTTGGGGAGATATCGGCTGGTATTTATCCTTTTTGGCATTTTTTGGTGTACTCATACTGGCTCCTTTAATTACGGCAAGATTGAAAATTAAACTTCCCTTAATAGGCGATATCGTAGTCGAGAGTTTATCGGCTCAACTAATGACTTTACCGTTGGTAGTGTTTATTTTTGGGAAAATATCGTTGATAGGTCTGGTAGCAAACGTGGTAATAGTGCCTATGGTGCCTTTGGCGATGTTGCTTTCGTTTTTTGCCGGTTTGGCAGGGATGGTTTCCCCGGTTTTCGCCGGTTGGATAGCCCTGCCTGCTAGAGCCATACTAGACATCATGCTAGCTTTAGCCGGTTGGTTCTCAGGCTTACCTCTTGCTCAAGCTAGATCAATAATCAGTGCCGGTAATATGCTGGTGTTATATTTGATAATTTTTATTTTCGCTACAGCCCTTAATAAGCATATTAAAAATGGTAAAATGAGAGACAAGTAACCTTGATTTTGAGAATTATTTATGTCTGGACACTCTAAGTGGTCAACTATCAAAAGGCAAAAGGGGGCTAATGATGCCAAGCGCGGTGCCATATTTACCAAGCTGGGGAATCAGATAGCAATTGCCGCTCGAAACGGATCAGATCCATTAACAAACTCGAGTTTGGCGATGGCAATAGATAAAGCCAAAGCTGCGAATATGCCCATGGCTAATATTGAGAGAGCAATTAAGCGGGTTGCCGACAAAAGCTCAGCCACCCTCCAAGAAATTATGTATGAAGGTTACGGGCCGGGAGGCGTTGGAATTTTAGTAGAATGTGCTACCGACAACATTAATCGCACATATCCGGAAGTTAAAAACACCTTTAATAAAAAAGGAGGTAATATAGCCGAAAGCGGTGCGGTTAGTTTTATGTTTGAACGCAAGGGTCAGATAATTGTTAAAGCTACCGGTGATAATGCGATGCTGGCAATACTAGAAGCGGGCGCCGAAGACGCCTACGAGGAAGGTAGTGAAATTATTGTAACCACAGGTTTTAAAGAGTTAGCAAAAGTTAAAGGAGCTATAGAGGCCCAGGGCTTAAACATAGCGGGAGCAGAATTGGTTTATTTACCAAAAAACACAATAGAAATTACGGATAAGGAAACGGCTAAAAAAATAATTAATCTAATGAGCGCACTAGACGAGTTAGATGATGTGATTGGAACATACACTAACTTTGATATTGCCGATTCTGTTGAGGTTTGAAACAGTTTGAAAATTTTGGGTATTGATCCTGGTACGGGAATAGTCGGCTTCGGAGTTATCGAAAGTGATAGTAGAAACCACGAAATGCTCGATGCCGGCGTAATACGCACTTACAAAAATCAACCATCCGAACAGCGATTAAAATTAATTTTTGAAAGCATTAACGAAATAATAGAGACTAATAAGCCCGACTTGATGGTTGTCGAAAGGCTGTTTTTTGCTCGTAATGTAACAACCGCAATGTCTGTAAGCCAAGCGAGAGGAGTAATATTATTAGCGGCAGCCTTAAGGGTCTTGCCTACCTATGAATACACCCCCTTGCAAATTAAACAGGCTCTAACCGGCTATGGTCGTGCTGAAAAATCCCAAATACAAGAAATGGTTAAAGTATTGCTTAAGCTTAAGGCGGTCCCTAAACCTGATGATTGTGCTGATGCCTTGGCGGCTGCACTTACTTACGCTACGGCGCCAAAAACTTCATTTTAATCTGTTATACTTTAATTAATGATAGCAACTTTAGTAGGTACGGTAGCAGAAAAGCTAGCAGACCAAGTTATTTTAGAGGTAAATGGTATCGGTTACGAATTGAGCGTTAGCCAGGAAGATTCGGTATCTGTAAAAGTCGGAGCGGAATTAAAATTTTATATTTATGAGCACATAAGGGAACAATCTTATGACTTATTCGGGTTTACAAACCGGGAGTCTAAAAGGCTGTTTGAACAATTATTGGATGTGACCGGGGTTGGTCCAAAAATGGCGCTTTCAGTTTTAAATATAGGAAAAACCACAGAAGTAAAAACGGCTATCGCTGAAGGTAATGTCAAAGCTTTGCAGGCAGCTAATGGTGTCGGCCAAAGAGTGGCGGAACGAATCATTGTTGATTTAAAAGATAAAATAGGGTTGGGCGAAAACCCGGAGGCTACCACGTTTTTAACTAACCCGGTAACTAACCGTTTTGACGAAGCGCAGGAAGCCTTAGTTTCGCTAGGTTTTAATGCGCGCGATGCGGCTTTAGCTTTAAGCGGGGTAGATAGTAGTTTACCGACAGAAGAGCGAATAAAAATCGCTCTAAAGGGGCGTAACAAATGATTGATCGTTTAGTTAATGCCGACAAAACAGACGCGTCAGAGAAACAGTACGAAAACGGGCTAAGACCTAAAGATTTTAAAAATTATATAGGTCAAGAAAAAATAAAACAAAATTTGCAACTGTCTATTAAGGCTGCGAAAAAAAGAGGTGAGCCGATTGATCACGTATTGCTTTACGGACCTCCCGGTTTAGGTAAAACTACGCTGGCAAGCGTAATTGCCAATGAAATGGGCGCGCAAATACGTATTACGAGTGGTCCGGCAGTTGAGCGAGCGGGCGATTTAGCTAGCTTGTTAACTAATTTGCACGACGGAGATATATTATTCATTGACGAAATTCATAGGCTAAACAGGAACGTTGAAGAAGTCTTGTATAGCGCTATGGAGGACTTTAAGTTGGATATAATGCTTGGCAAGGGGCCAAGCGCCAGAAGTCTTAGACTTGATTTACCTAAATTTACAATAATCGGTGCCACCACCCGTACCGGGGCTTTGGCTGCGCCATTACGAGATCGTTTTGGCATGGTTTATCGCCTAAATTTTTATACCACGGAACAGATCGCTCAGATTGTAATCCGTTCGGCTAAGATATTAAAGACATCCATAAAAGGCCAAGCGCCCGAATATATATCTACTAGAGCTAGGTTAACGCCGAGGATTGCTAATCGCCTGTTAAAGCGAATTCGTGATTATGCCGACGTAAATGGCGATGGCATAATTGACGAATCCGCTTCAAAAAAAGCGCTAGAACTGCTAGAAATTGATGAATTGGGGCTGGATGCATCGGATAGGATGCTCTTGGAAACAATTATCGACAACTACGGAGGAGGCCCGGTGGGGGTCGAAACCCTAGCAGCCTTGATAGCTGACGAAAGATCAACCATTGAGGATTTTTACGAACCCTATTTGATGCAGATTGGTTTACTAGAAAGAACACCTAGAGGTCGTAAAGTAACAACCAAGGCCTATAAACATATTGGCAGAAAGCCGAATCCAAGCAGGCAATCTAAACTACTATAGTATGTTGATATGAAAACCGATTATATAAAAGCCTCAACCGATAAATTGGATCGCAACGTAAAGGCGGTAATGATGCCTTATGAAAAACATATAATGACGATTCATCAACATATCTTCATTCTTATTAAATACTCTTCTTTTATTTTGCTTGCTTGCTTATTATTTTTAGCATCCGTAATTGTTTTACTAAGCTCCTTGTCAGAAAAAGAAGCTCTCAGACAAGGGGTGATGATAGCTGCAGCCGTTGCGGTTCTTGGAACATCAGCGACGGTGCTATATGTAATTAATTTAGCCTACAATCAAACGCTTTTAGCTATCACGAATTGTAGTGTGGTTCAAATTTTACAAAGAGGCTTACTTTTTCATAAAGTATCTCGTTTGTCTATGGCTGATGTCGAAGATGTATCGAGCGAGCAAAAAGGCATAATACCGCGGTTGTTTGGTTTCGGGACGTTGGTAATACAGACGGCCAGCGAAATGCCTAATTTCATATTCGAAAATTGCCCCAACCCCGTACGCGTTACGGAAATCATTTTAAATGCTCGCGATCAATATAACGAGAAAAACCAAGATTGACAGCGTTATTCAAAAGGATTATCTCGGCCATTATTAAACAATGACTCGATACTGATGTTTTTGTCTTGGAGTTCTTTAATCTTCTCGATAGCTTTTTCGTCTAACTTCACCAGCTTAACAGTAAGTTTTTTGTTTTCGATTTGGTCTTGAGTAGGTTCGGCGTTTGAATAATAAGAAATTACGAGAGTTATGTAACCAAACACCCCTACCACAAACAAAACAAAAAGGATTATTTTAAACCTTACAATAAGATTTTTTAGTGGACTTAGCTTGGTGATAATTGTCTTTATATTCATCGTTAAGGCTTCACAAAAATCGTTATTATTAAATTAGCAGTTATTCCTTCGTTTTTTGAGTCTCTGCCTATAGTAATGCTTTTGACTTGCATACTTCTTCTGTTAAGTTCTATTTTTTGTAAAAAATTAATTAAATTGTCATAACTAACGCTGTTTTTGATTGATAAATTAATATCTATCCCCATTACTCCGGGCATCCCTTCTACTGCTTTAGCTTGGGTCAGTGTAGAGTTGGCGGTTGCACCACCAGTACCAGATTGTCCGGTTGAGCCTGCTTTTTGTCCCAGGGTAGAATTAGGAAACTGAATACTATGTATTTGGACGCCGGTCTCGTCACTGATTTTGTATAATTCTTTTACTGCCAGAGCCTGATCTTTTTGTTTCGGTAAGATTTTCTGCAATATTTCGCCGACAGGTCTGTATTTATCCAACTGTTTTCTTGCTTGTAAGAAATTTTGTTCAGTAATATCATGACCGATGTTATTTAATTTAATTTGGATAAGCTTCACTGAGCTTCTTTTCATTAACACTGTACCCATATAAACTCCGCCGATAATTAATAAAATAATTATCACCAAACAACCTAGCAGCAAGTAAAAAAATCTTTTTGCTCTCACGGTTTCGCCCTTCCGTTTTGGGTTATGGAACTTAGGAAATAAAATGATGAGTCGGTTTTAAAAGTTACCCTAATAGTGGCAGAGTAAGGATAACTCGTTGTCGTAGAGCCAGAGATGTTACCTCCGGAAGCTGAGACGGCGTTATGATTTACCGATACTAGATCCGATTTATCAAACAAGCCGTTTTTAGGGTCGCTAATATTGACAAATGCTTGGGTAGCCGCCTCACGGCTCTTAGCTAGAACGTTTAGGTCCAAAAAAGTACTATCGGCAGACAAATTAATATCGTTAAGATAGGCGTCATTAGGCATAATATTGCCGATTTTTGTTAATATTTTTGATATTAAAATCTGTCTACTCAGTAGGCGCGTTACAACAGTAAAGTTGTTAGATAGTGTCTGCAATTCCTTTTGTGTAACTTCGACATTTTGGCGGGCCATTCTTTCTTTAGTTATTTTTTCGACTGACTGGAGAGATTTAATATTTTTATTGATGTAAATTTGACCTAAAACAATCATTACACTAACACCAATCAAAACCAACAACATTGCGACAATCCACCTAAACAGCAATCTGTTTCGTCGACCGTATAAAATATTTTCTTTGATAGCTGGAGGTAGCAGATTGATCATTTCCAAATTTCTCCCGGATCAATTAAGGCCAGCCCGGCGGCTGTAACATACATTGATTTTTCTAGCTCATTGGGAGGTTGCAACTTACCGAAGGTTAAATTTTTCCAGGGATTACACATACGTGCGGGCATTCTTAGTTCGCTGGTAATAAATTCGGATAATCCAGGCATATTTGCTCCGCCACCCATAGTAATAATCTGTCCTATTTTGTTTTCGGTGTTGGTGCGTTCGTTGTAGTACCTAACCATTTTTTTAATTTCCTTGCTGAGAGAATTTAAAACCGGTCTTAAGGCGTCTTCAATGTCGTGTTGCTTTTTGCTTACGCTCAAGCCATATTTAGTTTTGATAGTGTGAGCTACCTGCTGACTAACATCCAACTTGGTGCTTATAAGCTTAGTGAAGTTTTCACTACCTTCGGCCACCGTGCCCGTAACTATCGGTTGCTTGTCAAAAATAGTAATATCTACCGACTGCGAACCGAAATCGATTAATATTGTCGGTAAGTCGTCTTCTTCGGCTTGAGCTATCAGCCTGCTTGAGGCTATAATAGTTGTTTCTAAAACACACACCTCCATACCAATCATATTGGTATAGGTTACGTAAGAATCAACGATTTTTTTAGGTACGGCCACCACCAATAAATCGTAAGTGTCCTCGTTGTTACTCGTTATCATGAAATCGAGGTACAAATCATCAATCAAAACTGGAATGTACTGTTGAATCTCTGATCTTACGGCTTCGTTAAGGTCTTTTTTGTTGAGTTTTGGCAAATTCATTACTCGGTTGTAAGTTCTGGCAACCGGTAACCCAAGCGCAACTCGGCGAGTATCGATAGCTCCTATCAACTTTTTCTCAAAGAGCTCTTTTGTAGCTTTTGCCAGCAAAACAGGGTTAACAATTACACCGTCCTTAATGGCTTTTGGGTCGTAGTCGCATACGCCATAACCTACCGCTTTACGCTTTTTCCCTTTTGAGCTTGGATTTATCTGCATAACCTTAATGTTATTAGAACCGATATCTAATCCACAGATTAGCTTATCCTTGTAAAATAGTCTGTTCTCCATTTTAACCACAAGCACCTTTAGTTATTACTTTAGCATAGTCAAGACTTTGTCTTTTAAGAGTTGTTCTCAAGGTTTTGTCAACACCTCTCTCCAGTAAAGTACGTTGTAAGTGCTGGTAATAGGAAAGTGCGGGGGAGGATTATAAAGGAAGTTGTAATTATATTGACTGTTATTGTGGTGTACCCCGGAAATGTATCTATTAGTAGAGGCGTCTCTAACGGCATCGCCACAGGGCGAGCTTCCTTGTAACCACGTCCATGTCCAGGTTTCTCGAGTCGCTACCGAGCCAAAAAACGTAAAAGTTTGATTGGGGCTAACCCAGCCTCGTGTACAACGGTTAGCATCCGTACGATAGGTCCCCGGATATAATACCGAACCGTTTTGGGCAATAATGGCAGCATCAATTTCGAAGTTGAAACTTCCGGTTTCCGGTGGAGCATATGGCGCAATCAAAACGTAGTTTTCGGCAACTAAACCAATGGCGTCACTACTGTTTTTATTGACAACGGTCAAATCGTCGGCTATGACAATATTGGCGTTGGCAGTTGTTGCTAAGCGTCCTGCCGCTACCGTAACTCGTCCATGAAATCCGCTGGGATTGCTTCTGATCCAAACATTATCTTCTGCAAAAATAACTCCACTGGCTGGCGCGGCGATGTTAGTAGCTACGTTTTGAAGCGATAAAGCGCTTGTGTAGGGAGTGCTTCTATCGTTTTCTGCGTTCACGTAGCTAACGTCGTAAGTATTATTAGAATTTAGTGTAATTAAATAACCTCGACTGATGCTATAAGAGCCGTTCGTGCTTCTTTGAGGTAGATAAGATGTAGTTCGCGTAGTAGGTGTTTGCGAGCAGGCGTTTGAAAGGTTGGCTAGCGATGCGGTTGACGGGTCAGAAGCGAAAGCTACCTTTTTCATGGAACACAGATTGCTAGTTATTTTATTAAAATCAATGGTTGGCACAGGGTAGCGCCAATCTACTTTTGATCTGGTGTTGCAGTTGGGATTGGTTATGCTGGGGTGACACCAGACGCCAGGGTGGCTATTACCGTCGCCCCCCAAAGTGTAAGAAGGTACATAACTACTGTTAGAACTGGTGACGTCAGAAGTGTTGGGGCCGTCCATTCTTACACCGGAGTTAGAATGAACCGGTCCGGTCGCAGTCTCGGTACTACCGAACCATAGAGCCGAGTCCGAAGACACGGCGTAGCTGGCATATGAAGGGGCGCCGAGTTTTGCGTCTATAGTTCTTGTTATGTTGCTGCCATGGGTCTTACCAATAGCTCTAACATTAACCACGGTTGAGCCACTGCCTTGTGGTTTAATCCACAGAGTATAAGTTCCTCTACTGACAGCATTATCGTCTACATAGTTATGCGTGTAAGGCCCGTAACCTAGTTCGGGATGAGGATTGACGGGGGTTGGCTGACCGTCTCGAAAATCCTCATTATTGTGGCTTAGATGCCACAAGTAATAGTTGATACCGGCTTCAGCTATATTGAGCGCTTCCTGACTTTTGATATTATTTCCGACTATATTGATGTTGGTGTTGATGATTTCGACTAATGCGACACTAATAATGCCGATTGCCAAAATAAATCCGATAATCGTAGGTAAGATAAATCCCGACTCGTTGTTGCCGTTGATAGGTGTCATAGATTTGTTTTCCTATTTCTTAACGCGACTTGACTACTTATTAAAGAATCGCCACTGGCTACCGGACTTATAGTCGGCACCGACAAGTTAATCTTAATACCTTTTATGGAGTGTAGGTCGCTTATCGGCAAGTCTAAAGTGTTGCTGGCGGAATCTAAGAACTCGAAAGTTTTGACGGATGCCGATTCGTGAAAATCATGAATTATGGTGTATGTCTTGGTGTCGGTAAATATGGGAGTTCCGTCCGGAGGGTTGGCTGTCATGGGTGTAACGTCGGCCAGCAAAGATGTTTTGTGCTGGTTCTTATAGTATTTAACCAGCGATACATACGTATCATTGGGAGCGAAGTAAGCATAAACCGTTAATTCGTCGTTATTCGCCGAGGTTATATCAAGCAGCCCGCGCAGTACGTTGGTGACTCTTTGCGATTGCATGGCTAAATCACCAAACCTGATGCTGTCTTGTTGTAGGCTTAAGTATTCATTGAAAGCATTATTAAAAAAGCTAAAAGCTGTAGCGCTAACAATGCCGATAACTACCAAGACAATTAATATTTCAATTATGGTAAAGCCCTTTTGGTGTAGTCGTTTATGGTACAACAATTAACCCTCCTAGCGGTTCGGTCGGCATGGTAATTATGTTACCGTTGGAAGTAATTTGTAACTGAGTTTTGCCGACACCGGCGCCGCTCATGTCGACTACACAATTTAGCTGAACACCGGCACTGCTACCGGTGCAAGAGGCATTGAAAATATTGCCATTTTGTGTGAATTTAACGGTTGTAGCGCAACTGCTAGGATTGCTGGAGCAAGGCAAGTTGGCTCCGGTTATTTGAAACGAGAAGTTCGTATGGGTTCCAGTTGATTGATTGACCTCGTATGGCGAGAGCGTCGATACGCGAGGATGGCTTGAATTGGTAGTAAATATCAAACGTACTTTTTGCAAATATTCATTTCCCCCGAAAGCGAAGGTGGGGCTTGGGGGAGAACCGGCTGGGAATATAGGTATGGTTGTCGGGTTAAACGGGCTAACCCCGCCGTAAGGGGCCACTGCGACCAAGTAATAAGTAGTTGAACCCACTCTGCAGTTGGAAGAACCATTATCCCCGCAAAAGTAGTAAGGCCCGGGGTCTAGGTTGTTGATAGCAAAATTGCCGCTTATATCGGTGGTTGGACGATTGTCACTAGGAGTGAAATTGTCGTAATAAAAAGCGGTGTTAGATGACGAAGCGTACTTTTTATAGCCACCTTTTATATATACTTTTAAGTTAGCTATTGGTGTACCGTTAGTGTCGGTTGCTTCCGCTATTAAACTGTATTGCCCCTTAGGCTTGATAGTTAAGGTTACAAAGGAAGATAGCTGAGTAAATACTTGTTGATTTGGATAATTGGGTTGTAGGGAGCCGCTGGGGGGGATTGTTGACAAACTAGAATAGCCCTCTTTACTAGCAGTGATCTGATAATCGTAATTGGTAGTATCCGGCCTGAGGTCGTAAAAAATTGCCGTACCATTTGAATCGGTCGAATCTACCATATTGACGACTGGGTTTAATGTGGTGTTAATCACTTGTACATTGGCTCCTGATACCGGATTTCCATTTTGGTCAATTACCTTAACAAACAACGCGCCGGTGGTACTTGACGTCTCAGCGACTCTAGCTGAAATATTTGAGCTAACTTGAGCCATATGGTTATTTCTGTTGTCGTAAACATCAATACTGATAATTTTATAGTCTTTGGGGTTTAAATCCGTCGCCGGTGAACCACTTGGCGGCGGATAATTTCGGCAATAAGTTTGTTTTAGGGTCGGGGTGGGATACGACCCACAACCATCAAAAGCATCATCAATGTAAGATATGGTGGTTACGATCTTATACTTTATACCGTTTATTGTTTTATAAATAGTACCGGGTAAAGGATTGGTAGCTTGTATACTGCCTCCCGCTATAGCTAAACTATCGTAGGGAAGAGATTTGAGGTATTCCATTTGGTTAGTGGCTAGAGTACTGGCCACCGCCCGGATTTTTATCGTTGCGGCGCTAAATACCAGACCACTAAACAGCGCAAACACACCGATGGCTAAAATACCCAGAACCAAAATACTTACTAACAATTCTACTAAAGTAAAACCTTGTTGTTTATTTTTGCCCACTTCTTTATAAAATCCTCTTTCTCTATTATAAACCATCGATCCAATAATTGGCCCAGGGTAGGTCTAGATACTAAAAAGACCGACTGCTATTAGTCAGTCGGTCTTTTTTTTGGTACTTAAAATACTAGTTTAAGCTACTTTTACTAAATGTGCCCGGATTACCTTCTAAGTTGGCTGTTAAGGTATATTTGTCACACGTAGCGTTCGTACCCGCAGTTCCAGTGCAAGCCGCACCGGCTGCATCGGTAGTGGCATAACCGTATCTCGCGTTGGATCCGCTGGAAGGTGTCGCGGCTAATTCGCAGTTTGTTTGGTTAGAGTTGCTCGGGTCGCACAGAGCGGAAGGGTCTAAACCCTTCATGTTTGTTGTTCTCCAGGAGGCGTTGTTGACATCGGCTAATACCGGATAGCCACCTCCGTTCTGGGCATAAAATGCCTCCAGCATACCGTGCAAAGCTTTGATATCCGTTTGTCTTTTGGTATCTCGACCCTTTTGCTGAATGCCACTAAATGTCGTTATCACTAATAGTGCCAAAATCCCAATGACAACGATAACGATTAACAGTTCCACGATAGTGAAACCTGATTGTCTAACTTTTTTGATTGTCATATTTTTTACCCATCCTTTTATTGTAATAACTATTTTATACATCATATTGCTTGTGCTTTCAATATCTTTTTAAAAATAAAAGCAAGATACTCGCAATCTAATACAATACTAACTTAATTATTGCCGATATTTTTACTCAAAGAGGCTATAGGCCCCATCACACTAGCGGCAATCATCCCTACCGCTGTACCCAGCGCGATTATCATCAACGGTTCTATAAGGGCGCTCAATCCGTCAATCAATGTATCAACCTCTTCCTCGTAAAAATCAGCTACTTTTACCAAAATAGTGTCTACCTTTCCGGTTTCTTCGCCAACGGCCAGCATCTGACTGACAATCGCCGGAAAATACTTACTTTTCTCGATGGTTTCGGAAAGTTGCTTGCCGTTCTTAACTTCTTTGGCAGCTTCCCTAAGTTCCGCTTCTATAACTCTGTTACCAATAGCTCCTCCGGTGACCTCCAGCGACTCTAGTACTCCAACACCCGCAGACATCAGACTTGCGAAAGTCCGCGAAAATCGAGCAATTGCTATTTTTGTGATGACTTCTTTTAATAGAGGTATTTTGAGCAGTAGCTTGTGGTAGTTATATTTGCCTTTGGGGGTTTTTACATATTTGCGTGTTAAAAAGATTGATACAACTAGCGAAATAATAATATAAATTGCGTATTTCTGAACGAACTCCGAAACGCTAATCATGATAACCGAATAAAAAGGCAACTTGGCATTTGGTCCGCCTAAATCTTTAATCATTGTCGCAATTTTAGGCATGATAAAAATCATAATGCCAAAAAAGGCGACTACGGTAATGCTACCAATAACAATCGGATACATAGAGGCGCTTTTAATTTTTTTACGCATGCTGGCTTCTTTTTCAATTTGGGTGGCCAACCTTTTTAATATGTCGTCTAATATACCCCCAGTTTCCCCCGACCTAACCATATTGATGTAAATATCTGAAAAGACGCTTGGATATTTAGCAAAAGCTTCAGCCAAGGTGGTACCACCCTCCACGTCCTTACTAATGCCATTAATCACTGACTTAAAATACTTATCACTAACCTGTTCTTCCAATGTGGCCAGCGATCTGTTGAGGGGCACCCCCGCTGAAACCATAGTTGATAACTGTCGAGTAAAAATAACCAAATCTTTTAACTTAACCTTCCCCTTAGTCAGGTTAAAATTTAACTTTAAGCCGCTAGCCTGTTTAATAACCAGAGGGTGTAACCCTTGATGCTTTAGGCTTTCTTCGAGTGATTCTTTAGAGCTTGCTTCTGTCGTACCTGTAGCTTTTTTACCCTCTTTAGATAGAGCAGTGTATTCGAACTTAGGCATATTACTCCTCTGTGGTTACTCTTAAGATTTCTTCGATACTGGTCATTCCTCGAAGGGCTTTAATAAGCCCGTCTAGTTGCATGGTGACCATGCCGTCGCTCACGGCCTGGGTCTGCAATGCTTCGCTAGTTGCACTGGTGACAATTAATTTTTGTATGTCACCTGTATTTTCGAGTGCTTCGTAAATACCCAATCTTCCCCTGTATCCAATATGATTACAATCGTTACACCCGCCTTCGTGCGGTTTATATAAGGTAACTATTTTTGAATCATTTGTAGCCATTGGATTAATAGCGCTTGTCTTTGAACTGGTAGATGTTTTACCTATACCTGCCTTATAAGCGTTCTTCTCTAATTCGTTAATAATTTTCATATCGGAATCAGTTTTTATCTTAAATGTATCGCACACCTGTTTAATAGTCGCTGTATCCGGAGAGTAGCTCTCGCGACAAGATGGACACAGCCTACGAACTAACCTCTGGCCAATCACTGCTCGAACTGTCGAAGCTATCAAAAACGGTTCAATATTCATATCTAAAAGACGAGGCAAGCAAGTTGCGGCGTTATTCGTATGGAGGGTGGCAAATACCAAATGGCCGGTTAGTGCGGCCTGTACGGCCAAATTAGCGGTCTCGGTGTCTCGAATCTCGCCTATCATAATTATGTTTGGGTCCTGCCTCAAAAGAGCTCGTAGTCCGCTGGCGAAGGTCATACCGGCAACCGGATTTACTTGGGTTTGGTTCGCGCCGACAATATGATATTCTATGGGGTCTTCTATTGTAGATATATTGACTTCCGGTTTGTTTAAGATGCTTAGAACGCTGAAGAGAGTAGTTGATTTACCGGAGCCGGTCGGTCCGGTAACTAGAATCATACCGTGTGGTTGAGTGATGGCATGATTAATAATGTTTAGAGAATTACCCCAAAAGCCAAGCTCTTCTAAACTGAGAGCCTTGGAGCCTTCACTTAGAATACGCATTACGACTTTTTCACCTTCACTTATAGGCAGTGTGGAAACGCGCAAAGCGTAGAGCATATTATTGATGGCTATTTTGAAACGTCCATCTTGCGGTGCGCGCCGTTCGTCAATTTTTAAATTAGAAAGTATTTTAATTCGAGAAACCAAAGCGTTATGCACTTTTTTTGGTAGCTTATTAACTTCTTGCAGTATGCCATCTACGCGATAGCGTATAGAAACGTTGTTTTCGCGAGGCTCAATATGAACATCAGACGCCCCCGCTTTTATTGCCCCTTCAATAATTAGGTTCACGGTCTGAGCAATAGGAGAATCCTCGGCTAAATCCGATTCGTCGAATTCCTCTTCTTGAGCTTGCTCATCCTGATCGCCTGATATAACCTGGGTAATCTCGCTGGAGATATTACCTCGGTATTGATCGATACATTGCAATATGTTGCTTCTAGTGGCAATGTAGATTCTTAATTCGTCACCCAACTGCTTCTGTAAAAAACTTATAGCCTGAATGTCGTCAGGATCTTCCATGGCCAACAATTTCGTGCCATCTTCTTCAATACTAAAAACAATGACGTTATACTGCCGGGCAATCCTTTCGGGTATCAGCCGTAGAGTTTCCTTTTGTATGTCTTTTGGGTTAAGGTCAATAAAAGGTATCTCTATCTCCTCGGCAAATAGTTGTGTAAGATCCTTTTCGCTAATTAGATTGGAGGAAATCACTAATTCTTGTAGCGATTTCTTGTCGCTCTGGGCTTGTTTTTTTAAATTAGCCAGCTGTTCGTCGCTGACTTTATTGGCCTTTTTCAGTAGTTGCTCTACAAGCTGATTGGATATACGCATAACTTCAAAGTTAATTATAAAGGCTACATAAGCGTTTTAATAGGTCGTTGTGTATATCACCGTTAAAATAAACTTTTTGCTATACTTAGTGTCAGTTTAAAAGCTTAACGAGAGGGTTAATAAAGTGACGCCAAAAAAAGAAGGGCCAAAGGCGGTGGACAATGCCGGAGATGGCAAGAAAGAGGCTTTAAATTTAGCCGTAGACCAAATAAAGAAACAATACGGCCAAGGTGCTATCATGCAGCTTGGAGTCGATCATAAAATTGACGTTGAGACGTTTTCTAGTGGAGCGCTGAGTTTAGATATAGCCTTGGGCGGGGGTGTTCCTAAAGGTAGAATAGTCGAGATTTACGGACCGGAGAGTAGCGGTAAAACAACCCTGGCCTTACACTCCGTTGCTCAGGTGCAAAAGTCGGGTGGCACGGCTGCTTTTATAGATGCCGAACATGCGTTGGATCCGAGTTACTCAGAAAGAATAGGGGTTGATTTAAACAAGCTATTAATTTCACAACCCGATAATGGCGAACAAGCGCTGGAAATTGTGGAAACACTGGTGCGTAGCAATGCAGTTGATTTGGTGGTGGTTGATTCAGTTGCGGCACTGGTTCCGCAAGCCGAAATTGAGGGCGACATGGGTGATTCGCACATGGGTTTACAAGCTCGGTTAATGAGTCAAGCTTTGCGTAAACTAACCGGCATTATTAACAAAAGTAAATGCACAGTTATATTTATAAATCAGTTGCGTATGAAAATAGGTGTGATGTTTGGCAACCCAGAGACAACAACAGGAGGAAACGCCCTAAAATTTTATGCATCGGTGCGTATGGATATTCGTAGGATTAGCCAAATCAAAACCAGCGAAGAAGTAATTGGTAATAGAGTACGAGTTAAAGTGGTTAAAAATAAAATAGCTCCACCTTTTAGAGAAGCTGAGTTTGACATTATGTATAACGTAGGGATTAGTCGCGAGGGGGATACTCTAGACTTGGCTGTACAACATGGCTTGGTTAATAAGAGCGGGGCCTGGTTTGAGCACGGTGGTGAAAAAATTGGCCAAGGCCGTGAAGCTGCCAAGCAATACTTGCGCGACAACCCGAAAGTTCTAGCCGAACTTGATAAAAAAATACGCAACTTAAGTCTATAATCCGACTTAAATGGTTATTACCAAAATCTGTCACCAGATAAAAAATGCCGATAGGGTGAATATATTTGTTGACGGTAAATATTCTTTTTCGTTGGACTTAAATCAGTTACTAGAGTCCAAATTAAAAACTGGTCTACGTATAAGTGAGTCGGAATTAAAAAAACTAAAAAAACTGTCGAGTGACGGTAAAATAAAAATACGCGCTTTGGAGTGGCTAACTTTGCGCCCTCACTCGAAAAAAGAATTGGTAGATTATCTAAAGCGGAAAAAGATTGAATCAAAACAGATTGAAGTTTGGGTAAAGCACTTCCAAAAGATGGGTTACCAAGACGATTTAAATTTTGCTAAATGGTGGCTTGAGCAACGCCTAAGTAAGCATAAAAGCAAACGTTATATTATCCAAGAACTTCGTTTAAAAGGGGTTAATCAAGAGATAATAGCGGAAGTGCTTGATTCTCAACTAAACGAAAAAGACACTGTTAAACAACTTGTACTAAAGAAAAGAAAACTGGCGAAATACCAAGACGAAAAAAAACTAATCGAATATCTTTTGAGACAAGGGTTTAACTATTCCTTGATCAAAGAAGTGTTAGCCGAAGAATAACCCGGTTGGACATTTGGGACCTTCACGTCTTGAGTTTGATTGACTGTTTCTTCCGGTCCGCTGACGACAATCTGTGTGTCTGTGACTTCTACTATACTGTTTCTGTCATAGATTAAACGATGCTGGTTGATTCCCTGCCAGATAGATGGTTGTACGTAAATCTTTTGAATAAACAAACTCTGATTATCAAAAGCATATTCAGCAACTTTGCCCATTTTCTTTTTACCGGATACTACTTGTTTGCCAAGCAACTGGAAACCAATATCCAGCACAGGCTGCAACCGTACCAAATCTTGCGGTTCACTCAAAGCTTGCTGGTTGTCTATAATTATTCCTTTAAAAGAAAGTTCTCTAATGTGGATATCTAGCAACACCAGATTACTTTTTGATCCGGATGACTGACAATAAAAAGCGTCAATATGCAAATTATTTGGATTAATTATCGGTTCCGTAATTGTACCGATACGACCAACAAGTTGTAGACTCAAAACAGGTAAATTGCTTAGCTGGGTCGAGAGGTAAAGCATATCTTAAGTATATATTATTCTTTTGCTTAAGGGTCATTATTTTAATGGAGATTCGCAAAAAAATACTTGTCTATATGAATTACCAACGTATAAAATTGACAACAATGTTTAAAACCAACCTCTTACTGTCTGTTGCCTTGTGCTTGGTTTTGGGCTTGCTTCATACGCCGCTGGTAAGTAATGAAGCGCTAGCCCAAGAATCAACAGACAAAGTATTAATTAATGAAATACAGCTAGATGGAGCCAGTGCCTACGAAGAGTTTATCGAAATAGGTTCTACAAGTTCTTCACCCATCAGCATTAATGGTTGGCGTATAGAGGTAACCAAACTAAGCAACAACCTGGAAGAAACCAATATTTGTACCGGGTCTGCAAGGTTTATACTGACTTTTCCTGAATATAGCCAAAATAAAGATAATTTAGGCAATCAATTGCCATTGACGGTAGACTCTTATAAGCCTATGCTTATTGCCTCCCAAAAAGACGCTACCCGATATTTTCTAGACTTCAATCCGGACCTTTACTATTCGCCCTGTAAAGGTAATTCCAGTGTACTTTCGGCTAATTTGGTGGTTAGACTGTTCAATGATAAAGGCGACTTACAAGACGAAGTGTATATTATGCCTAGTAGTTTTGCAGACAGTGGTTCGCCTAAGATTAACCCAGTTTACTATGATTCTACGCAACATAAAGGAATGTCTTTCCAGCGTGATATAGACGCAAACGGGTTCCCGATAGACACCGACAATTGTACGAATGACTTTAAAGTGTTTACTTTGAGCACACCGGGTGAATACATACACCCGAGCTCTCCAGACGGGGATGATGATAGTACAGGCGGAGTAGCTGATGGCGGTAAAGGTGGTAGTCAAGACGGCGAAGATAGTGATCAAGCCGAAGAAGAGCAAGGGGGCGACGATGAGGGCGATGTGAACTCGAAAGAGGCTGTATATCCAAAAATTGAGCTAAGCGAGTTAATGATTAATCCGGCCTCGCCGCTACTAGATTCGAACGACGAATGGGTAGAAATATATAATCCCAGCCATCAAGCGGTAGACATAAGCGGTTACCGTATATATGCCGGTAAAAACTATACCTATCGTCTTATCTTCCCAACAGGCACTATAATTAATCCTTTTCAATATATGGTGGTAACTTCCGGAGAATCGACCTTATCGCTTAGCAATAGTGGTGGCGCGGTTAAGATTGTAGCTCCAGACGGTACGTTGTTGGATCAAACCACCTACTCGGAAGCGAAAGAGGGGCTTTCTTGGGCAAAGGATAATGCTGGCAATTGGCAATGGACGACTACGCCCACCGAGGCTGCCGCAAATCAAATTACTACCTTGCCTACTGTGGTAGAGGCTGCAAAGAAGAAAGCCGCTAAGAAAACGACTACGCCCAAAGCTAAAACGGCTAAAAAATCTTCCGCGAAAAAGACAGCCGTAAAAGCTAAAAAAGCAAAGACCATTAACGTTGGAGAAGACCCGGCTTTAATTGCTGCTCCGGCTCCGATTCCAACATGGATACTTGCCATACTAGGGTTTTTGGCTATACTCTATGCCTGTTATGAGTATCGTTTCGAGATTGGCAACTACCTCTACAAGTTTAAAAAATACCGAAAAAATCGGTGAACTGATAGGCAAGCAGTTAAATGGCGGTGAAGTTATTGAGTTAATTAGTGATTTAGGTGGCGGAAAAACGGTGTTAGTGAAAGGTATAGCTAAAGGAGCCGGCAGTACAGATCTTGTGTCTAGCCCGACGTTTACAATTTCTAAAGTTTATGATTGCCCTAAATTTAATATTAACCACTTTGATTTTTATAGGCTAGACGACCCGGGGCTTGTGGCTCACGAATTGACAGAGTCCATTGAAGACAATAAATCGGTAACCGTTATAGAGTGGCCAAAAACGGTAGAAAAGATACTTCCAAGAAAAAGGATTACCATAACTATTGTTCAAAGTGGCGATTTGCAAAGACAAATAAAAATTAGATACAGCCCGGAATTCGAATATCTATTTAAGGATTTAAAGTGATTATTTTAACACTTAGGACCGATCAGGCAGAGTCAAAAATCGCTCTTTATAACGATTTCGTGCTGGTTCACGAACTAAACTGGCAAGCTCATCGCACTTTGGCCGATACGATTCATATAAAAATAAAAAGTCTACTAGACGAAAGTGGTAAAACATTAAATGACATTCACGGTTTAGTGTGTTTTAGAGGCCCAGGGAGCTTCACCGGTTTAAGGATTGGCCTCTCGTTGGCAAATGCCTTGACCCAATCACTTAACTTGGCTATAGTAGGCACCGAAGGTGCCCTCTGGCAAGAGAAAGGGATCCAACGTCTTATAGCGGGCCAAGATGATAAAATGGTGTTGCCTCATTATGGCTCGAAAGTAAAAATCACCAAACCTAAAAAATAAACATGCAAGCATTTTGGCAGATTTTAATATTATCGTTATTGGGTAGTTTGACTGCTTGGCTGGTAGCAGTTTTTTTTATAGGCAACAAAAATACTTCAAAAATCTTGGCTGGCTATGCCACTCCTTTTGCTGCGGGGGCCTTTTTAGCAACCGTCTTTTTTGACTTATTGCCAGAGGGCCTAGAACAAGGGCAAATAAATAAAGTTCTAACCAGCGTATTAATTGGCCTGGTCGTGTTTTTTTACTTGGAGCGCTTTTTACGTTGGTTCCATTTTCATAGCCACAAACATAAACAAAGTAAAAATAAACTGGGCTCGGTCACCCTGATAGTAATTACCGATACGCTACACAATATGTTAGATGGAGTGGCCATCGCTACGGCCTTTTTGGTTAGTTTGCCGCTGGGAGTTGTAATGGTTTTGGCAATAGTAGCACACGAAATACCGCAAACACTGTCTATTTTTGGTTTAATGCTTTCAATGAAAGTAAAAAAATTAAGTATCTTAACTATAAATTTATGTAGTTCTTTAACTACCGTCCCTGTAGCCATCTTTACTTACTGGATGGGCTCGGCCAGCAGATTGCCGCTGGGCGTATTGCTTGGTTTAAGTGCCGGCTTTCTGTTATATCTGGCAACGGCAGATATTATTCCAACTATTCACGAAGATACAGATAAAAGGCCATTACACGATATTCGTCCGGTTATTCTACTCTTTGGTATTGTAACGGTCTATGTGTTAATTAAAATTGTCAATAAATTTGCCTAAAACCCTACAAAAGTCATATATTATTAAGTAGGATTGACTTAAAGAGCGAGTTTTTATTTAAGAAATCCATTTAATTGATTCATTAATTCAAATTTGTGATTTCAGATTACTTACGAAAGCTAAAGAAGTGAAAGTGATGCTTTTTGAAGTAATCTGCCAGCGATAGAAAGGATAGTTATGGATCCAGTTACCATTGCGCTAGCTATTGTAGGTATTGGCGCAGGATTTGCTACTAGTCAAATAATAACTAAACGTAAAATAGGCTCGGCGGAGCATGAAGCCGAAAAACAATTGGCCAAGGCTAATAAAGAAGCTGCCTCTATTACTAGGAAGGCGCAAGAAGAGGCTTCAAAAATTGTTGAGGAAACTCGCAAGGAGGAACAACGACATCGTAAAGAACTTAAAGAAACCGAGAACAGGTTGCGAGAAAGAGAAACGTCATTAGACAAAAAATTAGACGAATTAGATAAACGAAGTGAAAAGTTACGTTCCAGCGAAGATGAAGTTGAAGAGCTAAAAAATGACATTCGTGATTTAAGAAAAAAGCAACAAGACAAGCTGGAAAAAATCGCCAAACTAACCAAAGCCGAAGCTGCCGAAAAATTGCTTACGATGACAGAAAGAGACGTTAAGCAAGATTTAACCAGTCTAGTCACCAAGTTGCAAAACGAGGCTAAAGAAAATGCTGAAGAGAGCGCTGGAGTAATTTTGATTTCGGCTATGGAGCGTATGGCCAGTGAAGTAGCGGCCGAGCGGACAGTCACTGCCGTAAAGCTAGAAGACGAAGAAATGAAAGGGCGGATAATTGGCAAAGAAGGGCGAAATATTCAAGCCTTGCAACGCGCCACGGGAGTTGACATCTTGGTCGATGATACTCCCGGAATGATAGTACTAAGTAGCTTCGATCCGGTACGACGAGAAGTAGCACGCACCGCCCTGGAGATGTTGTTGAAAGACGGCCGCGTGCATCCCGGTCGCATTGAAGAGGTGGTCGAGAAAGCTCAAAAACAGGTTCAAAAAGAGGTCATAAGAGCGGGTGAAGATTCAGCCCGCGAGGTTGGTATAGTAGGAATTCCTCGAGAAATTCTACAATACTTAGGCGAACTTAAGTTTCGTACCAGTTACGGCCAGAATGTACTTAAACACTCGGTAGAAATGGCTCATATTGCCGGTATCATTGCAGACGAAATCGGGGCCGATTCCCACATAACAAAATATGCTGCCTTAATTCACGATATCGGAAAAGCTTTGAGTCACAAAATTGAAGGCAAACACCATATGATTACCGGGGAGATAGCTCGTAAATATGGGGTACCAGAAGAAGTTGCCGCCGCTGCTGAAGCTCATCACGACGACGTAGAAGCCACAAGTGTTGAGGCACTGGTAATTAGGGTGGTTGATGCTATCAGTTCTGCCCGCCCCGGAGCTCGCAATATATCAAGTGAAAATTTTGCCGAGCGGATGAAGGAACTCGAAAATGTGGCTACAGGATTTAGCGGGATTGAGAAAGCTTACGCTATTAGTGCTGGTCGTGAAGTGAGAATTTTCGTAAAACCTGGAGAGATTGATGATTTGAGTGCCATTAAATTGGCTCGCGACATAGCTACTAAAATAGAGTCAACTATGCAATACCCGGGCACCATAAAAGTCAATGTAATACGCGAAACTCGCGCCATAGAGTATGCAAAGTAAAAAACAACAAAAATTTAAAATAACTAGGCAATTTGTGTGCTTTTTCCACTTTGTTAGTTGGTTCTCTATAAGTCTTGGGCTTAGCTTGTACTTTAAGGGACCGAATCTTGAGATTCATATACCGTTTGGTTTTATCAAAATTGGTTTTGAAGAACATAGCGAATTGCGCCCAGCTAATGAGGATAAGTTTCGTAAAAGAACTATTGGGCTTCAGGAACGCTGGTAGACAATCATTTGGGGATAAAAAAGGGATAGTTTATAATTATCCCCGTTATCGGGGTGTGGCGCAGTTGGCTAGCGCGCGCGCTTTGGGAGCGCGAGGTCGGAGGTTCAAGTCCTCTCACCCCGACCATCCTCTGTGATTCGGCTTTTGTCGAAACACAGAGGATTTTAAATTATGCTATTGTTTTAAATCTCAAATGATTATACTTTGGTAGAGTACAAAAAGTATAACAAGTTATACATTAGGAGAAATACCATGCAGAATTTCGAACATAGTTTTTTTGGTCGTTGCACGGTCGGTCAAAAAGGTCAAGTTGTAATACCGGTTAAAGCAAGAAAAAAGATGAGGTTAAACAATGATGACGAGCTAGTGGTGTTTGGCAATAAAAAAATATTACATATGATAAAGGCTTCCGAATTAGGCAGTATACTAAAATCTTTAAGGGAAAAATTTGACTTGGAGGCAAGCAAAGGCGAAAGAGTAGCTAAACAGGGAAATAAAAATGCTAAATAAGCTTATAAAAAAAACAAACCGTAAGTGGTGGATACTCGGTACTGTTTGTTTTGCTCTATTGATGATCGTACTGGACGGCAATGTAGTAAATCTGGCGATACCCAGCATAATAGATACCTTTAATGCTTCTATCAGCCAGGTCGAGTGGGTCAATAATGCTTATTTACTTGTTTTTGCCGTTTTTCTTATTACCTTTGGCCGATTAGGAGATGAATTTGGCCGAAAAAAACTGTTTATTATTGGATTGATAGTTTTTGTTTTGGGCTCTATGCTATGCGGAATTTCAAATTCAATCAACCAATTAATCTTTTTTAGATGCTTGCAGGGTTTTGGTGGTGCGGCCATGATGCCGGCCACACTATCGCTTATCACCGTAAGCTTTAAGGCGAAAGAGCGAGGTGTTGCCCTAGGGCTTTGGGGTGCGGTAGCGGGGGTGAGCATTGTACTTGGCCCGATAATTGGCGGGCTATTAACGGAACACGGGTTGGGGTTGGCTATAAATAATTTTTTGGGTATCAGTGAATTTTGGAGGTATGTATTTTATATCAACTTGCCGATTGGCATTACCGCTATTGTCGCAACTTTGATAATAATTCCAGAATCCCGCGATCGAGAGAAAAAGCATCCGGTGGACTTTTTGGGCATTTTGTTGTCGGGCTTTTCGATTTTACTATTAACTTTTGCATTTATTGAAGGTGCAAAATATGGCTGGTGGCAAGCCCTGCAAGCTTTTAGCCTATTTGGTTGGCATATTAAATTTGGCAATTTGAGTATTGTTCCGGTACTTTTTGTGCTTTCGATTGTTTTTGGAATTCTATTTTTTATATGGGAAAAGTATAAAAAACACGAACCCTTAGTAAATATCGAATTATTTAAAGAGCGCAACTACAAAGCCGGCAATGCGGTTACTGCTATCTTGTCTTTTGCTATGATGGGCTCTTTCTTTTTACTGCCTTTGTTTTTGCAACTAATTTTAGGATTAAGCCCAGCCAAGACCGGCCAATACCTGATACCTTTGGCTGTAACTATTATTATGGTCGCTCCACTATCGGGTAGGTTGGCCGATAAACTGGGCCCGCGCTATTTAGCTTTTAGCGGTTTGCTAGTAATGTCGATTGGCCTTTATATAATGAGCCACTTTACCATTAACACCTCCGCTCATGATTTAGTTTTACCTTTTGTGATAGTCGGACTTGGCATGGGGCTTATTCAAGCTCCGATATCAAGTGCTGTTTTAAAGAATGTTCCAGAGGACAAAGCCGGTGGTGCTTCTGGGGTGGTGACGACAATTAGACAGATTGGGTCGATAATGGGTATAGCAGTTTTGGGCGCTGTTCTGCAATCGCAAATGATTAGTTCGTTCAATAAAAGCATTAACCAAATGAGCGAAGTGCCAACAGCTATGAAAACCCAAATATCCCAACAAGTAAGCGCCGGTAATGCTTTTCGTTCTAGTAAAGCAATGCAACGTCAATTAAATTATGCTCTGAACCAACAACTACAAAAAGCGGTGCCTCTGCCTGATTTATCTGAATTATCGCCCGCACAAAAAGATGTGATGATAGCTAAGGTGCAGTCTAGAAGACAAGTTCTTGCTAAACAGTTTGGCTCAATTGGTCAAAAAATTAATATGAATGTTAAAAAGAGTTTTATGGACTCGCTGGGAGATACGCTTCGGATGGCCTCATTGATTACATTGTTTGGCGCTGGCGTGTCGCTGTTTCTGCAAAACCCTCAAAAAAGAAGCAAGCAAGCTGTTGTCATAAAAGGATGAGTACCGTCTTTTTTAACGAATTATATTTATTTTTATGTTAGGATAATTTTATGAACGAAGCATGGTTTAACCATAATTGGTGGTGGTTTCTGTTAGTGTTACTATGGTCGTATGCCTGGAAGGCGTTTGCTCTTTGGCGGGCAGCTAGAAAGAACGACAAAGTTTGGTTTGTGGTGCTTCTGTTAGTAAATACTGCTGGTATTCTAGAAATATTTTATCTCTTTTACTTTTCTAAATTAGGTAAGAAAGCACCAAAAACAGAGTAATTTAAGCTATAATTTGGTTGTTGTATGAGTCAAAACTTCTACGACGGGGTGTGGCGCAGTTGGCTAGCGCGCAGCGTTCGGGACGCTGAGGTCGGAGGTTCAAGTCCTCTCACCCCGACCAAGCCATCTTAACTCTATTATCCGTGTTTGCCGTGTATAATAC
>JAGOOV010000002.1 GCA_017992295.1 Candidatus Saccharimonadota bacterium
TACTTTGTAGTAACCACCACTGGCATCGACTGGGGGAGTGGGTAGACTACCGCCTGCGCCACGGCTATAGTCTATCGCGGTAGTTGGTAACTTACCTTCCAAAGCTCTCTCCCCCTCTCCGAAGGCATAGTCTCCCACCGAAAGACCGTATGGTGCGCGAGGAGGGTTGGTTGCGTTATGGTGAAAAGCGGCTGAGGCCATAGCTATAGTGCTTCGGGCGATAATAGCGTATTGGGAGGCCGAGGCGATACCCTGAGAGTTGGGAGGGATTGGATTGGTGTTAAAGATGACGTCTCCATTAGTAGCGTGGACGTCGTGGCCGTAAAAACGAGTGTAAGGAACTTCGTAGACGGTAAAATTCTTGGTTTCAGTCGATGTGCCGATAGTAGTAAATCTCGAGTAAGAAGTACCTGGATCTTGGGCGTCGAGTGTATTGCGCTGTGTTGAGTCTGCATATAATGTTACTACTGTGTCTCCTCCCGTTATAGTAGGAACGGCGTTAGGGGCACTACAATTATAGGTGACGGTCTGAGTGCCCTCACGCAACAACCCGCCGCCGTATGACCAAGTCCTTGTTAAATTATTACCGGCTGACGGACAGGCACTTCTGTCGGCAGCCACTCTGTGGGTTACCGAAAATGTGTTATTGCCTTTTTCGTAATCAGTAACATCAACGTGCGGAGTGAAACCACCATCGGGTGGAGTTCGAAGGCCTACTTCCACACATGCTCTTCCTGAAGTAAATGAAGACTTGTCGTCGTTGCTGACTGATGGTTTAACGATAATACTCTGACAATAAACTCCAGGTGAGGAAGGCGTAAATCTATTCACTCTCTTGGGCTCGATGCGCTTTCCTGCACCAAGAGGTCCGTGCGTTCTTGTACTAGGCATCGTCGGGGTAGCCCCTCCGCTGTTGGGGTTGCTTACCCAGTAGACCTCCCCACTTCCGCTCTCCCAAATTACTGTCGATTTAAAAGTGTCTTTAACATCCGTTCCGGGAGCGCCCGGTCTCATACCAGATTTATTAGAAGCGTTCCATATGTCGTGAGTAAACACTACTGGCGGATCACCAACCTGCACGTTGCGTCTGTCAACATCAGACGAAGCTCTTAAAGTCCATTTGTGGAATCGGAAATTTATTGTATCAGTAGCACCGTTTTTTGGTTTCCAGTTTTCGTCAACAATAGCATATCCGTAGTCAGCATGTGAAACTGATATTGTGTAGTGCACCCAGCAACTCAGTTCAAACCTAGCAATACCGTTACGATTTGTTTCTTGTCTAAAAACACGGTTGTCTATTTCACTATTACAAAGATTGTGATAATTTTGCCCGTTGAACCATACCCTTACCGTAGCCCCCGGAATTTTGTCGCCCGTTACAGAGTCCGTTACAATAACCTCAAGTTTTCCAATGTGTATTTGGGAACCGGGATTTTTTAACTTGCAACAACTGCCCGATTTATTTAATGCAGGGTGTTCGCATATAGCATAAGCTACTTTGCCAGTGAATTCGGTATAGATAAATTTTACACCCTCTTGTACATGGTTAATGACCAATTTAAATAATGAGGCGTAAGTTCTCGTATATTGATATATAGCTTTTCGTTCTCCCATCGATACCTTAAATGAAGATGTATATGCGTCCCAGCTATTGTGAGCACCACCATTCCGTGCTGTTAACACTGCAACGCCAAAGTAACCACCTGCAGATTTATAAACTGGAGTTACCTGCCCCGGGGTAGTTAATTTTGAAATATTTTGCCAGTCCTCTCGACCCTCGAAATATTCTTTGTCGTTACTCCCATTTAAACCGGTAAATTTATAACTATCAATAAACGGTCTATGCCATAATGTGCTATTTTCGAATGAGTCGACAATGTCTTCGGGTTTCTTGCCTGAAATCATCTGCTGCCTGAGCTCGTTAGCCTTCGCTAAAGCCTGCTCCACTCCTTGTTGGTCGTTGCCGTAAACATCGTATCTTACAAATAACACCTCACCACTGTAGCTTGCGACTACTTCTGTTACTAGTTTTTCTTTAATGAGTTCTAGTTTTAGGTTCTCTAGATATTGTTCTTTAGTCCAGCCGTATGTCTCTCGTAGCATGGTCAAAAAATCAGTTTCTCTGCCGTATTCCGCTACCCTTTTACGGTATTCTTCATTTAACTCTTTGTCCGAAACTGTAATATTCTTCTTTTTTGATCCTTGAGATATGAACGCCTTTTCTTTTAAGTGGTTTTTAGCCTTTTCGTACACTTCCTTTTCGGATAAATTCTTGTTGGAAGCCCGCCAAGCTTTTTTATTTAAATTAGCATCTTTGGCAATATCAGACTTATAAATTTTTACACCGTTTACTGTTAAAACGGGTCTTTCTTTGATGAACAGAAAGTAGAACCCGACACATACAGCAATTACAATTATTAAAATTAAAACTGTTATTAGTTTATTGTTTTTAATTTTAAGCATGACGTTTTTAACGTTAGCACACTTAACCGCTCCACTTATTACTTCACCGCTTTTGTTACTTGGATCTTTTTTAGTGATATTTATCATAAAATCCTCTTTGTTTAACTTTAATCAGATTGTACGAAAAATTACAACCATAAGCAATAAACACGATAAATAGTTTTTTAACAGGGGCGTTAACCTTAAATTATTTACTATACTGCGCTTTCAAAGTAAAGCACTAGCAATGTATCTTACTGTTTTACAGATTAGTGTTTTTTTACGATAATCGTTTTCTTGCATTACCGCAAACCCAACCAACCATTTATCTTTTACTCTAAAATCGGTTTGATATCTTATTTTAATGTTCGTCATTGTTATTTATACGTTACTACCTCTGTTATAATAGCGTAATGAGCTTGTCTATTGGAATAGTCGGTTTGCCGAACATTGGCAAATCTACCCTGTTTAACGCCCTGACCAATAATAATATTTTAGCCGCTAACTATCCGTTCGCCACCATAGAACCAAACACCGGCGTTGTGCCAATACCCGACGAAAGGCTAGAAAAATTAGCTTTATTATATGACAACCCAAAAATTATTCCGGCCACCGTTAAGTTTACCGATATTGCCGGATTGGTAGCCGGTGCCAGCCGGGGCGAGGGTTTAGGTAACCAATTTTTAAGTCATATTCGTGAATGTGGTGCTATCGCCCAAGTAATTAGGGCTTTTCAAGACGACAACATTCAGCACGTTCAAGGCAAAATCGATCCGGCTCACGATATAGAAATTGTCAACACCGAACTTGTTCTGGCCGACGTCAGTACCGTACAAAAAAAGTTACCAAAATTAGAAAAAGAAGCCAAAGCCAACCCTAAACTTGAGCCACAGCTCGACTTTTTACAAAAAATTTTTAATCAACTGAATGATGGCAAACCACTTTTTGACACGGTTAACAAAAAGTTAAATGCCAACGAAATTGACGGTTGGCTGAAAGAATTGCAGCTATTAACCGCCAAGCCGATTATTTATGTGTTCAATGTCGATGAAGCTTCTTTAAGCAACAAACAAACTCAACAAAAATTGTTCGAACTGGTTAAGCCAAGCCCAGCCATTTTAGTGTGTGCCAAACTAGAAGACGAACTTAAAAATTTGCGCAAACACGAGGTTGCAGAACTGTTGCAAAGTTATGGAGTTGAGCATTCTGGTTTGGAACAATTAGTTAAAATCGCTTACCAGGCTCTAAACTTGCAAAGTTTTTTAACTGCCGGTGATAAAGAAGTAAGGGCTTGGACTATTAAAAAAGGCAGTACCGCCCCGCAAGCCGCCGGCGTCATACACGGCGATTTTGAACGCGGTTTTATAGCCGCTGAAGTTGTTGATTACTACGACTTAATAGAAGCCGGCTCCAAGGTCGTAGCTCGAGCCAGGGGTAAAATTCGTACCGAGGGCAAAACTTACATTATGCAACCAAACGACATTGTCGAGTTCAAATTTAACGTTTAATTTTTCAATTGAGCCAAGACAACGGCCGGTGAAAGTATGAACACCTGGTGTTTTAAGTCTTATGTATTTTTAAAGTTTTCTTAATAAAAAGAACCGTTCTCGATTGCCTTTAGAGCCGGCTATTTGTGAATCGGCCTTTTTAAGTACGACAAAATATTTTTTAACCCAGGCTTCAAAATCTTTTAATATCCTACGGCGTATAGCGTCATTTTTTATGACACCCCGATGTTTTAAGCTACCACCCACTTCGAACTGTGGCTTTAACATGGCAATAACTAAAGAATTGAGAGTTATTATTTTTCTAATATGCGGCAAAACACGGCGAAGCGATATAAAAGAAACGTCTATTAAAACAATATCCGGTTTTTGACTGGGTAAAAAATCACGTATATCCGTTTTTTCATGCAACTCAACACGTTCTTCAGCACGTAGGCTCGGGTGCATTTGATTAGTGCCTACATCAACCGCAATTACTTTTTTAGCGCCGTTTTGCAAAGCAAAGTCGGTAAAACCGCCGGTACTACTTCCAACATCTAAAACAATTTTGTCTTCAAAATTAAGGTTTAAGGTTTCGGCTACGCTTTCTAGTTTTAAGGCTGCCCTACTAACAAATCGTTGTTCCTGTTTTATTTTTAAAGCCGAACTTTTTTTAACAAAGTAGCCCGGTTTTATAATGATTTTTCCATCCACTTCTACCTTGCCTAACCTAATTAGAATTTCTGCCTGACTACGATTTGGCGCTAAATTCCTTTGCACTAGTTCTGTGTCAAGTCTATTTTTCATTGCCGTTACCAAAATTATATTTTGCAACCACGGTTTTTGTATTTTTGTACTTTCGCATAACAGCTATGTGACCAACAGTTATCGGCTTTGATTTATCTACAACCGGATGAATTTTTTTTATAGTTACATGAGGAGTAAAGCCATAACCTAAAAATTCATTGCTGTAATAATCGTATATATTTAAGCCAACGCTTTTTAGTTCCTTAATTAACAGATTATGGACTTTATGCAATAAAACGTTAGTTTTTACTAAAATTACCGGAATATTTTTGTTTGGACCAAAGTTATCATTGCCCGCCAAGGTTATATCGAAAGGGGTGAACATATTTGCTACCCGGCTAGCCACCTGCATCACAGAGCCGGTTTGTCTTGGTTCCGTGGGAAAGGGGGGTAAAAGGGTAATGTGCTGTGGAGTATGTTTAGATTCAAAACCTACTTTTTCGGAGCAAGTCAAAATTACATAGAAGAATCTTTCTACAAAATCACGATTGTTATTTTTTGCGCTCACGGTAGCTACCGTCTTCGGTACTAACACTTATTTCATCGCCCTGTTTAATAAAAGCCGGTACCTTAACGATAATTCCGGTTTCTAGCTTGGCATCTTTGACTACGCTGGTAGAAGTATCTCCCTTAACTACGTCTTCGGTATATACAACCTTTAAAAATACATTCTTTGGCAATTCCACGCTAATTGGCTTTTGGCCGAACATTTGCAGTTTAACGGCGTCTCCTTCTTTGAGATAACCGGCAGCCTCTTGGGCGGTGTCACCTTCTATTTCTAGCTGTTCATAAGTATCGGAATCCATAAAAAACAGTTTATATTTATTTTTGTAAAGGTATTGTACGCTCTTAAAAGAAACATCAGCCGGCTCAATTACCTCACTGCCTTTAAAAGTTTTGTTCAACACCTTACCGTCCACTAGACTTTTAATGCGTACGTTAACAATAGAACCGCCACGTCCCATCACTTTTTGAGAATAGTCCACAACTTTATAGGGGTGTCCTTCCAGTTGAAAAACAGTTCCTTTCTTAAGATCCGTGATGCCAAATGCCATTTTTACTCCGTTTTTACGTTATTAAACTATATTTTGTAATTTTATTAACGCCCGCAATTTTATGCGCCTGCCTGTCGAGTATTAATTAATTGTTTGGGACAAATGGCAGTAGTGCAATATGGCGAGCTTTTTTGACTGCCTTAGCCATGCGTCGTTGTTGCATTTCGGTCAAGCCGGTACGTTTGCGAGTCTCAATTTGACCAAACTGATTAACATAACGTTGTAGACTTTTAACGTCTTTGTAATCGAAATAAACACTACCGGTTGCCGGTTTTCTTTTTCTGGCCATATTCGTTTCCTTTCATCTTAATTAGCTGTCTGCTTAACATATAATTAAATTGTTGTTAACCTACCAAAAACAACGTCCGATAGTTATTAAAACGGAATCTCACTTAAATCTATCGGCTCATCGCTGATATCTTCTATGACGACCTCTTTTTTAGAAGATTTCTTGGTTTCTGGCTGGTCACTGTCACTGTCGACCGAATCGCTGCTCCCTCTACTGCCCAAAAAGGTTACATCTTGAGCAACCACTTCTACTTTACTGCGTTTTTGCCCATCTTGCTCCCACGAGCGACTTTGCAACCGGCCGCTCACCAGCACCGGGCGACCTTTTGTGACATATTGGGCTACTCGCTCACCCAAAGCCCCCCAAGCTGTGACATCTACATAATCCGTTGTCTCTTGCCACTCTCCATCGGCATTTTTATAGCTGCGGTTTAAAGCCAAACTAAAACTGCAAACACTTTGACCACTGGGAATAGTTCTAAGCTCCGGATCGCGAGTCAAATTACCCATCAACGTTACCTGATTAAAACTTCTCGCCATTTTTTACTCCTTAACTTTCTTTACTTTATTGGATTCTCTAGTACCGGTCTTTTTAGTTGCTTCGGTTTTTGTAGTTTCTTTTGTTTTTTTAGCAGGTGCTTGAGCTTCTTCTTTGGGTGACTCTGTCGGTTTTTCTACTTTTTCGGCCTTACTTTTTTGTTTTTTTGCTTCTTTGCTGCTTTTAACAGCCTCGGCTCTAGCAATAGCTTTCAAATCGGGCTTGGTTATTAGAAATCTAATAACTTCGTCGGTAATATTTAGACTGGCTTCCACTTTCCCGACGGCTTGCGGGGGTAATTCAACCGTGTAAAAAACATAGACGGCCGAAGCCAAGCCTTTAATCTTATAAGCCAGCTTACGCTTACCCCAATTATCTTCGCCGATAAGCTTGCCCTTATTGTCGGTTATCAGTTTTATTACTTTTTGGGAGGCTTTTTCTAGATCTATTTCAAGATCCGGATGATAAAGCACCGCTAATTCGTATGTATTCAAATTATCGTCCTTCCTTTGGTTAGTGACTGCTCCTCTACTCTCTTCTAGATAGCAGCCTGAAGTTAATATTGCAATTATTATAACTTACCCACCTCTGTTGGTCAACAATTTAGCGATGGAGCATTTTTATAAAATATAAACTTTTGAAAGCTTGAGCTTATTACCAAGAGTATCTTAAAAGTGTCGTGTATTTAGGGATCGCCTGGTCATCGTTAAACTGAATTTAAATTGTTACAAATAATTGTCCTGAACGCCGCCAATGCTTTTATTTGATTTCGTTTATCTTGTTAGGTATTCGTCTCGGGGGTCATCGCTTACCGGTTCGTCAACATCTACATCACCGCCACCCAGCACTTCGTCAATAGTCGACGCCAGCACTTCTCGCGGTCGCGAGCCATCGGCATGACTAACTATTCCTCGTTTCTCCATCTCGTCAATCATTCTTGAGGCCCTGCCGTAGCCTATTCTCAAACGCCGTTGTAATAGGCTGGTGCTGGCTTTGCCGTTTTCTATAATTACTCCAATAGCATCCTTCCACAAATCGTCGCTGGCAGCACTATCACTGTACTCCATAACGATACTGCCCCGGCCATGTAGCTGAACAGGCATACTTATAACTTCGTCGTTATATTGCGGTTCTCGCTGAGAGCGCAAAAAATCGTTTACCCGATTTATCTCTTTCAACTCAATTAAAGCGCCTTGCAAGCGTACCGGCTTGCCATCTATCGGTTTGTACAGCATGTCGCCGTAGCCTAACAGTTTTTCGGCGCCGGGCCCGTCTATAATAGTCCGGGAGTCGATTTGGCTGACTACCGTAAAGGCTATTCGGGAAGGCACGTTAGCCTTAATCAGACCCGTAATAACATCCACACTTGGCCGTTGTGTTGCCAATATCAAGTGTATGCCTGCCGCACGTGATTTGGCCGCCACTCTGGCCACAAGAGCCTCTATGTCACGACCAGCAGCCATCATTAAGTCGTACAACTCATCTATTACTATTAGAATAAAAGGCATCCTTTCTTCTTTTCGATCTTCGTTATACTCGAAAATATTTCTTTTACCGGCTTCAGAAAATGTTTTTAAGCGTCTTTCCATTTCGGCTACCGACCACTTGAGGGCACTTACACACTTTTCGGGCTCGGTAATCACCGGAGTTAATAAGTGAGGAATATGATTGAAAGGTGTCAACTCTACTTGCTTGGGGTCAACCAAGATTAGCTTTAGATCTGAGGGGCTATTTCGATACACCAAACTAGTTAGCAAGGCGTTAATCATGACGGACTTGCCGGAGCCAGTTTGGCCGGCAATTAACAAGTGCGGCATTTTGCCTATATTGGCGATTGTCGGCTTACCCGAAATGTCTTTACCGACTGCAAAAATTAAGGGATCTTTTTTATCTTTCCACTCTTTTGACGACAATATACTAGATAATCGAACCGTGGCTGACTTTAGATTAGGCACCTCTATGCCTACCGCCTTTTTACCCGGTATAGGAGCTTCTATACGTATTGTTTTAGCGGCTAATTCGTAGGCGATATTAGTTTCGTAAGCGACAATTTTGCTTAACTTTTGGCCGGGTGCCGGAAGTAAAATATATTGAGTTACCCTTGGACCGACGTTAGCTCCCTCCATATCGACGGATATATTAAAATTAGCCAAGGTTGATTTTATAATCTCGGCATTAGCTTTAGTGTCTCCGGGGTCTGCTTTGTCTTGTTTTTGATTAAGCAAATCGAGGCTTGGGAATTTCCAGTCGGGATCACTTTCGGCGGTTAAGGCAGCATGGTCTTCGCTGGGGGAAAGTTTAGCCACCGCCGCCTTGAGTCCGCTCGTTTTATCTCTTTTAGTCTCTTCGTTAGGACTGTGATGAACTATTGGAACTCCTGCATGGATTTGGAACTTATCGCCCTCGGCTTTCTCTTTAAGTTCTTTTAAGTCGGAATCCCTTTCTTTCTTCCTAAACAGGGCTAACAACCAAGCAAGCATCTTTTTTGGAGCAATGCCAAACATCACCAAAAAAGCTACCCAGGCAACAACAAGGAATAGCACAAACGCCGTGGTGCTATTTAAGAACGTCAGCAAGCCTTTACTCAGTAAGTAGCCAACCTCTCCACCGTAGGTTCCAACACTGGCAGCTTTAGAGGCAGATTGTTGATCGACAAAGACATGCATCATCCCCGCCAAACACGATAAAAAGATTGCGCTAGCCGCTAGTTTTATAAATGGAATAATAT
The DNA here is from genome assembly GCA_017992295.1 of Candidatus Saccharimonadota bacterium. Lineage (GTDB taxonomy): Bacteria > Patescibacteriota > Saccharimonadia > Saccharimonadales > CAIOMD01 > JAGOOV01. The sequence goes on from JAGOOV010000002.1 coordinate 9,343, forward strand.
ATTCTTCATTCTTGAACTTATGTACGCCCAAATACACTAGGACAAACGACAGTAAATAAGCAATTAAGCCAAACGCCCAACTGGCGATACTGAATAGTTTTACGGGTAAAGCGCCGCCCCAGCCAAAACCCCCCAATAACAAGAAGAAGGCCAATACAAACAAAATAAAAACAAAAACCTGGCGCCAGAAATAATTAGTTTTTGACTCTTCTTTAACCGTTTCCTTACGCTTGCGCTGGGGTCTTCTTTTTTTCTTTGCCATGCTTGTTTTATTGTACTCTACTAACGCTTATCCTTATAAAATCAATTAGGTTTGAGTAGAATATGTAGTATATTATACCACGTTTTTTCACTTTAGTCTACCTAATTTTTGTATGCTTCTTGACCCAGTAATTGTTGTCTTAACCTAGCAAACCGCCTAGCTTGAGAAATTGCATCCTCTTTAGCTTTTTCTTCCGGACTTGTGCCGTTTGAACCACCATTAGAGGAGGTTTTAACAGTAGTTTGGACGCCCTTACCGATAACGTTAATTACTGGAATAACTATCGGGCTCCGTTGAGTACGTTCATACAAAAAATGAGTTACGTGCTCTTTAATCTCTTGCTTAAAGCGATCCAATTCCACTCGCTTAAAACGTTGCTGCACCGCCCTTCGCAGTTCGCTTCGCAAATCGTTCATTAGCTCTTCGTTATCCCTCATATAAATAAATCCGCGACTAATAATGTCCGGACTAGTTAAAACTGAGCCGTTCTTTTTATCAATCGTCAACACCACCGCTACTAAACCATCTTGAGCCATCATTAAACGATCCTTGACCACTACATTACTAACAATCGCCCCCGTTTGGTCGACCAACACGGTGCCGTGCGGTACTTGGCCGGCATGTTCCATTTTGTCGCCTGTGAAAGATATGACATCACCGTTTTCGGCGTTAAATGTTCGGTCTCTAGGGATTCCTTCTTCAACTGCATATTCGATATGGCGCTGTTTAGAACGATAGGAACCATAAATGGGCACAAAGAACTTAGGTTTGGTAATTCTAATCATGTCTTTGTATTCATCGGCGCTACCATGTCCCGAAACATGCAGAGGACCAATGTTATCCAGCTCGTGAGTAGCGTGTTGAAATATATGAACCCCCTTACGCATCAGATCGTCTACCATGTCACCAATCATAGCGTCGTTGCCGCTCTCCGGTATCGGCGTGGAGCTTAAAATAACCGTATCTCTAGGCTTGAGCTTAATGTGTTTATGGTCGCCGGTACTCATACGCATAAGAGCTGAGTTTGTTTCGCCCTGACTGCCTGTGCATATAACAACAACTTTTTCGTCTGGTAGATTATTAGCGCTGGCTATCGGAATAAAAGTGCCCTTTGGCACTTTAACAAAGCCATTTCTAACTGCCATTTCGAGGGTGCTCATCATACTACGACCGTCTAAAGCGATTTTTCGGCCGTGGTGCACGGCAGCGTTTATAACCATTTGGATTCTATTAATGTTCGTAGAAAAAATGGCAATAAAAACTCTACCTGGAGCCCTGTTAAATAACTCAATAAAACTGGGTTCAATTATACTCTCGCTAGGCGTTCTACCGGCTCTGTCGGTTGTAGTACTTTCGGACAACAGCAATAAAACGCCTTCTTCACCCAGGTGTTTCAATCTATCCATATCGGTTTTTTCGTGATCTAGAGGGTTAGGGTCGAGCCTAAAATCACCACTTATAATAATTCTGCCAACCGGAGAATCAATAACTATAGCAGTTGCTCCGGGTATAGAGTGAGTAACCCTCACCAGTTCAACAAAAAAAGCGCCAATCTTTATTTTTTCGTGAGTCGTTTCGTTTATAACAACTGTTTTCAGCTCAAACCCTTCGGGCATTGATAAACCAAAATTTTCAAAAATTTCCTCAACCCTGCCAATAGTGAACTTACTGCCAAAAACAGACGCCGGGAATTTTGGCACAATATGAGGTAAGCCTCCAATATGGTCCAGGTGGCCGTGACTTATGACGTAGCCCTTTATTTTATGCCTGATAGTCTCGAGATAAGTGGTGTCGGCGATAGCGTAGTTAATACCCGGTAAATCTACGCCCAAGTCGTTACCGGCATCAATTACCAAAGCATCGTTTAGATACTCGATAACCAACATATTCTTTGAGCCGCCCCCATCCATGCCGCCTAACCCAATTACTTTTAGCCTGGGTGAGTCATCTATTAAATTGGCTCTCTTTTCGAGCTTTTTAGATTCGGCGTTTTGGTATTCGTTGGCGATTTTGTTGGCTGCTTCAACACTACGCCTTTGAGCTCGAATCGCCTCACTGCGCGAGGCTGACCGCGCCGCCAACTTAGCTGTTTCTTGAGTTTTTTGATTGTCTGTCATTATTTTATTATTTTCCTTTTCTTATTAACCTTAATGTTTCTGGGATTGCTTGATAGTCGTTAATTAGTTCCTGGCGCATCATACCGTTATACAGAGCAGCTGCCGGATGGAACAGGGGCAAATACACTTGCCCCTTTACGCGTTTAGGCTGACCATGTATTTTGCTTATTTGCTGATTGGGCAAGAAGCACTCCATGGAGTGCCTGCCCAGAAGTACGATTAAAGGAGGTTGTATAACGTCAATCTGTTTAATTAAATATGGCAAAAAAGCCGATTTTTCTTCGGGCAGAGGATCCCTGTTGTTTGGTGGCCGGTATTTAACAATATTCGTTATATAAATCTGCTTACGATTTAATTTGATACTAGACAGCATTTCGTCTAAAAACCTGCCGGCCGCCCCAACAAACGGCTTGCCTTGTATATCTTCATTTTTTCCGGGAGCCTCACCAATAAACATAATATCGGCATCGGGGTTCCCCTCGCCGAAGACCAAACTGGTAGCTTGAGCTGCTAATTGAGAGCAGACTTTATTTTCTATAATACTTGTCTTAATTTGGTCAAGAAGTTCTTGTTTAGACATCTTTAAAATTTACTTGTTTACTTAACTAGTTGATAGTTGTTACTTTTTGTGGTTTGCGGCTTGCTTCATAGACAAAACCAAACGTCCCCTATCGTCTATGGCTATTAGTTTGACCGAAACAAGATCGCCGCTTTTAACCACATCACTAGGATGCTGGGTTCTTCCTTCAGCCATCTCGCTAATATGAACCAGCCCTTCTACCCCTGGCATTATCTCTACAAAAGCCCCAAAGTCCATGAGCTTAATTACTTTGCAATTCGAGTATATTTTTCCTACCTCCGGTTCAGCAACGTACTGCTTAATTAACGCTTTGGTAGCCTCAATAGACTCTTTATCTTGTGACGCCAGATAGATTAAACCATCGTCTTTAATATCTATCTCGGCTCCGGTTTGAGCAATAATCTTGTTGATAGTTCCACCACCTTTACCGATGACATCGCGTATTTTATCCGGATTAATTTTCATAGTTTCTACCCGAGGAGCAAATTTGCTCATTTCTAATCGCGGTTTAGGCAAAGTTTTTAGCATCGACTCTAATATAACTGCTCGCCCTTCTTTGGCCTGCAGCAGGGCTTTGCTCAGCAGCTCAATAGAAAGGCCGTGTACCTTCATGTCCATTTGTAAGGCAGTAATACCATCCTTAGTGCCGGCTACTTTGAAATCCATATCGCCAGCAAAATCTTCGGCATCGGCAATATCACTGAGGATTATTGCTTTGTCGTTATCCATAAATAACCCCATAGCTATGCCGCTGACTGGTGTTTTGATTGGTACCCCGGCATCCATAAGCGCCAAACAACTGGAACAAGTTGCTGCCATAGACGTGCTTCCGTGTTGACTCATAATTTCGGTCACACTTCGAATAGTGTATGGAAACTCTTCTTCACTGGGCAAAACCGCCTGCAACGCTCTTTCGGCCAAAGCCCCGTGCCCAATCTCACGACGGCCTGGACTACCCAGGCGGCGAACATCTCCAGTGGTGTAACCGGGGGCGTTGTAGTGATGCATATAGCGTCGCTCGCCCTCCTTTTCCATCGTATCAATCACTTGGGCATAGCTTAAAGGAGCCAGTGTAACAATGTTCATCGCTTGAGTTATACCTCTGGTGAACAAGCTAGAGCCATGGGCTCTAGGCAGTAAGCCGACTTCACTACTTAATGGTCTTATCTCATCGCTTTTTCGCCCATCCGGCCTAGCGCCGCTTTTGATTATTCCGTCTCTGACGTCTTTATTAACAACCACTGCATAAGCTTCTTCGTATTCTTTCTGCTTCAGAGCAAACTCCTCCTCGCCGAGCAGTGACAAAAAATGATCGAGCATTGATATCCTCAAATCGTGCATCTTCTGATGCCTTTCCGGATAGTCAGTTCTAATATTAGAACCTAGCTTATTGTCTAAAAATAGTTGAACCTCACGTACTACTTCTTCGCTTGGCACGTCTAATATATATTCCTGGGGTTCAACCCCTATTTTTTTGACCAATTCCTCTTGTAGTTTAATAGCGGGTTGAATATTTTTATGAGCGTATTCAAAAGCCCCTATCATTTCTTTTTCCGAGGCCTCATTAGCACCCGCCTCGACCATCATAATTGCGCCTTTAGTACCTGCCACTACTACGTCTAGTTTAGACTCAGCCATGTCCTCGGCCGACAAGAAAGTGCTATACTTACCCCCTACCAAACCAACCCTTAGCCCTGCCACCGGACCCTCAAAGGGTGCGCCGGTTAACATTAATGCACTGCTTACGGCAATCATGGCAATAGCATCCGGCCTAAACCCGGGATCCATGCTTAACACTGTGGCTATGCCTTGAACCTCATGGCGATAACCCTTGGGCCATAGCGGTCTGATTGGTCTGTCTATCAGGCGTCCTATCAAAATGGCATCATCGCTCGGGCGACCTTCTCTTTTAATAAACCTACTGCCGCTGATTTTGCCGGCTGCATACATTTTCTCCTCGTAATCAATACTTAGGGGGAAATAGTCAAATTCTTTGACTGGTGTTGGGCTGACCATAGCTGTACCCAATATCACGGTATCGCCATAACGAACCAAAACGCTGGAAGTCGATCTAAAACCCACACGCCCAACCTCTAAACTCAATGTTTTCCCACAGAACTCGGTTTCTATTTTTAATATGTTTTTTCCAAACGGATTAATCGTTTGTCCCATTAATTTTTTATAATCCTTTCTATAAAGTGGCGGGGTTCAGGTATACGGGCTTAACAACGTATAGCTGTGCTCCACCACCTTACTTCAATAATTTATTTAAATTATACTTAATTTTTCTCCTAATTAAATTATTTATTCAAATATCAAATTTTTAAACTTGACGTCTGATGCCTAACTTTTTGATAGTCTTAAGGTATTTGTCCGGTTCCGTTTCTGCCAAGTATTTCAATAAACGGCGCCTTTTACCAACTAGCTGTAACAATCCTCGACGAGCCATAAAATCATGCTTGTTCTTTTTTAAATGTTCCGTAATCTCTTTAATTCTGGCAGTTAAAACACTAGCCTGAGCTTCCGGCGAACCGGTGTCTTTTTTATGTCTTTGAGTATCGTTGATTATCGATTGTTTTTTAGCTGTAGAAATCATAAAGCCTACGGATTATAACAATATTTTACTCAATTTTCAAGCGTAATTAAATTGTTTAGCAAAATTGGGTAATTTAGTTGGCTAAGCTCAACGGCCTTATCTAAATCAAAATTTCCCACCCTGGTTCTGACCAGATGTTTTATATATGCACCGGTACCTAGCTCCTTGCCTATATCTTCTACTAGCACCCTAATGTATGTGCCACTACTGACGGTCGTTTTTATTTTTAAGCAAGGATATTTGTAGGATACAATCTCAATCTCTTTGATATTAATTTGTCTAGGTTTTATACTCGGTCGCAAACCTTGGCGGGCTAGTTTGTAGGCTCTAATGCCATCGACTTTTACAGCACTAAAAACAGGCGGAGTTTGTAGGCTCACTCCTTTAAAACTGACTAAAGCCAATTTTATACTCTCTCTTGTTGGCCTTTTCGAAGAAACTACTTTAATTTGGCCCTCGCTATCGCCAGTAGTAGAGTTCTTGCCTAAAACAGCTTCGGCAATATAGGTTTTTTGTAGTTCAGTTAAGGCGGTTAGCCTTTTTGTGTATGGGCCCACTGCTATAACTAGCAAGCCGCTGGCCAGAGGATCCAACGTGCCACTATGGCCTACCTTTATTTTCTGCTTAGTATTCGCTTTAATAATTCCTCTAACAATGGATACTACTCTAAAGCTGGAGATGCCGATCGGTTTATTTACTAATAACAGTCCTTGAACCATTTGGCTGATAGAAATTTTTAATTAAAAACCAGGTAAAGGCGGAACGCCACTGATGTTGTCATCATCGTCCCTAGCATTGCCGGCATTTGGCAACATTTCTTTGGCTGGTTCAGAAAAAGGCGGCATTATGGGCGGAGGAACGGGAGGAGCAACATTATCGCTCTCCTCTTTTTCCAAAGGGAACTCTGTAGCATTTAGAGCTTGAACCGGCTCGGGGCGATCAGGATTGTAGGCAGCATTTACAGCGTTCATAACGGCCTTACGAGCAGCATCGGCGTCCAAATCGTTTTGTGGCGAATCTTGATAGCTCTGCACATTTGATTCGATGTCGGCTAGAGTATCGTTTTGGTTTACATCCGGGCCAAGTTTTTTATCGTTCTCCAGTGAGCCAATGTCAAAATTATCGTTATCGTTAATCGGCCGAATATCCGCAGCTTTAGTTGGCAAGGGTGGTGTAACGGCCGAGGGAATAGTGCTGAGCGGATCGGTGCTTGGACCGTATCGTTCTTGCTCGGGAACCGAGTTCGCTGTCAGAACTCCCCCTGTTTGTGGCGCCTCAGTAATATATTTACTGTATTCACTGATCTCCTTTTCATTTTCGTCAATTTTTTCTTTTTCTTTTACATCGTCTTTCTGTTTGCTATTTTCACTTTTTTCTTGTTGTTTTAAGTCTGAAGAGGCGGATAGCACTCCCTGTTCATCGATGTGTATTTCTTCCGGTTCCGGCTTAGTTGGTCGAATGTCACTCGTTTCTTCTTGTTTTTTTATTTTGTCTTCATGTAAATCAATAACCCCTTCTTCGTCGGGGTTAGTCTCCGGTTGTACTGGCTCTTGTTCATCGGGCTTATTTTCTGCTAGTTCCAGTTTTTCGGCTATTAGTTGTTGATTAGCTCCAGCTGCCATTAACTGCGCCGCCATAGTCATCACTTTAGGCGTCGTCTTCTCGTTGCGAAACCTTTCCGTTTGGGCCACTATCCCTGTTAAGAAAGCCGTAGCCATTTGGCTATCAATTAATCCTCCTTGAAAAGCTTCGCTAATACTAACCAGCATTTCGCATAAACCGCTAGCCTCTGGTTCTTGCCAATTAATACTACCGATGTCCACCTGCGTCGGGCCAGCCATAACCCCGATAACCGTAGCGTCATGTAAAATGCGTCCGTGTGCAGTTATAGCTTTGTCTAGATAATTGCGCTCTGCCACACCTAAAGCCACCACAACGTCAACATTAAAGTCGCCCTGGCTAAAATCCAAATCTTTCTCGGTTAGATAAGTTCTGTAAGGCGTGATAAATATTTTTACTACGTTCTCTTCTACTTTGTAGCGTAATTTGTCGGCTTTGGACTTATCTAGCGCAATTATAAAATCTCGCAGACTGTCAGTATTTTGCTCTAGAGTTTCTTCGGGTTTTAAAAATTCAATTGTTGACGGTACTTGTCCGCTAAAAACGGCCGTAGCGTGCTTTCCCAGTTTATTCATCATTAAGGTAAGTCCAACAGCCGCACATAGCTGGTCTACACTCGGGTTATCGCTAACTGTAACCAGCACGTTCTGAGCATCTCGTAAACGCTCAACAGCCTGGGATTTAGAATTTTGATCCATTCTTAGTCCGTTCTATATTTTTCTATCTTTCTGCAAATTATTTGTATTTTTTTATACCTATCAAAACACTATCACATAAATGGCTGTTTATCAAGATATATTAGGCTTATTTTTAGAAGTATTTTTTGGTTATAAAGGGCACGGAGTAAGGTCTATTTACGTAAACAAGCTTTTTCATAACCTTCGGCTTGCGAAACGCCAACATCTTTTAAGTGAGCACTATCGTATTTTAGTTTTTTTCGTACTTATATTCTTTGCAAAATAAGAAGTTTTAGTTTATACTTTGCCATTGATTGATAAAGTAACTCTACTAAATAAGGATAAAACGTACGATGCCAATAATTAAGTCCGCAGAGAAGAGAGTCAGAAAGACTAAAAAAGCTGCAATTCGTAACGCCAAAACCAAGCGTAATTTACGAGAAGCGGTCAAAGCTTTTATTGTAGCCACCAAAAAAGGCAAGGCCAAAGAAATTCTTGAGGCGCAGAACCGTGCCAATAGCGCTATTGATACTGCAGTCAAAAAGGGAGTGATACACAAAAATAAAGCAGCCCGAAAAAAGAAACAACTAGCCAAAAACGCTAAAGCGAGCGGAGCCAAAATCGGTAAAGCCACCAAAGCGAAATCAACTGCCAAAACAACATCTAAGAAGACTGTCAAACAAAAAACTGTTAAAAAAACCAATTCCAAACCAAAAACCGTTAAAAAACCAACAGCCAAACCGCTTACTAAAAAATAACCCTTGTTTATTTAAACGAAAGTATTAACGTTTTTAAAACGTCGTCGGCATTCGTTGATCGTTGTTTAATTAGTCTGTCGGCCTCAATGGTGTCGTCCAGCATTTTTCGCAGCTTTACATTTAAGATACGACGAGCAATATTTAAGTTTTTGCGAATTACAAAAGGATTCATTTTTGATTCTTTCGCTATCCGGTCAACTGACAACCCGTTGGCCGATTTTACCACGGCTAACACATATAATTGCCAAGAAATCATGCCAAGTAAGTACCCCGGCTCCAACCCCTGCTCTCTTTGTTCTTTGTATAGTTTTATAGCTCTGGCTGGTTGATTATTAAAAGTGCTGTCGAGCATGGCAAATACACTGCTTTGTGGATTCAGGCTGGTTAGCTCCATTATCGATTCTTTAGTAATTTTTGAATCATACAACACTAGTTTTTCAAGCTCGTTAGCCAGCATTTGGTGATTGTCCCCGACTCTATCAACTAGTAAATTTGCTAAAGCCCGATTTATTGAACCACCCAACTGATTAACTTGCTCTATAACCCAATCAACCAGATCTTCGCCCTCCAGGTGTTTGAATTCTTTTATCTCGGCGTATTTTTTTAGTTCCGTTAAAAATCGACTCCGGCTGTCTAGATGATTTTCTACGACGACAAATTCAGTGGTGTCGGCCACATACCGAACTAAATCGTCAAAATTATCACTAATTTCTTTATTTTGGCCTAACCCTCTTACTATTACCATTCTTTTCGAAGACAAAAAGGGTATCGTAGCTACACTATCTTTCAGTAGATTAAGCTCAATTGAATCTCCACTAAGTCTATCGATTGCCGCTGCCCCATGAATCGTCGAAAAGTTGCCAACGAACTCTTTAAGCGCGGTTTCTCTTGCTGGATAATTATCCCCTATAAAAGCGGTAATCATATTATTATTTCTCGTACAATTTTTGGTCTTTAATGCAAACGTGAGTACCTCGACCCGCCACCCTGATTTTTATTATCTCACGACCACACTTGGGGCAGGGCTGATGTTCTTTTCTAAAAACTTTGGCGAACTCAATGTAACTGCCTTTTTTGCCTTCCGCATTAACATAGTTTTTATCTGTCGAGCCACCCTTTTCAATACTTAGTTTCAAAACTCTTATTAAACAATCGTGCAATCTCTTTAACCTGGCTTTAGGTATGGCGCTAACAATGCTTGATGGGTGTATCCCGGCACAAAACAAAGATTCGTCGGCATATATGTTACCGATGCCAGCAATTACCGATTGGTCAAGCAAGGCGGTTTTTATGTTGGAGTTTTTTCGTTTCATTAAACAATCGGTAAAAAGAGGCAAACTAAAGCTAGAACCCAGCGGTTCCGGACCAACTTTTTGCATAAATCCGATATTGGGAATTTCGTCGGTTGGTATAAGTCTCATCCAACCAAATTTTCGCTGATCGTTAAAAAATAGTTTACTCCCATTGGTAAATTCAACGGTTACTCTGGTAGATTTGTCTGGCAACTCGCCAATCAAGCTATCGGTAGGATGCCCGGCTCCAAAACTTTGCTTGCCTCTAAAAACCAATTGACCGGTCATTTTTAGATGAATAACCAAACTATAGCCACTAGAAAGATCAATCATCAATACTTTCGCACGACGCCTAATATCTAGAACCTCGGAACCAATCATGAATTTTTTGACATCACTAGGCGAATTTGGGAAACTTTTTGGCCAATCGCTCTTGGTTTTAGAAATAACCAAACCAGGCATAAACTGCCTTAAACCTAGTTTAACGGTCTCTACTTCCGGCAACTCTGGCATACTTGTTACATTATAGTTATCATTTATATTAGTTACTAGCCAAAGAGATTTTTGGCTAAACAGTCAAGCGGCTTGAAAACCATTTGTGCTTACTAGATACTTACCGTATGGATTCTGTAAAAGACATCTTGGCCAAAAAAGATCTAGATAAACCAACCGAACTAACGGCGTTACAAGAATATTGTCAGGAGTTATTCGACTTTAAGCCGAAAGTAGCAGTTAAAAAAGATGCTATTTGGCTTTACACACCAAACGGGATTTTAGCTACCGAATTAAGAATGCGACTACCGGAGATAAACCGCCGTTGCGGTTTAACTAAGAAACTGGTGATAAAAATTGGCATGTAATCTTATAACGTTAAGTTAATTGTATTTTAAAGAAGTGTTAACAGCTAGCTGGTTATACTTTACGGTTTATTAGTTCTCAATTTCTACGTTCCTTATAGCGAGGTTGATAATGCGGTTGATAATCTAAAACCAAGACCTTACCAAAACGAAAACTGCTATAGCCTCATTAATGCAATTGGGTTCAGTTTGTTATTATCCGGTTGAACCAAAGCCCTTGGAGCCACGTTTGGTTGCGCTTAATTCGATAACCAAACTCCATTCAACCTTTTCGTATTTACCAATTATCGCCTGTGCGATCCTGTCTTTCGGTTTTACAATAAAGTCTTTTTTTCCGTTGTTTACCAAAATTACGCATACTTCTCCTCGATAATCGGCATCTATGGTGCCGACGCCGTTAGCTAACCCAATGCCGTACTTCAAAGCCAAACCGCTACGACCACGAATTTGCATTTCGTACCCCTCCGGTACGGCAACCGCTATGCCAGTCGGTATAGAAAAAATGTCGCCCGGTTTCATCCGGATTACTTTATCTACACAAGCATGTAAGTCCATACCTGCGCTATGCTCGGTTTGGTATTTAGGCAAAACGGCATTATCACGAAGTTTTTTAATCTTAATTTTCATAACCATAATTATAACTTCTTATAACGCTGGTGCTATCATTAAATTATGAAGTTACACTTTGAAAAGTCGTGGCATCTCGCGATATTTGTTTTTTGTGTCATTTTAGCAATAGCTAGCTGGATGATTGCATTTTATTTCTGGAGCAAGCTCCCTCAAACAATACCTACTCATTTTAGTTTCAGTGGTCAAGCCGATAGCTGGAGTCAAAAAAGTTTGTGGTATATGCTTTTAGTCCCCCTACTACAAACTGTGCTGGTAATAGGTTTCGGATTTTTATACCTTAAGCCGCAATACACCAACATACCAAGCACTCTCTTTTTAATAACCTACGAAAAAACTAAACGTAACATTGCCTATAAACTAATTAGAAATATGCTGGTAGTCTCCCTAGCCTTTGTCGGCGTCTTTTTTACGTACCTAACTTTTGCCTTAAACTATGCTGCTTTTCATGGCAGTATTAGCCTGATGCCGCTGGTTTTGATAGTTTGGCTGGTTGCCCTATTCGCTTGGCTAATTTGGTACAACGTTAAAGTTTATCGAACAACTATGAAGTTCATCGCCGATAACAAATCAAAATAATTCTTTTTTGACATTTTGCCAAATAAGCCCGTTTTCGTCCGTATAGCTTGAGCCGTCTTCATGAAAGCCTAATTTCTCAGATATTTTCTGCATCGGTTGGTTTAACGTTTGGTAGCTTTTGTACTTTTTAGGTTCTAAATAGCTTAGACCGACTTATTTGAACTAGAGCCAACATCCTCGCCACGAGGTGTTTTGGCCTATGATTCCAAGTTATTATGAGAGACGATTTTTTTTCGGGATCGCTGTTTGACCCAACAAGTTAGTGTACGAAAAGACTTTTACAGTTAGCGGTTTTGCCTAACTTTGTCCGTATTAAGTTGGAAATTATAACTCGCCCCAATTTTGCCCAGTACGCACCTCTACTGCTAGTACAATGCCCAACCCTGGATACACATTTTCCATAACATCTTTCATTATCTCGGAAACTTTTTGTGCATCTTTTTTTAAGCACTCAACTAAAAGCGAATCATGTATTTGCAGTAACTGTCTTGGCTTATTATCATCGGCTTCCAGGCTGCTGTTCTTAAACTCCTGATCGAATTTTTGCTCTAATTTGGCCATAGCCATCTTCATTAAATCTGCCTCCGTGCCTTGAATCGGCATATTAACCGCCTGTCTCAGCGCCGCCTCTCGCACTATGTAATTTGGCGATTTCACATCGGGAGTCGGCCTACGTCGCCCAAAAACCGTGGCTACGTAACCGGCATTCGCTGCGTGCTCTTTTAGAGTTTGGATATAATCCACCAGCGGCTGGCGAGAGGCAAAATATCGATCAATGAAATCTTGGGCATCATTAAATGTCATACCTGTAGCAGCGGCTAATCCGTGTGGACTCATACCGTAAAGAACACCAAAATTAATCGTTTTAGCAGCATTGCGTTGTTCCTCTGTCACGTCCTCTAACGCCACCCCGTAGACTTCGCTGGCTGTCCTAATGTGTATATCTTCTCCGCTGTTAAACACTTCCATCATGTCGGTATCGTTGGCCATAACGGCAGCCAAGCGGAGTTCAAACTGACTATAATCCGCCGAAACAAACACTTTACCTTTATCTGCCACAAATGCCGCGCGAATAGTTTTACCCAGCTCGCTTCTAACCGGAATATTTTGTAAATTAGGATCGCTCGAGCTTAAGCGGCCAGTTTGAGCAATATTTAGATTAAAAGTAGTGTGTATACGCCCGTCTTTAGCCACCAATTTAGGCAAAGCATCTATATAAGTATTTTTTAATTTAGTTAACTCACGATACTGACTAATTAAATCGACTACCGGGCTATAGCTTCTAAGCTTGTCTAGTTCGCCGGCTGCTGTTGAGTAGCCGGTTTTACCTTTTTTTATCCCCACGGTAGGTAAGCCCATATCTTCGAACAATATTTTTGCTAACTGCATAGGGCTAGAAATATTAAATGTTTGGTTTGCCAGCTTATAGATGTTTTCTTCTACCCTGCTTATCTTTAATGCCATTTGCTTTCCCATTTTCTTTAGGTAGGGTACATCTAGTTTGATGCCCTTACATTCCATACGAGCCAAAACCGGTATCACCGGCCATTCAATTTTATTCGCCAAATCTGTCATTTTATTAAATTGTTCAAAACTTTGAGCTTGTTTTTTGTGCAAAGCGCATAGAGTGTTCACCAATTCGGCAGCATACATCGAAACATCTTCTGGAGGAATTGCTGTAAAATCTTGATTTTGGTAGCCTAACTCGTCTTTGGCAATATCGTGTAACGTTTTTGGAGTCCTCAAGCTATCCAACAAAAAGGCTGCCACCTGAACATCGTGAGCTACCCTTTGGGGATATATTCCAACTTCAAAAAGACTTTTTAGATGACTTTTTACGTCATAGCCTGCAATCGGAGTCGTTTCGAGTAAGTGTTTTAAGCTTCTCAATTTATCTATATCTTGGGGGAGTATAAAGGTGGCCACCTGAGAGCCCGTGCCAAGTATGACCGCGTAGGGGTCTGCTCCTTGAGCGCCACGACTGTAAGCATACACATATATACAAGTCGCCCTGTTGGCGTTAAATAACTCGGCAGCTACTACCCTTGGTGCTCGAGTTGATCCGTCTGCCAGCTCGGCCTCTTTTTCCTCGTTTATCAAATTTATTTCTGGCAGTTGTCTAAGTAAAGAGCGGAATTCCAAATTGGTTAATTCTTCTTTCAACTTAGTCGCGTCAAAATTATTAATATCCATAGCTTTTAGATCTAATTTGATAGGAGCATCAGTAAACAAGGTAGCTAATTTTTTACTCAAATAGGCCGAATCTTTTCCCTTTAATAGCAATTCGTGAACTCGTCCGTCGATTAGATCGATATTATTGTATATTTCGTCCAAACTGTAATATTTCTTTAACAACGCTAGCGCCGTTTTTTCACCGATGCCGGGAACGCCTGGAATATTATCCGACGAATCGCCTTTTAAGCTCTTGTAGTCGAGGTACTGCTCTGGTTCAATACCATATTTGGCCTCGAAACTAGCCGGATGAAACTCTTCTATGCGACTTAAGCCTTTTTTAAGAGCGTAAACTTTTACATGACCGTTAATACACTGCAAAACGTCTAAGTCGCTAGTAATTAGTATTGTTTCAATATTTTTCTTCCGAGCTTGCGTAGCCAGCGTAGCCATAATATCGTCGGCCTCATAATCATCAAGCTCATAAAGTGGCCAGCCAAAGGCTTCTAATAAATTGTGCAGAATAGGGATTTGTTCGTAGAAGTCGGGCGGAGCCGGTTTACGACCGGCCTTATATGCCGGATAAATTTTTAATCTGGCGCGGATATTGGTTTTCGGCTTATCCCACGCTACCGCCACATAATCCGGTTTTAGACGTTTTATGACTTCCAGACTTAAGGTGGTAAAACCGAACACTCCGCCGGTGGGTGTGCCGTCCTTTGTAGCTAGCCCCGGCATAGCGTAATAACCCCGATAAAAAATACTTTTACCGTCAATTATTACCAGTCTTTTATTCAACTCGTTCGCAGCTATCTTTAACTCCTAGCGTCGTATACAAATATTATACTTCAAGACACCTGTTTTTAAGTTGGCTGCTAAAAATAATCAAAATTAAAGTGTTTGTAGGTGTTCTACTGTGCAGTTTTATTGATTAGCCACCGCCAAAGTGTTAGTGGCTGGCTGGTGTTGAGCTGTAAATCTGTCACCCGAATCTTTGATAACCAATTGTTGAGTAGTTTGGTTACCCGTTTTTAGCGCCAAAACTATCGAGTAAGCCACTTCGTCCACATTTTCTATCACCAACTGTCCGCCAGTAGATTCGCCATTCTCGCTTGCGGTTGTTCTAATCGCCGGCTGATATCTCTTAGCCTGCTCCAGTATATAAGCCCTCACAAGCCCTTTAGAGAAATCAAAATCAACATTCTTAGCGCCCGGCAACTGATTAACGCTCAGCCAGTCAATTTTTTGTTTTATCGTTGGCCGTATGTATCTGTAGCCCAATTTTATACTTATCGGAGTTTGTAATAACGAGTTGCCCTTCTCCAGATCATCAGCCAAATCAGCCGCCAGTACGTTTGGCTTAGTGGTAACACTCGTTACATCGATATATGGCTCTCTTCCGCTGGCTAGAGCAAATCTAATCTGTTCGATAATGAACTTGGCGTCGGAAGTAAAGCCGGTTACTTCCGGCCGAACCACCAGTTTATTGCCGTCAATCATCAGTTGAGCATCTTCAGATTTCGTTTGGCTGGTATTTATCCGTCGCTCTATGTAACCCGTGACGTATCTATCGCTCATTTTTATTGGCACCTCTAGGCGTTTCCATTCTAAAAACGACAAAACGTTTGGTTTTTTCGGTATAGCGCTTTGGCTAAAGGTTTCGGTGTCCATCTCGATATTAAGTTGATCGAACTTTAGTTGACGTCGCAAGCCGCCTTCGTCAAAAGTAATATACATTTGGTTGTATTTTTCATCCAACAGAGTTTTTATTTGTTCTTTGGTTTTTCCGCCAATATAGGTGTCACCCACATAAGTGAAAGGTAAGCTACGGCCCTCAAATTTTTTGTTCACTATTACGCCAACAGAAGTTAGCGCACTTACAAAAACCGCTACAATTACAAAAGCCTCGACTACTCCTTTAACCAAATTGCCTACTAGCCGTTTTCTGCGGTATTCTATAGCTCCCTTCTTAAAATCTAGCTTCTTGGGGAGCATGGTTTTGTTTTGTTTTTGTACGCCAATGCTTGAAACAACCGGGTTATGGTACGTCAACTGCGAGTTGTGACTTACTCCAAAACCGGTTTGTGTACAAACATTAAGGCGCGACAAACTATTGTCGTCCAAGTTTTTCCTCTTTTAAAGGCCCCTGATTTTGGGTTTGAATGGTGCCTTGTTTTGTTATTTGTCTCTATTTGATGTGCTAAAGCTGTTTGTTATTAGCTTATGCTTATACTGTATATTTAGTTCTAGCGCCCTGTCAATATCATTTATCTAATACAGCTCTTATATTAATAACGCCATCTGATAACTGAACTTGATATCCATTTATTTTATGTAGTCGAGTAATCGTTTAGAGTCTTTGTGTTTGCGCAGCTTAGCCAACGCTTTAGCCTCAATTTGTCGAATACGCTCCCGGGTAACGCTAAATTCTTGCCCCACTTCTTCAAGGGTGTGGCTTTTGCCATCTTCTAAACCAAATCGTAAACGGATAATTTTTTGCTCGCGTTCACTCAAAGAACCAAGCAAATCTTTGACCTGTTCTTTTAGCAACTGTCCGGCGGCGGATTCTTCCGGTGTTATGGTTTCTTCGTCCTCAACAAAATCACCTAAAACGCTATCTTCTTCGTCGTCACGCACACTTTGGTCGAGCGAGTGGATATCCTGCTTGATTTTCATAATATGCTCTACCTTTTCGACTTCTATCTCCATCTCTTTGGCTATTTCCTCGTTGGTCGGCTCCCGGTTGAGTTCTTGGGTTAGACGCCGTTGAGTTCTAAGTAGTTTGTTAATAGTTTCAACCATGTGTACCGGTATACGTATCGTTCTAGCTTGATCGGCAATAGCCCTGGTTATAGCTTGGCGAATCCACCAGGTAGCATAGGTGCTAAATTTAAAACCTTTATCAGGGTCAAACTTTTCAACGGCTCGAAGCAAGCCGGTATTGCCTTCTTGTATTAGATCAAGCAAATCCAGACCACGACCAACATAACGTTTGGCAATAGATACCACTAGACGCATATTGGCCTCGGCCATTTTATCTTTAGCGTTTTTTTCGCCAGCCACTACTTTTTTGGCCAAAGCTAACTCTTCTTCGGCCGTTAGTAGCGGTATTTTACCAATTTCACGCAAGTATAATCTTACAGAGTCGTCACTGATATCGTCCAGCAAGGCGTTGGGCTCTATTACAATTTCTTCATCTTCGGTCGTCCATTCGTCGCTAAAATCTTCTTTAGTCGGTTCTTCGGCAATTATTAACTCGATTCCCGCTTCTGATAACTCGTTATACAAGCTGTCTAACAAGTCTATATTGTCGGGCGTATCGGGAATTTGTTTAAATATTTCACGTTGCTCGATATGGCCCACTCGTTTGGCCTCTTCGAGTAGTTTTTCTTTTGCCGCACTTAATTCTATTGTTTGGTCTTCGTCTACCACAAATACACTCCTACTTATTTTTTATTAAGGCGTTAAATTCGTCTAACAATTTGCTTACTTTTTTATCGTCGCCCTCGCGTTCGGCTTGACGTATTGCCAAAGTTAATTCTTCTTTTTGTTGCTTTTGGTATTTTGCAATCAACTTGTTGATTAAGTCATTCAGCTCCCTTAGCCGCTCGTTAGAGTCAAAACTATCATAGAGCTCTTCTGCTTTGAATAGCAGTATTTTTACATAATTTTCAACATCTTTCAAGTCTTCGGGTATACCTTCGTTTAATGAAACTTGAGGATTAGCTTCTAAATATTCATAAACGCGCTGTCTCTCGGGAGTATTGAACACTAATTTTTTCAGTTCGGTTTCTAGCAATCGACGCGTCGTCGGATAAGCCACCAATAAACATAACAAACGATCCTCGTGCATATACGGGTCGCTTCCGGCCGGCTCGACCGACTGCGCCTTTCGCTTAAATACTTTTTTTGGATTCGCAATGCTCGACAGCTTATTGCGGATAGCTTGCTCGCTAACTTCCGTCATCTTAGCCAGTTGTAATAAATAATGATCTTGTTCCACACTGTCGCGCAAACTGACGATAGTCTTTAGCAAAACATCGCTAAATAATCTTTTACCGTTGGCAGTCGTTATATCATATATTTTTTGATACCTATCAATTAGCCAGTCGAGCGCATATTGTGGTTTATGGATAGCTTCTTCCCATGCTGCCGAGTCTTTTTGTATTAATTCGTCGGGGTCTTTACTACCGGCTATGTTAACTATCGATAGGTGAACATCCGAACGTTGAGCAATTTCTATCGCTCGTTCGGCAGCGGATATTCCGGCTTCGTCTTGATCAAAACAAAGCCTAATATCATCGGTAAACCGCTGTAATGCTTTGAGGTGTTGGCTGGTTAGGGCAGTCCCTCCTGTAGCCACAACATTGGCAAAACCGGCCTGATGGCTACTTATAACGTCTAAATTTCCTTCTACTATAACCACAAAACCGCTTCGGCGGATAGCGTCCTTAGCTAAGTGTAGCCCAAAAACATGACGACTTTTATCGTAAAGTAATGTTTGCGGAACGTTAATGTATTTTGGCAAGTTAACATTATCGTCCAGCAATCTGGCAGTAAAGCCTATTGGTGCTCCTTGTGGATCCATTAAACATATCATTATGCGCCCTCGAAACATATCTGTTAAACCCCGGTAATTAGCGCTGACCAGTCCGGTCATTTTAATTATCGAATCTTCAAAACCACGTTTTTTTAAGAAATCTGCCAGGGCGTGTCCGGAGCTCGGCGAATAACCGATTCGGAAATTAGCGATAGTTTGCTTATTAAACTCGCGCTTTTTTACAACGTAATCAAGCGCCCCTTTATTTTTAAGTAAGGTTTGTTGGTAGTATTTGGTGGCCAATTCTAAGGCATTTAATATTTTGTCTTTTTGAGGTCGACTGCCTTTGAAGGCTGTTTTATAAAGAGCTAAATCTACCCCCGCTTTACGAGCCAATATCTCTAGAGCACCCTTAAAGTCAACACCCTCCATTTCCATAACAAAACCAAACATATTGCCACCTTTACCAGAACTAAAATCGTGCCAAATTTGCTTCTCGGGACTAACCATAAAACTCGGCGTTTTTTCATTATTAAACGGGGAGAATCCCCTAAAATTACGCCCCGCCCGTTTTAATTCAACATACTCCCCGATAACGTCTTCAACAGATAGACGACTTTTAACATCCTCGACTGCATCCATATCAACAGTGTAGTCGGCCGATTAGCAACTAGCAAGTAACTCAACCTAAAATACTATTCGCCAGGCTGTTACTACTAGCGAACTTACTATCATTCCTGTTATGCTTTTACCTAATGGAACAGTCAGACAATAACCCGTACGATTTTATAATGGACCCACCAGGAGCAAAAAGCCGTTTTGGTTTTGGCGGGGGCAGTCAAAAACAAAAAATATTGAGAGTATTAATTTTGGTTTGTGGCTTGCTGCTGATTTTTGGCGGAGGATATGCTCTGCTGAGCAGTATCGGTAAAAAACAAAGCGAACAAATGTACCAACTAGCTGCTCAACAAATCGATTTGTCTGAACTTATCGATAAAAACTCTCGTGATTTACGAACTCCGGAGTTAATTAACAAATCAACCACTTTAGGCGTTATCATTGCCAGTCAATCTCAAGACACAAACAGCTTTCTTTCCAAATTTGACCCTAAAAAAGGCAAAAAAATTAAATCCTACAGAAATACTAAATTCGATAAAGTACTGAATGACGCCAAAGCTCGCGGAAAATTTGAGGAATCTTATTCTTCCGTTTTGGCGAACCGATTAGATGCCTACAAAACCTTGTTAAGGTCTATCTATGCTTCGACAGACAACAAGAAACTCAAAAAAATGGCTGAAAACTATCATTCGCAGCTATCTGTTGTTACGGATTCTTAAAATAATTATTCTTTTGCAGCCAAGTTGTAACTATGAAAAATAAGACCTTGAATCTCTTCCAGGGGCAGCTGGCCGGTTAAAACTATAGTGTTCCAGTGTTTTTTGTTCAGATGATAGCCAGGCATAACGGTTTCGTATTTTTCGCGCAGTACCAACGACAGTTGTGGGTCACTTTTCAGACTCAGCTGGACGGGGTTTGAGCCTTCTTGAATGAGAGCAAACATTTTTTCATTCACTTTATAAACAGCAACCTTTTCGCCAAATGGATAATCTAGCCTAACGTTCGGTAAGCCAAATATATACCCCTCAACATCTCTATGATTAATCATTTATCAAAGTATTTTAAATAAAATTTCAGTTCGGCTATCGATTCTTTTATATCATCTAGAGCACGATGCGATTCTTTTTTATTAAATACTAAATTATATTTTGTCTGCATTATGACCTTAAAACTGCTTACATCAACCATCCGGTAGTGTAAAAGAGCGTCTACCTCCGGCCACCATTGTTTAATAAACTGTCTGTCTTGATGAATACTGTTGCCCGCCAATATGGCCGGCTCTTCAAAGTTATTTTTAATAAAATGGACAAATTCAATCATTACATGCTGCTCGTTTGGGGCCGCTTGCACTCTGTCTATCAAACCGCTGGCTATATGGTTTTCTTTAGCCCAATTACCCATATTATTAATAATTTCAGGTGGTTGGAAAACTACCGATTCATATTTTGCCAGTTCCATAAACTCAAAGTTGGTAACGATGGCGGCAACTTCTAATATCCGGTCCTTGCCGGGATTTAAACCGGTCATCTCCATATCTAGCCATAGTAATTTTTGCGACAAAGAATCGGTTGCCACCATGTGCGTCTTACTCCCTATATTATTCGGATTTCTTATCTAGTTTATCCAGTTTTAAGCCACGAACTACATAATAAATAACGGCTGCGACCGCGAATAAAGTAATGGTAGCAGATAAAATCGCCCCCCAACCAAACTCCAGTGAACGGCCATGCCAGTTGCTAATTACAACCCACTTACTACTCACCAAATTGGTACTTCCACCCACGATAAAATTAATAATCGGGTTAATAAACCCAACCACAATTGCTTCTACAGTTTTACCAACCTGGGTACCAATGGCCAAACCCACGGCTAGCCCGACAACACCCTGAGTTCTAACAAAATTCATAAAGCCTTCCTTTTTTCGTGCCACGATGAAATCTCCTTGTTATACATAGATAATAGTCGCTTTTAATGTTTTTAGTAAATGCTTACTCTATGGAATATAAAAAGTCTTGGGCTCTGTAGTTAATAATCCGCCTATGTTCAGGGGTGATTTTGACCAAGTTCTTCACTGCGAAGGCGGTAGTTTTATTATTGGCCAGCATTGCTCTGTGCCTATCGACGAATCTGTAAAACAGACCATCCCATATGTCGCACCATAAATCTTTGGTGTAGTTACTGGTAGAGAGTACATAGTTGCTATCGGCAATGGGAGATTGATTGTTCATACCGCTCATATCGTCAAAATTGTACAAAGAAAATACATTAGGCTGAACGGCCCAATCATAGGCGTCAAGCAACATACTCATAAACCATTTGTAGCATTCTATTGGATGAATGTCGGTTAGCATCATTAAATTATTGATGATAGACGTTCGCTCGTTTGGCATCAAATAGGCATTAGTAACAGCTTTTCTGATGGTGTTGTCCAGCGGTTCTAAGCCGGTTGTCGCTTCGAGCCATTTAGGATTAATATATCCGACTCGCGACGGGCTCTTAGGAACATTAACCAAATTAGACACATAAAGACCGCGAACATATTCCCGCCAGCCAATAACACGCCTGATAAATCCTTCAAAATTCGCAATATCTACCGAATTTTTAACACTAAAGCTAACTACTTCATCCACCACTTGTTGAGGAGTCAATAACCCGCTGTTCAAAGCCACCGACAAGCCGCTATGATTTAACAACACCGAATCGTCCTTAATTGCATAGGCGTACTTGGCAAAATTCGGCAGTCGATTCTTAATAAAGTCATGCAACCATTTCTCGGCTTCAAAATGATCCGTCGGCCAGACAAATTCATCAACCGAGCCAGGGCTATCTGCAAAATGTCGATTCACCCACTCTCCGGCGTGTGCTATATATTGATTGTCGCCAAACGATTCAAAACCAACCACTTCATCAAAATCGGTCGCCAATTCGTTTTTGCCCAATTCAAACATCCACTGACCGCCCAGTGGTTTATAATCGTCGCCTATCAGTACGTTAAACCGTTCTCTTTGCCATTGATAAAAATCGCTAAATCGACGTTTTGTTTGACACCCAAAAAACTCTTTGACCTCCACATTTTTCAATAAAAATGACGGCGTAGGTAAAATTTTTAAGGTAAACGGGTTGTCCAAATCTTTGTCGATTGTGTGTTTTAGTTTTGATTCTAATAGTTTGTCGTTTAAGTCAAACAGCATCACTTGTTCGAAACCGGCTTTTTGAGCTCTCAACAAAATATCGCCCGGTTGTTCAATTTGGTCGAGTTCAACATATTCAACCTCTAAATCTTTTTGCCAAAGAAGCTCTTCTACATAGCGGCGCATACTAACGCGATGAAATAGCAACTTCTTCTTATTCAATTTGAGCCGTCTCTCCGGATGAAGGCCAAAAAATAAAGGCTCTTCAACTACGTAAATTAAATCGGTTGCAGGCAATAACTCAATGGCAAAAAGCTGATTAGGGTACAATACCAAAGCCGTTTTTATGTTGCTCATTTGCTTACAATTATAAGTGATTATGGTTATTTTGTCTCTAATACTCAATCATATGGTTTAATCAAAAACAACCTCATAACTCTCATAATTTGTCTAACTATCTTGTTTATATGTGCTTTGGTGTGGGTATTTTTAATAACTTAAGGCCATTTTTTAAAACGCAAGCGTAAGCTCCTACCAGGGCTAGTCTCTGAGATTCCTTATTACTGCCTATAACTCGGTTCCTCTCATAAAAACTGTTAAAAGCTTGCGCCAGTTCGTATAAGTAAGCGCAGATCAGATGAGGCATCAGCCCCTCCGTCGCTTTGTCGATTACTTCCGTAAATTGCGAAATTTTTAATGCCAAACTCTTTTCCCTATCGTCAAAAGACCAATCACCTACTACGTCCGTCGTCTTTTTATCTAAAATACTGCACGCTCTGGCGTAAGAATACTGCAAGTAGGGGCCACTATTCCCTTCAAGGCTAAGCGATTCATTGACGTTATAAACTATGTTGCCGCCGATTTTATTTTTCAAAAAAGCGTATTTTATGGCCGCCAAAGCTGTTGATTTTGTAGGCGAATCCGGGTTATTGGCCATCTTTTTGGCCGATGATTCTACCGAATCTAATAAATCTAGCGCCGCTATCACATCACCGGTACGACTACTCATTTTGCCCTGACTCAAAACCACCATACCATGCGGAATGTGCGTCGTATTATTAGCCTCTTTTGGCGAAAATTGTTCTAGAGCTTTTAGCATTACCTTAAAATATTCTGTCTGTTCATTACCGGTAATAATTATCGATTTATCGTAAGCATAATCGCGCCATTTAAGAGCCGCATTTCCCAAATCTTTGGCATCGTAGGTTGGTAAGCCTTGAGAATTGATAAACACTCTAGTGTGGAGCCCAAACTTTTCTCCTCTAAACACTACTGCTCCGTCGCTTTCTTCAAAAACTCCATCGGCGATGTGTTCTTTTACCAGCTTTAAGCCTTCCTTAGCCACCATACCTTCCAAATAATTCTTTTCGAACGGAGTGAAATCAAACAATTTATAGGTTTCCTCAAAATATTGCATACTCCACGACACTCCAACGCGGTGAATCTGGCTTATAACATCATCGCTGTTTTCGTATATTTTTTTGTTTATCTCGTTAATTTCGGCCTTGGCTTTATCGGATTCGTCGTAGGCCAAAGCCCCGTATGAATACGTTTCGCCTAAAAATTTGGGCCTTTCCGATTCAGTTATATCTGCCAGTTTTTTCAGGTCACCATCAATTTTTTTGAGTATTCCATAAATAGCCTTGGCCACATGCAGTCCAACGTCCCCTTGGTAAGTTACCCGGTGCACTTTTGCACCAGAGGCCTCAAACAGCAGTGCAATACAATCACCAACAGTCCCGGAATAGGCATGGCCAATGTGTATTTCTTTAAACGGATTGGGGTCTAAGTACTCAACCAAAACAACTTTGTTGGCCAGTTTGTTATTTCTACCGTAATCGTCTTTTTTCTCCAGCACCTCTTTAATAGCGCTATGCAAGAGCGCTTCTTTTAAACGCACGTTAACAAAGCCGGGTTTGACAATTTCTATTTCTTCAAACAAACCGGTTTGCATATTTTCTATATTGCTTTTAATCGCTTGAGCGATTTGCAGAGGATCTTGGGCTTGTTTGCGACCAATCACCAGCGCAGCATTTGTAGAAAAATCACCAAATTTTACGTCCGGCCTGGAAATATCAAAATTAACCTCGGCGTCTATTTTTTTAACACTTTCACTAATTACTTTTTGAACGTTTTTCATCTTTTATTTTACTTTTTTAGCACCCCGTTTACTGGATTTTTTCTCGACGCAAACAATAGCTCTCCAAACAACAAAATAAACTACCAAAAGCAACGCAAAAAATAACAAAGTGGCGCTAAAAGTAAAAGTATAATCTTGCGGGTTAGAAATCCTGGTAGTCACATCAAACATTAGCCCAAAAGGATTAATAATTATATCCCAGCTATTCCAACGCAAATATCTACCCAAATAAATAGCAAAGCCACATAACAACAAAACGACCACAACCAACCAGTGTGCCCAATAGCCAAAACGTTGTAAAACCCTTTTATGTACCAAAAACAGCGAGTTAAACCCTAAAACAAATCCGGCCAAAGAGTACGTAGCAATTAAGACGACATCAAATATCATGCTGATTTCTGTTGTTTGATGTATATGAATAAAATCTGTCACCAAATAAAAAGCATTCGGCAAAAATACCAGCCATAAAATGCATAAACCCAAATTCACCCACGACCAATTAAGGCCTTTCGGGGTGTTTTTATATAATGCCCAGGCAAAAAGCAAAGGCAAAGTGGCTAGTAGTAAATTCCAGGCTAAAAACCAGTAACGATACGAACCGGTGCTAAATATCCTATATAAGCTTAGACTCAAAGCAAACAAACATAAAACCAGCAAGGCAAACCAATAACTCCGAATTAGCCTACCCAATTTATTTATCATAACTAAATTATACAGCTATAAGTAGTTTCAAGGCTGGTGTTAGTCTATTAGGCTAGTCATATTTGTGTAAATAGTTTGGGCTGGTTATTAAGTGACTTATTCTAAATTGGTACTCTTTTATGGCCGACAGTATCGCCGCTTGATCCAAGCCTAAACTGTTAAAAACCACAAACGGCTCCATAATGTCAAAACCGCAAAAGGCCAGTGTGCCATGATGTATCGGATGCAAAATTTGCTCAATTGTAGCCTTATGCTTCCCGTCCGGTCGATAAAAATCTTTAGGCCCGCCGGCGACGGCACAAATAAAAGCGCTTTTGCCTCTAAGCAGACCTTTCTCGTAAATTCGCCCGCCATCCCACGCCACTCCCATAGCCAACACTCTGTCGAACCAACCCTTTAATACCGCTGGTACGCTAAGCCACCAGATGGGGGTATGAAATATCACCAGTTCAGCTTGGTTGAGCTTTTCTATTTCGGCTTTTATGTCCGGGGCAAAAGCAAAATCCTGGCTTACAGCGTGACGTTGTTCCAACATGTAGTTAAAATGGCGCCCACTAAGCGAACTAAAGTCATACTTCTCAGCCTTAGGGCTAAAACCGCTAGCGTACAAATCCGTTTCCATAATGTTGTGCCCCTGCCCGGATAAAATACTCAAAGCCGTATTCTTTAAAGAACCGGTTAGCGAACCCGGTTCGTGATGAGCATAAACCAGCAATATGTTCATAAGGCTATTCTATATCAAAATTTTTTGTTGTCGTAATCCTTATGCTTTTTTATGTTACATTTATTGCATGGACTCCGAACAAAAAGAGCAACCAAATCAAGAAGTTATCGCCGACGAGTATATGACTCCGGCCCGCCAAGAAGATTTACAGCAAAAGCTGGAAGCCGAAAAGGCATACGTTGACAGATGGGCGCAACCCTCAATTACCCCACCATCTACCGATTACCAATCCGCAAGTAGCGCTTACCAGCCCGATTCAGCGCCAACTCAACAATATGCCGTGCCAATATCCAAAAGACCATTATTTGGGTTCAAACAAAACACCTCGTCAGAACAGCCTACGGCCTCCACAAACTACAACGCGTATTCGGCCACACCCGAACCAACTTCCGGTTCTTTTGAAACAGACACTTCATATAGCGACACTTACGACGATTACTCTACGCCCAACGAGGTAGCCCACGAATACGCTGTTTTAAGTTTAGTGTTTGCAGTTGTATCACCACTGGCTGGCATTATTTTGGCCACTTTGGCGATTAAAAAATCTAAAAAAGTTTACCAAAATAACAAATTGGCTAAAACATCTCTGTTAGTAAACATTTTAGCGTTGGTTGTAGCTATTGGCGTGTTAATCTTTTTGCTAACACCCACCGAAGAAGCACCCCTTATTAACGGCGATTCAGCACCAGAAACAACCACCGTTGAGTCGAAGACTAAAGTTAAAGACGATGCCGAACCGGATATTCCGGATATTAACGAATCTACCCAAAACCCCGAATCTTCCCCTGATACTATCGAGTAAAAAGTTTGACTTAATTTTTGCAGACGACGGGGTTATTGTTCAATAGTATTGATTATTTATTAAATATATGATACAATATAATTGTATAGTGTTTTACTTGGTATGGAGTTAATAAAATTCGTCACCAAAAGAAGTGCAGTTATTTATGGAAAAATATCAATCTTCACCGGCAGAAACAAGTAAAAAATGGTTACGCAGAGCAAAAGAGCTGGGTGCACCGGTATTAGCCCTTGTCATGCTGGCAGTTGAATGCGGATCAAGTAAAATAGCAGAATCGCAGGCCGAACGCCCCTTTCCTGGAATTGCCGAGCATTCGAGTATCACCCTAAGTCCTGACGATGCCAAACAATTGCGCCAAACAATTGAAGCAAAGAAAGAGCTTGAGAGTTTTTTAGATAAGGATATTTCCCAGACAGACAAAGATAAAAACGGTGCAAAATATTCAGATCCCTTAGGCGATATAACTTACGGGTCCGGCAGCAGGCAAAAAATTGCAAATATCCTTGGGCTCGATTGGGGCGACCAAGAACAAGTTACCAGAATTAACGCTCGCGACTATGTCGAAGAAACTGTAAGGCAAAGAGCTCTGTGGTTAATAGGCGTCGGCGATTACGAAGGTGCAACATTTATAGTTCGTAAGTACATAGACTCTATGGGTAAAATCACTCAAGAAAACGTATTCAAAGAGCTTACCGACGAGGCCGAAGCCCTCGATTTATAACGCCAAGTTAGTCGTTTGTTTGTGTTATCTGTTTCCTCTAGCGCGGTTATAAGTTGTACATAGCATTTGGCAGTTTCCAATTTCGCTTTTACCACCCCTGCCTTCCGTCGTTGTCGATTTTCATGTAAACGAAGTTAGTGCACCAACCAAAATTGCTAAACTATCAATTCGACAAATTTAACTATTAGCCAAGAAATAACCAAAAAAGTTATTGAAAAAACCGGGACAAATACAATTTTTAACTTGTCTTTTGGCTGGAAAGTCCAAGATGAATAACCGGCTTGTTTAAGCTGCTTAAATAAATTTTTATCTTCCGGCTTAATCCTTTTAATTAAAAATCCCGTAATCAAAGCGGCAGTTGGTAGAATGTAAAATATCAAGTTGGGAACAAAATAGTCATCAAAATGATAATACCCATATCTCATCGAAGTGTCCAAACTATCAAGCAATGATGGTAAAGAAAATAAACCAAAAACAAAGAATGGTGTGGCCACGAAAAATAAAATTGTGGCAACTCTCCTTTCCCAGCAATATTCTTTCTGTATTGTTTTAGCCAGTATCGGTGCAACGTTCTTAGTTGTATTTTTCGTTTTAATCAAGACTGTTGTTATTAATAGCCCTAAAATTGTTAGCAGGTTAGATAAACCAATTAAGCCAAGTTTTACTGGGTTTTTTCTTAAGTCCTTAAAAATTATTGAGCCTACTAAAAGTCCGGTAAGTACTGAGCTTAAAATAAATAGGAATACGGTGATTACTATGGGGTATTTGGCGATAAAAGTTGAATAGTAAGTTTTTACAGGTGCTCGCGCTTTTAGCCACAAATCGTCGGTGAAAAACTTTGATGGCGCATTGATTTCTATTTTGGTGTATTTGATATTTTCACCTCGTCCACTATAAAAGCCTTTAAAGTCACTGCCAAAACTAGCATTTTCATCAACATAATATTCGGTTTTTGTGTAGCTTTTTATTCCTTGAAAAACTTTTGGTGTAACATGGCCTATTACCCTTATAGTTACCGGAATTGTTTTGCTACCATAGACGCTTGTTGGGAGCAGCGGAAAATATATCTCTTTTGTGGGAAAGGTTACGAATATTCCTTTTTGGTTGGCTGATTTTTCATAAATATCATAATCTTCGGCGATTATTGATGGATCATTTTGAATAGCTTGCGCTAATTCCTCCATAACAATTGCGCCTTGCTGGGATCTTAAATAACCGACTGGGTCGTAAGCGTAAGCCTGGTTAAATTCAGGATATTTTTGTTTTAAGTCGCCAATTAAATTTAAAAATTTCGGGTAATCATATTTATAAAAAAAATAATAATCTAGCTTGCTTTTTATTTCATCGGCCGAATTTAACTTTTCGGGTGAGCTTATCCATGAAGCAATAAAAGAAAAATTTTTGCCGATGTAATTATCAAAAACCGGAATTGAACCAACTTCAATTTTTAGCCCTTTGCCTTTCAAATAATCATATAGTCCATTTGCTGTTTTAGCAGTAATGATTTCCGAAGTGATGCCTTCTTTTTCTAAATGTTCATAAACTACAACATCTTGTTCAACGCCATCCGCCAGGCTATTCGTTATGCCCATGCCCTTGTAGCGGCCTACAGTTTCTTCTGTACTTAGCGGGTTAAAATACGGCATTATAGGTATCGTGTAGAGTTGTGTCATTTGTAAAAATTTTTTTGCATTATCAAGATTCAATTTTGCTTTTTTCGAAATATCCTCACCTTTTAGTACGGGCATACTCTCAGCAACATCAATAGCGACTTTGTTTGGCTCCGCAGGAACGGGGAAAAGCCAAACAGCGCCATTGCTATTTTCTTTATCAATACCGACGCTGATAATCATTTTCTGCAAACCGTTACTGTAGTTGATAAACGCTTGTTGATTATCTTCGTCCGAGTAATCCCAACGGCCAGAATAAGGGTCGGGTTCTATTATGGCTCCATCAGCCAAAACCGATTTAGGTAAAAAAGAAAATATCGCTAGAAGAAAAATAATAGTTAGCGATAAGTTAATAATATGTAGTAATTTTTTCATGACTTAATCTTTAAATAATTTTGTTAAACATTCAATACTAACCTTAAGAGTTTTTGTTATTTTTCGGATAGTATAAAGTGTTAACCGGTGGTTAATGCCAACTTCAATTTTGGCAATAGCACAAAAAGCAATGTCAGATTTTTTATTTCTGATTCTGTATATTGAAAAATATTAAGTATATTTTGGTAATTTCGGTACTGCTCTATCTTCAATTGTAAATATTTCTTTTGTCGCTCTCGTATAGTTTTGCTATATAAAAATTATAAAAACGGCCGACGAAGCCGAAGCCTTTGAGTTTTGAGATTTTAGTAATCATGAAAAATCTAAGCAGTTACCTCATTTAAAGTGGTTTTCATCTCAAGGCTATCAACAAATTTATCAATATCCGAGATTCTAACTTCCAAACCATCTTTTTTGATAAAATCAAAATAGCGCTCAGTATCAATAAAAGATTTTGGCGAAATAAACACCGAGTAGGATTTCGTGCCTCTTTTTACATATTCTTCAAGGTGACGATGTATAGAGAATGATTCTCTAATATGTTGTTGCGTTCCCGTTAGCAAGGTTACTTCGACTAAAACCGTGTCTTTATTTTCTAAACATTCAATATCGGGGCTTCCGCCAGAAGCGAAGCTCGTCGGCAGTCCTTCGTCATCTGAAATAAAATTTGGTTTCACGATAACACTCGGTAATTTTTTAAGGATTGCGAGGGAAGTCAAAAATTCCAATCGCAGTGGTTGTTCAATAACTTTCAAAATATCATCACTTGAAGATTTTTTCTGTGCCAAATTCAGCAGTTCGTTTTTAATAGATTCCCAAGCGTAATGATTAACCCATTTTTCCAATTCAGCTTTTGTGGTTTTTTCAGGAGCTTTAAATACCGTAAGTGTTGAAATTAAATCGTGGTCAACTTGTCCGATGTATTCAAAAAATTCTTTTTCCGTTTCAAATTCTTTGTAAGAAATGTAATTTTTTAGAATGTAATCTACGGTTACAGATTCTTTTGTATTTATATCTATAAATCGACCGCCGCCGCGCAAAGAAAACAGTCCGGTTAGACGCATTTTTCTTATAAAATCGTCAGGATAATCACCGAGGATTGAATTATTATCTCTCTTTGTTTCGTTTAACAATTTATAGCAAAGATCCAAAACTACCTCGTTACTGGGCGTGTAGCCGTGATTTTTGCGTAGTTTCTTTATCTTTTTATATAAATCTTCGGCATTGTCATCCTGCCAGCATAGCAATAATGGTATTTCTGCTCTGGATATACCAGCTCCTTTGTACGCAGGGTCATCGTTCAAAAATTTTATGGTTTGTATAAGCAAAATAAGCGGGACATTTTTATTTAAAACACGGCGAAACGGATTTTGGCGTTGATATTTTGCAAAAGCATTGGCAAAAACCATTAGCTCATTTTCTGGTTTTCCTTTATCCAGTAACATTTTTCCGCTTTCGGAAAATTTTATTTCTTCATCTTGCCAATACCAAACAAAGCCAAGTTCTTTGGCGATTTTAAACCAAGTATCAAATCTTGAAGGCCATCCCTTTTCAAATCCTGCTTCTTTGTGGCTTTGTGGGTTATCAGAAAATACTTTTTCGGTTTCAGATTCGCTCAATTCAATTTCATTCTTCCATTTATCCTTTAAAACCGAAGACACTTTCATTGGCTGATATAATCCTTTTTGAATTAAGGATTTGGCAACCTTATCTATAATTTCATTTGTTAAAATTTCGCCGTCATATTCCGCAAGTACAGCCAAAAAATCCTTCAATCGTTCAGGATTTCTCATTGTAGTTGTAAACAGTAATGGCTTGTATTCAGATTGTCGTTTATTCATAAGTTTAATAGTTAGTGATTAAAACTTCCTTAATTATCTTTTTGCTGTTGTTATGATAATTAATGTAGTTGCTTTCAATTTTGTGTACTTTATATTTTTTTATCCATTTCAACAGTAGGTCGTTTTTACTTCCGTTATAGTAAGTAACATTCGATAAGGCAAACCTAGCGCCTTTTTTGTCTAAGTCTTCAATCATTTTTAATAAATCGGCTTCTGATTTTCGATTCCACAATTTATTATATTCACTTGCGGATATTAAATATGGAGGATCTAAATATACAAAATCATTTTTTGAATATTTTTTGTTTGAAAAAAACTTTTTAAAATCTTTTGAGGTTATAGATATTTTTTTATCATGTACAAAATCAAAGTAGCCATTCAAGGCATTAACAACATTTTTATTAAAATCAACATTGCCCACAGGCAAATTAAATTTACCCCCGCCATTAAATCGCAACATCCTATTGAATCCGTAAATAAGCAGAATATACAAAATTAGGGGGTCATTTTTCTGATAATTATTTACGCACAATCTCAATTTATCGTATCCGTCTTTATTAAATTTTGCGTAATAAGTTTTTTTAAATTCCTTTTTTAGCGAATCAGGGACAATGTCCTTTTTATATGAATGCGAAAGTTTATATTTATGGATTATTTTTTCGGCTTCCTTAAAAAAACCTTCTGGATTTTTTGCGCTAGCGATCAAAAGCTTATGAATATTGATTAAGTGTTTGTCTATATCGTTAAGAAAATATTTTTTCGCTTCAATATTCAAAAATACTGTGCCTCCGCCGACAAAAGGTTCATAAAAATTATTTATTTCTTTGGGAAATAAATTTACCAGTTGTTTCATCAGCTTGTACTTGTCCCCGACGTAAAACAAAGGAGATCTTTTTATTTTATTTGTCATAGTTTTGCCTTTGTTACGAAAAGATATTCTTTGTGATTATTAAAATTGGTATTGCCTGCGTTGAAATGCCTATAATTTTTTTCAAAAACCTTTGTCGGGCCTTTTTTTTGTAAAATCTGCTCGATTTCTTGTAGTGTGATTTTATTTTTTGAGGAGTTGCTTTTTGAATCGTATGTATTGTTGTACGAAACGACTAAATATTTAGCGTCAAGGTCTCTCACGAGTTCTGCAAATTTATCTTTAGCGTTGTTTCGACAATAATCGCTCATATTTTCCGGTTCTGGCTTTAGGGCAACACCAAAAAGTTTTGGTTTATCCCATTTAGTCAAGGTTTCAAGTACATGATAAAATCTGCTGTATTGTCTTGAGTTGTATGGTGGATCAATATAAACAACATCAGCATTTATTTTTTTAGCTAAAGCGTTCGCATCTTCTTGAAAAATTGATATTTCTTGCGTGTCTATTGGGTCAATCGGTTTCATAAAAAAACTATCATTGATAAATTCCTTTTTGAAATAAGCATCAAAGTGCCCAACCGTATTGGCGATTTTATCTGCGGTATAAAGCAATGAAGCGATTAGCATGTAATATTCTCGTTCAGTTAAATTATTTTTATTTTCTTCTATATTTTCGCGAATAAATCCGATAATTTTTGCTGAATTTTTGCTAAAAAATTTGCCACCAAAATTCTTGGAAAAGTAGTTTTCCTCCAAGTCATCGCCATAAATATTATTATAGCTTTTGACGATGTTATCTATTTTATTTTTATCCCATCCCTCATCTCCGAAAAAAGCGCGATATATTGCATAATTTGAATGTAAAAAATCATTTAATAGAACTTTTTCAAAATGTTTTGTCGCGACAGCAGAAACAACGCCTGTTCCAGCGAAAATATCTGCAAATGAATTTCCGCTACATTCTTTGTTGATTATAGAAAAAATCCATTCAATCAATTTGTGTTTATTTCCGATATATCTGCGATTGTGTAGTTGTAGATGATTTTCTTTTACTTGTGGAATGTAAAAATAATTTTCTTGGATTTGTTCGGCGGTTATCTCATAGGTTGGTCTTTCGGTTTCAAACATAGCAAAAAGCGTGCCCTGTATTCCATCTGCCACATAATCAATACCTGCTTTTTGTTTATTTATTTTTTCGTAAAAGCTGTAATGGTCGTTTTGAGAAACGATAATAAAATCAATGACTGGTATTCCCATTATTTCGCCAGCTTGTATGATTGTTTCAATAATTTGATTGTCCTTTTCGCTTGGTGAAGAGTCGCCGGAAGGATGATTATGAACCAAAATAACGCTGGCGGCATTTAATTCGGTCGCAGGATAAAATATCTCTCTTGGGTGTAGCAATGCTTTATCTAAAAGACCGACACTGACAATTTCTTTTTTGAGTAAAACATTTCGTGCGTTTAAATAAAGACAAACTAAATGTTCTTTTTTCTTATCTCTTAAATCGTAAGTAAGGTATAAAATATCTTGAGAATTTTTTATAACAATATCGTTGGTTTTGTCTTCGTCATAAAATCTTTTTACCAATGAAATCGCGGAAGCAATTTGTAGTGCTTTTGCTTGTCCGATTCCTGAAATCTCCAAAAGATCATTAACGGTTATATTCAAAAAGTTTTTACCGAATTTTTTGATAATATTTTCAGAAAGTTGTCTGACATTTTTCCCCTTAATCCCACTACCTAAAAGAATTGCCAAAAGGTCACTTTTTGAAAGTGCGTCAGCACCTTTTTCCAGAAACCTTTCTCTTGGGCGATCAATTTTTGGTATATCCTTAATATTTGGCATATTTTGTTTATTTAATTAAATCCTCAATCGTAACATCAAGAGCTTTCGTTAATTTTACCATGATGAGCGCAGGCGGTGTTTTAATTACATTACTTTAAGTTTTTGGCGGAGAGGAAGGGATTCGAACCCTTGATGACATTGCTGCCATACTCACTTTCCAGGCGAGCCAGTTCAACCACTCCTGCACCTCTCCGTAACAGATTAAATTATATCTTATAACCCTCTTTGCTCACTAATTTTTACCTAATAAGCGCTTTTTAGATGCTTAAGCTTGCCTTATTTTACCTCTGTTCTTAAACTAAATGTAATGTCGCTCATAAAACTGGAAAACGTTAGTAAAGTTTATGGTTTTGGGGATGCCACCACTCTGGCTCTTGATGATGTTTCCTTAGAGGTAGAAAAGGGCGAATTTGTTGCCATTATGGGCCCCAGCGGTAGCGGTAAAAGCACTTTAATGAATATTATCGGTTTGCTAGACAGACCCAGCCAGGGTAATTACGTGCTAGACGGCCGTAATGTTTCGCGCTTGCGCGGTAATACCCGGGCCAAAGTCCGGCGCGACAAAATTGGCTTTGTTTTTCAGAGTTTTAATTTAATACCGCGGATGACCATATTAGAAAACGTTGCCCTCCCTCTGTCTTACAGAGGAATGCCAACAATCCGCCGTTTAATACAAGCCAGCGAAATATTAGAAAAAGTCGGCTTAAAAAGCCGGGAATATTATTTGCCTCGCCAATTAAGCGGCGGGCAAGCCCAAAGAGCGGCTATTGCCAGGGCGCTGGTTAACAAGCCCAGCTTAATCGTGGCCGACGAGCTCACCGGTAACCTGGATACCGCCAGTAGTCGGGTTATTATGGAGCTCCTTAACGACATACATAAAGGTGGCAACACCATCATTATGGTCACTCACAACCCCGATTTAACCGCCTGGGCCAGCCGGATTGTGTATATGATAGACGGACGTATTCACCAAGATAAAGATCTCAAAAAAGACGAAACCGCCAACATTACCGAATTGCACAATGCGCCCGAGTTAACCGAACAACCACCAGCCGAGGAGCCCAAGCGTAAAAAACGTGGCCGACCGCCCAAAAAAGCTAAAGAAGAGAAAGAAGCCAGTCAAAAATGATTTATACCAACATTAAAATGGCCATTAACAGTATTCGTTCTACCAGAACCCGCAGTTTTTTGACTATGCTTGGGGTAATTATTGGCGTTTCGAGCGTTGTGGTCGTGGTTTCGCTGGGGCAAGGCGTACGCAACCAAGTTACCAAGCAAATAAACAACTTTGGAACCGATGTAATTAGCATTCGCCCCGGCCGTGCTTTTGGGCGAAAGGCTGCTAATCAGCTAGCCGGTATAAACCTGGGTTCTAACGTGGCTACCAGCACACTGACTAATTTAGATTTAGATGGCATCAAAAAAGTGCCGGGAGTTTCGGCTGTTGCGGTCAGTTCTAACATATCCAGCACTGCCCACAGTTACGAAAACACCAACTATTTAAACAGCCAAATAATTGCTACCAGTCCGGAAACGCCGGAAATACTTAACCAAAAAATTGAGTTTGGTGAGTTTTTTGGCCCTAACGACTACACTCGCAGAACGGCCGTTATTGGCAGTGATATCGCTGCCGATTTGTATAATCAGCGAGATCCCATAGGCCGCATTATCGTTATCCATGGCGAAGAATATATTGTTCGCGGGGTGTTTTACCCCATTCCTAAGAACCCTCTTAACATCGGTACCGATTTTAACAGCGTTGTTTATATTCCGCTAGGTACCGCTAAAGAGATAACCGGTAACAATCCGCAAATAAGCGAAATAGATGTAAAAGTTGGCAAAGGCCAATCGGTAGTGCAGGTAAGTCAGAATATTAAAAAAATACTGCTACATAATCACGCCGGACAAGAAGACTTTACTATAGTTAAACAAGTGGAGTACCTAGAAGCGGCAAACCAGGTATTTAATATGCTAACCGGTTTTGTAGCGGCGGTGGCGGGTATATCGTTGCTGGTTGGCGGAATCGGCATCATGAACATTATGCTGGTCAGCGTTAGCGAGAGAACCCGCGAAATAGGCGTCCGTAAGGCCGTAGGCGCCACCAATCGCCAAATACTGGGGCAATTTTTAATCGAAGCCGTTGTTATAAGTGTTTTAGGCGGTATTTTTGGTATTTTATTATCGCTGTTAACGGCATTCATTTTCAGGCTGACAACCGACTTTAAGCCGTCGCTATCGTTCGCCACTATTTTGATAGCCACCGGCGTTTCGACGATTGTTGGCGTAATTTTTGGCATGACCCCCGCCATAAAAGCTTCACGCAAAGATCCCATACAATCACTGCGCCACGAGTAATACCGATTAAGCTTAAAATATTGCCAAGTTAATTACAAAAAGTCATAATATAAGCGTTAGTTTAATCAGCCCGCTTTTAATGGTTATTAAGAAATAAACAAGGAGCAAAAAGATGAGCAGCCCGGAAAAAATTTTAGAACCCGACTTAGACGCGCCAATTGAACCGTTGATGGAAAACTGCGAATATACCGATGAATGCACTCTGCTCCATGTAGAAGACTATTCTTCGCACTGCGATAAACCGTGCGAATATGTGCAAAAAGAAGGTTGGCCCAGGGCTTGCCTGAAGTGCATCATTGAAGATCCTAACTATACTCAATAGCCTCTAAAACCGTATTTTTTTAAAATATTTTTCTATTAGCTACTTACTTAGTTCGGCTTTCATTTTCTCGATAATATCGACAGGGGTAGGGTTTAAGCCGTTAAGCAGTGCCATATAAAGCGACACAAAATCGCCCAGCATAACCGCCCAAATTAGTTGCTGTAAAACATTTTTACCCGCTATATCTACCACAATAGGCGAAGGCCGGCGGCCACTTAACATCCTTTCGGTAATTTCAAAACGTTTCTGAACCTGCGAGTGCTCTAAGCTAGATCGCAAATCTACGATTGCGTACGGCTTATCTTGCGGATGGCTTGTCCAACCTATAAATTCGTTATGACTAAATTCGGGATATTGACTAGCCCAAGCCACGTTTTTGGCGTTTTCGTTGATGTTAATCTTCCACTTATAGGCTGCGGGGAACATCTTTGGCCCTCCGTAAACTACTACGCTTCTGCCAATTAGTTCTAAGGCTATCTGCTTGGCCTGGTTTTGTTTTACGGCTACATCCGGCGCCCAGCCAGCTGATTGTTGTTTGACAAACTCGGCCGTATTCTTTAACTCGTCTAACGCTTTTGGAGTTGCCAATCCAAGCACCACCAGCCAATCAACAATCGCTTTAAAACTAAAGAAAGTGGCATATCTGGGTTGCGACACTTTAGGCAATCTCGCCAAAGGATAGCCCTTTTGTTCGGCTATCTCAACCAGGCGCCCACCGGACGCGATAACAATTATCTTGGCTTTTTTTTGCTCAGCCTTGCTTAGCGCCTCTAGCGTTTCTTCGGTGTTACCACTGTAACTAGACGCAATAAACAGTGTGTTTTCGTTAACATACTCCGGGATATCGTAATTACGGCAAATTTCGAACGGCACATTTATGCCGGGCCAGGTCGTACATAGCAAAGCCCCCAAAGCCGAGCCGCCCATCCCGGCAAAAACAATATTCTGGATCTGATTTTTATCGAATTTGGGCTTTGTTAGCTGGTAGTCGTAAATTAGTTGTTGCCATTCCTTTTGAGCAACACCAAGCGCATCTTGGCCGTCTTTTAGATGAATATACTTCAAATCGTCTAGCATTTAGTTTTTCCTTTTACTCTTTAATAGATTAACAGGAAGAAAAGACTAAGCCTAGTCGGTAATTGCCTTACCTTCAGGCGACCTTAGAGCTAATGGCTA
Organism: Candidatus Saccharimonadota bacterium; assembly: GCA_017992295.1. GTDB lineage: Bacteria > Patescibacteriota > Saccharimonadia > Saccharimonadales > CAIOMD01 > JAGOOV01. The sequence continues at coordinate 47,312 of JAGOOV010000002.1, forward strand.
TTCTATTTTGCTTTTTTACAGCTTGTGCTAATCTTAAATTAAAGTATTGGGGCATTATTAATGTTTGGGCACAGTAGTAAATCGGAAGACAAACAAAGCGAAGAACCAAAAATACCGGATCCGGCTATGACGCACGAGCCTCCCATGCTTGGCTCTAACCCGCCAACTGCCAAGGCGGATACTCAATCTCAAGACGACAGCCCCATAACCGCACCGCCGTTGATAACCAACGAACCGACAGTTATAACTCCGCCGAATAATCAGGAAACTAACCGGTCCTTAGAAGAAAACAGGGCCGATTCCTCCTCTTTAAATCAAACAGTCAAGCAAGATGATTTACTAGATATAAAACAAGACGCTTTACAGGAACTGGCTCCGTTGGTAGACAAGCTAGAGCAAACTCCCGAGGAGAAATTTCATCTGACAATGATGATGATTCAAGCCACCGATAACAAAGATTTGTTGTCCGATGCTTACAAAGCGGCCCAAACCATCACCGACGAAAAAGCTCGCGCCCAGGCCTTGCTGGACGTTATCAACGAGATAAATTACTTTACCCAAAATCAAAACGAATAACTAATATCTTGTACTGCCGTGCGCCGTAGCGCCATACGGGGTAGGCATAGTGCTATACGGCTCTTCGTAGTCTGTTGTGTAGTGGTGCTGATTGGCCATATTAACTAGGCGGTTTCTTTCTATGGCCTGTTTATTCAGTTCGCGCAAGTTTTCGTCTATTTCTTCCAGGTGCCTGGCAAGACGCTCGATAACATACTGTTGACCCTGTAATAATTGTGTAAATTTTTCCATCACTTTTTCTCTATTTTTGTCAAACATCTGTTGCATTTCTTGCTTATTGCACACTCTACCAGATATGGTTTGGATAGCACTTAAAATGTCCTGACGACTGGCTAACCGATTAGTTAACAAATCGGTGCACTGTTGCAAGGCAATACGCATATCTTGTTTAGAGCAACCATCCATAACAACCCTCCTGCTATTCCTCACTTAGCACAGGGGATTGTATGCCATATTTTAACCATTGTCTGTAATTATTCCGGCATTGGCCCGGTATTGGGTACTTCGGTTGGACCGGTATTAGGTACTTCGGCCGGTCCGGTATTGGGTGTCTGATTAATTTCGACGTCCGTGCTCGCTTGGGATCTTTCCACGCTTAGGCCATTTCTTTCGCCACCGCTACCGGCGACGTTCTTATTGGCAGTTGCCTTTTGGTCCGATTTATTTATGCTCTGAGTCGATATACTGCTAGTTTCGGTTATTGGATTTGGTTTTTCGCCCTTATTTCCGGCTATCCGGTTATAAGCCCATCGTCCGCCCCAAAACAAACTAAAAGCTACGGCCGCCCCTACAAAAAAGATTATCAGTGTAAAAAATATCGCCGTCGGGCGACTAACACTATCTGTTTCTTTAATATATTCTTTTACCGGATTCGTTTGTTTTGTATCTCTGTTACCATTGCTAGCCATAAGTAAAACTCTACCTTTCTAGCTCCATTCTAAAACAAAAGGTATTGATTTTACAAATTTTTATTTCGTTATATGCTTATGCTTCGTTTTCCTAAAAAGATAGAGGGCGCCAACATCTTGACACCCTCAAACAGCGATATCAGACAATTTACCACTGCCTTTACAGTAGCTAATCCTGTAATCTGTTTAATAGTCCATGCCCATTGAGCCGGGAGCTCCGCCTGCCGGCATTGGAGGTTGTTTTTCCGGTATTTCTACCACTAAGGCCCCCATTGTCATAGCCGTACCGGCGATTGAAGCGGCGTTTTGTAAGGCCTCTTTAGATACTCTCGTTGGGTCTACAATTCCTACCGCTTTTAAGTCCACCAGCTTGTTAGCATTGTTCACGTCAATGCCTTGGCCGATTTTACCGTCTTTGACCTTTGGCAGCCACTCGTCGGCATTTAGCCCGGCATTAGATAGCAATATCCTAAACGGCTGTTCTAAAGCATTTTTTAGCAATTGAGCACCGGCATTTTTGTCCTTTATACCGCTGGCCAAATCTATATAAGTCACTCCACCGCCTGGCACAATACCCTCTTCTAAAGCGGCCTTTACAGCTGCTACGGCATCGTCCACCCGGTATTTTTTCTCTTCAATCTCGGTTTCGGTTGCTCCGCCCACCTTGATTACAGCCACTCTACCACTTAAAGCGGCTCGACGCTTTTCCAGGTTTTCTTTATCGTACTCACTACTGGCCTTTTCGATTTGTGCATTAATTTGCTTAATCCGCGCATCAACTTCGATTGGATTGCCGGAACCCTCGATAATCGTTGTATCGTCTTTGGTTACGATGATTTTTCGGGCCGTGCCTATCATATTTAGGTCGGCGGATTCAAAGCTGTGCCCTTGTTCCTCACTAATCACCTCACCACCGGTCAAGATCGCAATATCATTTAGAATATCTTTCTTACGATCACCAAAAGCCGGTGCTTTAATAGCAACTGTATTAAACACGCCTTTAAGTTTGTTTAGCACCAAAGTAGTTAAAGCTTCACCGTCTACATCTTCGGCAATTAAGATTAAATCTTTTTTACCGGCCTGAGCCAGTTTCTCGAGCAGCGGCAAGAACTCTTGGATGCTGGAAACTTTTTTGTCGGTGATTACTATCGATGGTTTTTCGTAAACCGCTTCCATACGGGCCGCGTCGGTCACAAAGTATGGGCTAATAAAACCACGATCAATAGTAAAGCCCTCCACAACTTCGCTCTCTAGGCTCAAACCCTGACCTTCTTCGACTGTTACAACACCATCTTTACCGACCTTGTTAATAACTTCGCTAATTAGTCGGCCTATCTCGGAATCGCCGGCCGAAATAGCAGCAACTTCAGCTACACGCTTGTCGTCGCCTTGGATATCTTCGCTATGGCTCTTTAGAGTCTTAATTGCCTCGTGAGTAGCAGATTCTAACCCGCGGCGCAATTGCATCGGGTCGTGCCCGGCAGCTATTAGCCGATTAGCCTCTTTGAGAATATGGTAAGTCAAAATAGTAACTGTGGTCGTGCCATCTCCGGCTACGTCGTTCATTTTATTGGCGGCCTGCTTAATTAGCTCGGCTCCAATCTTATAACCTAAGGTTTCATCGTCATTTTCCGGTAAATCAACACCCTTGGCAACGGTCACGCCGTCGTGAGTCACGCTTGGTCCGCCGTAAGACTTACCTATTACTACGTTGCGTCCTTTAGGGCCCATGGTAGTCTTAACTGCGTTGTATAAAATTTCGGCGCCGGCTAGTACTCGGCGGCGGGCATCATCATCATAAAATATCTTTTTAGCCATTTAAATTCTCTCCTTAATCTCTTTTACTTAATAACAGCGTAAATATCTTCTTCTTTTACCAGAAGATATTCTTTGGCTCCGTCTTTTACCTTCGGGTGGCTGTAACCACCGTACACCACTCGGTCGCCAACTTTAACTTCTTGTACTTTTTTTCCGATTGCAACAACTTTAGCTATTTCTGGTTTTTCGGCCGCTTTATCGGGCAGGTAAATACCGCTGGCGGTTTTTGTTTCGGCCTCTTCTTGCTCGGCCACAATGTACTCTGCTAGAGGTTGGATTTTCACACTCATAAAAACTCCTGTTATGTTGTTATTTACTGATTATTTTAGCACTTTAGTACCTAGAGTGCTAATTTACGTATATTTATACTATAAAAAGTCTAAAAATGTGTCAATATTTTGGTGTTATTTAACTAATAATTGACTATTATTTATGTTTATGTTAATATATGCGTATTACTTAACAAACAAAAAATGAAAAACCTAGAAAACAATCCCGATAACGACAAAGACCCTCGTGTTAAATTTCGTAAGTTAATAAACGCCGCGGTTAACAATGCCAGCTCGTTGTTGAACGCTAAATTAACTGAAAAGGATCTCGAAGCACGGCTGGAAGAGATAGGAGCAAACGATGACCGGCTTATGAGAATAACCAAAATGTTTGTACGTTCTAAAGCAGAATTTCTTAAAATGATTGACCCTGATAGATCCTATCTCGATGAATCTATCGTCTTTAACCACGCCCTTAAAGACGTACTAAACGACTTTGAGAACGAATCTATGTCGCCGGATGCCTTAATTAACCGACTAACCGAGTTTTCTTTTGTCAGCACCCAACTGCCTGAAAGCCAGAAAGATCTATTGAGACAAGTTTTTGCTAAAGATTTTAAAGGTATGTGGCACGAACAGGCTTTCGAGAATTTGTTGTGTCGCAGTGTTGGAGTTAAGATGAGAATGGGCCAAACATCCCTAGAGCACGAGAAAAAGGGTGTTGATTTGTTTTTGCAAACAAATATAAAAGATTGGGTGGGCGTAGACGTAAAAAGTTCGCTAACCGGAGTTCTTGAATCTAAAGCTAAGCATCCGTCCAAATCCGAAAAAAAGCCCGTTACCCAAGTTATTAAGTCAACAAGTTTTCAAGGTGAGCCGTCTTACCGCCAACCGATAATTCGAGTTACTCATAACGGTAATCATTTTATTTTAAATGTCGATTATGGACTGGAAGGCAAGTTGCCTATGGTGATTTCGCCTCCCGACTACCGAAATTTTGATCGAGAGGTGGCCACGGAGCTAACAGAGAAGCTTTTAGAATACTTAAGGTCACAGTCGTCCGAGGTAGCCTTGTACGATCAAATGCCGGATCACAGCTTTAGGCGTAGAAGGCGCGATATCGGCCATACCGCTATTAAAGAATTTTAATATTTACTAATTAACATTTTAATGGTATAGTATATCTCTCATGTCAGAGATATATGCCGTACTAGGTGATAACCACGAGTTAATTAAAGAGGTAGAAAAATCTTACGAATCTTCTGAAGATTATGTAAGACTGTGTGCCATTCGTATGGAAATGGGGGAACTGGCAACTAAGGGCGTTTTCAATCGTTCGGACTCAATAAAATCCAGTGCAATCTTCAATGATAATGAACGCGAATTGGCAGAGCATGTGATTAAATATCTGCCGATGACCAAACCCAACATCGTCCGTCAACGCGTTGGCGAAGTAACCGATAAAGTCATTCATACCGAAGTTGAACAAAGATCTTTCGGCTTATGCTTTGTAGACAAGCGCATAGAACAAAATAACGCTACCCTTATCGTTCCCCGTAGTCGTAATAAGCAGGCTTTTATAGAAGTGTTTGACCCCGACGAGATTTAATTTAATTATTAATAATCTTGGTTACTTTTTTTACATAGTTGTTCAAAATAGTCGGTGTATCGGCTTCGGCATTGAGGCGTAGCAGTGGTTCAGTATTGCTTGGTCTGACGTTTACCCAGCCATCGTTAAAAGTTAAAGTTAAGCCATCCAGCCAATCTATCTTTGCATCACTAAACGATTTGGCAATTTTGTTCATTGCTGCGTCTTTGTCGTCAATTTCAAAATTGGTCTCTTCTACCGAGTAGTATTTACGAAACTTGTCGGCCAGCCTACTCAATTTGATTCCACTTTTACAAAGTAGCGCCAAAGCAACCATTGATGCAATCAGACCACTGTCAGCCATAAAGTTATTCCTAAAATAATAGTGGTGGCTGTGTTCACCGGCAAACAAGGCGTTGTGAAGCCGCATCTCGTTTTTAATAATGCTATGCCCTACTTTGGTACGGATTGCCTTACCGCCGTGTTTTTCGATGGTTTCTTTGGCCACTCGCCCGACAATAGCGTTATACAAAACGGTAGAACAAGGGGCTTTGCCCAAGAAATACTCCGCTAAAATTGATGTCATGACCGTACCGCTGATAGGCACGCCTTTTTCATCTATTAAAACCGCCCTATCGCCGTCTCCGTCAAAAGCCAAGCCTGCATCACATTTTTGTTGCTTAACCACGTTTATTAAATCTTGCAGATTTTTTGATTCAATCGGGTTAGCCGGATGATTGGGAAAACCACCATCCAATTCAAAATACATTTCTATAACATCGAACGGAGCATAAGGTTCCAACTCCGGGAATATCTTGCCTACCATGCCGTTACCGGCATCGACGGCTATTTTTAGCGGTTTTAAGTCGCCCATATCGACAAAAGACAGCACGTGAGTTATCCAATCTTCGGTCACATCACGGCTTATTACCCGACCTTTGTTCGTCTTGTTTTTAAATTTATTGGTTTTCACTTTTTCTCTAATATCACTTAAACCGGTATCTAAGCCAATCGGTTTGGCCTCTTCACGGCAAAATTTTATGCCGTTATACTCACCCGGATTATGACTGGCCGTAATCATAAGACCACCGGCTAGTTTATATTTACCTACCGCGAAATAAATCATATCGCTGGTTACCATACCGATATCCCAAACATCCCTACCTTGTGATACCAGCCCTTTAATCGCCGCCTTGGCTAATTCGTCGCTGTCCGATCGCATATCTCTACCAACGGCTACCGGCCCTTCTTTTGGCAACCAGTCGGCTACAGCCTTGGCAATTTTTTCAACTATATCGTTGGTTAGCTCTGTACCAACTTTACCTCGAACATCGTAAGCCTTAAAAATATCATCTATGACCATGTTTAGTATTCTATCCCATTAAATTTCGATTTGCCTTTTTAAAAAGTAAAAGAGCTTCATAGTTCCGAATTTTTGGTATATGTCGATGGCGTTAATGAGCAATGATGATTTTTCGGAATCCTCACCAAGAATATCTTTCGGACTTTCTACTTCTTTAATCTGTTTTTTTAGGTTTTCTAAACTCTTGTTGTGGTTTATAAAGCTGTCTGATCTAACAGAAAAAACCTCCGGTAACTTATTTTTTAGAGGGCTATGGTCGTATTCTATGAACACTTCGTCAATAGAGCCAAACCAATTTTCTGTTTCGATATCACCAATGTTGGCTGACAGTAAGAAGTGCCTGGGCAATACAAACCTTACATGTATCTCGTCTCCGTAAGGCTCCCCGTCGTCGGTAATGCCCTCAACCAACCTAAACCCTACGGCTTCTACCGGGTATTCTCCCTTGCGGACCGCCGTTTCTTTTGGTTCCCAGTAGTGCAAATAGTCATAGAAGGTAAATGTCTTTTCTTTGTTTCTTTTTTGTATAGCGCCTGATTTTTCTTCGGAAAGGCGATTGATTTCTAGATACTGCAAATAATTGTTATTGCAAGCGCTTCTTAAAGTGCTTTTTGCCGCAATAATTATCTTGTGCCTGATGGTTTCGCCGACCTCTTTTAGCTCGTTACTGTCTAACGGTAAAGATAAAGCCAATGTAGCTTCGAATTTTTCTTTGGCCTTATTTAACTCACCTGTTGTTTCGGCAATTTCTTGGTTAAACCTGTCAAACTCTTCTTGTTGGCCCCAATTGTTTTCAATCCGCCAATTTGTCACTGGTATAATTACACTAATATTACTTTCATTTGTCAATAATCATTTTTGATGTTAAAATATCCGAACCTTGAGCGTTGGCTCTTGGTGGTACCTGCCCAAATTTTTGGGCCACTCTACGATTGGAGGGCACGTTGCGTCAAACACAGACCAAGCAAAGAGTTTTAGTGTTCAACTTCTCTGGTTTACCAGAGAACAAGATATACGAAACCATCATGGATGGACTATGGGGTCTTTCCAAGGTGGCGGGCGTGAGGAGAGTTCATCTGGATCGGTGGGGGAACAGGCTCCGTGTATTCCTTGAGCCCGACGCCGATGCAGGCATGGTGGCGCAGTTGGTAGAGCGCCGCCTCGAAGCACTCCGGGTATACCATGAGCACCAGGGGCTCTTCGAGCAAGTCGACAAATCTGTCACATACCACGACTGGTTCGTCAGCGTGGATCTCAATGCCAAACTGAGGTACGTACTAGGGGTTGATGGGCTGAATGAGCTCATCAATCGCGTCAAGGCGCTCGACATCGACGGACGCTCGCTTTCAGTGAGTTCTGGCGGATTTGTCGTCAAACCGAACAAGAAGAGGGTAGTATTTTTCTATCGTCTTCACGGCGACATTCTTTTCTACCTCAACCTCTTAATTGCGTCGAAGCTCATGGACCCTGACGCAAGGAGGCAAGTCCAGGAAGACTAGCCTGTAAAATGTGGGTGGCCCCCGGTAGTATCGAATGCGTAAAGCATTTGGTTAGACACTTGCTTACTAGCTGCCTTCAGTGGCGCTGGGCAAGATCTAAGCTTAGCTTATATCGCACTCGATCTATCGCGGGGCCCCCACGCCCGTATACCCAAAGCGGGCCGTTGTAGCTGCGTTCTACCGCGCTCCGGCCCACTTTGGGTATCTTTAGGCCAGACTGTGGCTAATTTGCAGAGGCTGTTGTAAGCAAACGTTTACGACTCTCAAAGCCCAGTCCGGCCTTTTTTCTTAGCAGTCAATATAACCCGATCCTAATTAGATTTCTAAAAAATTTAACTTGAATTATTTGCCATTCTAAGGTATAACGATACGTATTCAATCGGATTGCTGATTGACGATGAGGCGCGAGACGGTTTAAACATCAAACAATATTTGAAAAATAGCTATCTCTGACGGGTCTTGGACTCTCTCTTTGCTTGGTATCCAATTGCTATCGTCCCTCTTTTTAGAAATGAGGGAACTTTCTGCCACTAGGCAGACGCCTGGGTATTAAAGCCTTAGAGCTTAGCCATTCTGGCGATGTGCCAGAAGGATTATACTCTAAGCGAGCAGAGAAAAAGAAAAAGCGTTTCGAGCCAAATTACTTAGGTGAATCGCCCAGAGCAATTGCTGGGACGCGGCACAGCGCAGTGTCTAGCATACCTTTGTAATTTGGTGCAACGCCCCCGTGCTTCTCTGAAAAGGCGCTTGTGTTATGCGCCGCAAACTGGCCCAATCAGGGCCACAACCGTGAAAGGGGCCTGCAAAGAAGGCCCATATCTGCTACGCCCTTGGTGAGGGCCTCCGACATTCCTCGTCGGCGGCCCCACCTTGGGCCTTTTTTATTTGCTTACTACTAAAATCAAATTTTAATAACCGACCTCTTTGAGCACCTCTTTAGCAACTACCCGTTCATCCCAAGGTACCTTTTTTCCACCCATGTTGCGATAATCTTCGTGGCCAATGCCTGCCAAAACAACGACATCCCCTGTTTTAGCGTCTAAAAAGGCCTGTTTTATGGCTTCTTTCCTATTGGCTATTTCTTTACATTTGTCGGCTCCCTTGGCCTTTACAATCCCTTCTTTTACTGCTTGACGTATCAAGTCGCCGTCTTCGGTGTAGGTTTCATCGTCAGTCAAGTAGATATTGTCGGCGTATTTTGCCACCACTTCACCCATTATTGGCCGCTTGGCTTTATCTCTGTCGCCAGTAGCTCCAAAGACAATGCTTACCTTGCCTTTAGCAACTTCTTGCAGCGAAGTTAAAACGACTTTAAGAGCATCCGGTGTAACTGCAAAATCGACTAAAACCGTGAATGGTTGACGGCCGTTAACTACTTCCATGCGGCCCGGCACGACCGGCACCTTTTCTATCCCGGCTACAATAGATTCCGACTCTATTCCTATTTCGGCTGCCAAAGCAGCTGCCATAGAGGCGTTATATACATTAAATTCACCTAGCAATTTGGTCTTTAAGTTAACGGCGATTTTACTACTTACCAGCCTGAACGAAGTGCCATTCGGGGTAAGCTTGATTCCCTTTATCTGATAGTTGGCATTCAGCTTGCCAACGTCAACCTTGCCTTTTTTAACTTTAGTCGCGAAAAAGTCATACCAATCATCATCGGCATTCAATATTACTTTTTGTGGGTTGTACTCTGTTAATAAGCGGGCTTTGGCGGAGGCGTAAGATTCCATTGTGCCATGATAATCCAGATGATCTTGACTTAAATTGGTCACCAGGGCCAACTCCACCGGCACCCCCAAAGTACGATACTGATCAAGGGCATGGCTGGTCACTTCTAAAATAACCCAATCTACTTTTGCTGCATTGGCTTTAGCAAAAAACTTCTGTACCGCCCAGGCGCTAGCCAAGGTCATGTGGGTTTTATTAGCCTCTAGCCGACCGTTAACTTCGATAAAAGCGGTGGTGTACAGAGCAGTTTTTAAACCACTTTCTTTTAGGATTTCGTTGATATAGGCACAAGTCGTTGTTTTTCCATTGGTACCGGTAACGGCGATAACTTTCATTTTTTTAGCGGGGAACCTGTAAATGGCGTTAGCTAACAAGGCTTTCTGTTTTCGATATGTTTTTTCTACCTGCCTAATGGCTGTTTTGGGGATAACCTTTCTGGCTAATTTTTTAACGCTACTCATACTTTTAATTATAGACGATAATAATAGTTTATTTTTTAACGACAACCCTCAAGTGGCAAATCATTCACCTGCCTTTGTGATAAGCTGTATCTGTTGTGATAGTTTTGGGTATCGAGACCAGTTGTGATGAAACTGCTGCCGCCGTTGCAAAAGACGGCACTATACTATTGTCCAGTCAAGTCGCCAGCTCTGTTGATTTACATGTGCAGTACGGCGGAGTTGTACCAGAGATAGCCGCCCGTAGCCATATTGAATCGATTAACGCCGTAGTTAGTCGGGCGCTGGACGAAGCCGCTGCTCAAGTCTCTCTCGATCAGCATCAGCGTGCTTTAAACGTAACCCAAAACCCCTGGGATTTAATCGATGCCATTGCGGTTACCAAAGGTCCGGGGCTACTGGGCAGTTTATTAATCGGGGTTATGACCGCCAGAACCTTAGCCATTGCCAAAAACAAACCGCTTTACGGGATCAATCACGTGGAAGCCCACGTTTATTCTAATTTTTTAACAACGTCTGATAACGCTAAAGAAATAAATCCAGGCGCTTCATCACACCCTCCCCGTCCTCAATTCCCTATTTTGTCCCTGATTGTCAGCGGTGGGCATACTCAATTGGTAGTATTTAATAACCATTTCGACTATCGCCTGCTTGGTCAATCGGTTGATGATGCTATTGGTGAAGCCTTTGATAAGGCTGCAAAAATCATTGGCCTACCCTACCCCGGCGGACCGAGCATCGCCCAGGCAGCCAAAAAAGGCAATCCCCTCAAATACGATCTACCAAAAGCCAAAGTAGAGGGGCCCTATAATTTTTCTTTTTCGGGCTTAAAAACGGCCGTTTTACGCTTGGCGCAAGAGCAAGCCGGCGGCGATTATAGAATGCCAAGTTTTGAAATCCCGCCACTGTTAAACAATCAACAAAGATACGATATTGCGGCTAGCTTTCAGCGTGTTGCCATTGAAACTGTAGTAGAAAAAACCGTAAAAGCCTACCGCATGATTAAACCTAAAACCGTATTAATAGCCGGCGGTGTGGCGGCTAATCAGGAGCTTCGCAGTCAATTGTCATTAGCTTTACCGGTCGCCATAACTTACGCACCCGCAAACTTGTGTACGGACAACGGCGCCATGATTGCTTCTTTAGGCTGTTTTAAGGCTATGGCCGGCCAACGACCCGACGATCCGTACTCATTAGCAGTTAACCCTAGTTTAAAAATGTGATTTAACAGGGTAATTATTGCAATCTAAACAAAATAAAGTATCAACTATTGGAGTTACTTACTTATAATGGTTGATGAGTTAGGTTTTAGAAGTTAAAATGTATTAAACTACATATATTTGAAAAATAGTAAAATAACTTCTTTCACATGAAAATAAATTAGCGAAAAGGTCAAGTTTTTGATGAAACTATCTAAATCATACGAGCCAGCTATATACGAAAATGATATTTATTCCCTGTGGGAACAAAGCGGAGCCTTTAAGCCTTCTAAAAAGACGGCAAGTGATTACTTCAGCTTAGTAGTGCCACCCCCCAACGCCAATGCTCCCCTGCATATCGGCTTTGGGCTAACCATGGCCCTAGAAGATATCATGGCCCGATATAACCGCATGCAAGGTAAAAGTACTCTGTTCGTACCCGGAGCCGATCACGCCGGTTTTGAAACTTGGGTAGTTTACGAAAAAAAGCTTGAAAGAGAAGGCAAGACTCGTTTCGATTTTAGCCGCGAAGAGCTATACTCCCAGGTCTGGGATTTTGTAGCCACTAATCGTGCGGCCTTCGAAAAACAATTTCGCGATCTTGGGGCCAGTGTCGATTGGGACTCCTTTACCTTTACGCTAGACGATAAAATTGTTAACCGCTCATACCAGACATTTAAACGCCTTTGGGACGACAAACTGATTTACAGAGGTGAAAGATTAGTAAATTTTTGCACTTTCCACGAAACCGGTTTCGCCGATGTTGAGGTTGAGTACCGCGAAGAAGAGGGAACGCTTTGGTATATTAACTACCCACTCACCGACGGTAGCGGCCAATTAACTATCGCAACCACCCGACCGGAGACTATGCTTGGCGACACAGCTCTGGCGGTTAACCCCAATGACAACCGATATTCTAAATTCGTGGGCAAAACGGTCAAACTGCCTCTGACCAAACGTGAAATACCGGTTATCGCCGACGATATGGTAGATATGCGCTTTGGCACAGGGGTGGTAAAAATTACTCCAGCTCACGACTTCAACGATTTTGAAGTCGGAGAGAGACATGATTTGCCAAAAATTACAGTAATCAGCTATACCGGTAAAATCACCCACGAAGCACCCGAAGCTTATAGAGACCTAACCACTCAAGAAGCTAGACAAAAAATAGTTTTAGATCTTAAAGCACTAAACTTACTCGTCAAAGAAGAAAAGCACAAACACAACGTCGGTCATTGTTATAAATGCGGTACGGCAATTGAGCCTCTATTAAGAGAACAGTGGTTTATCGACATGCAACCTTTGGCGCAACCGGCTATAAAAGCGCTTAAAGAAAACAAAATCATTTTTTATCCGTCTGCCAAAAAAGAACAGTTGATAAATTATCTAAAGGGCTTAAAAGACTGGAATATCAGCCGACAAATCGCTTGGGGTATACCGATCCCGGCTTTTCAGAACATTGACGACCCTGACGATTGGATTTTTGATACCAGGGTAGGGGAGGAAATGCTCGATTTAGGTGGTAAAACTTATCGTCGGGACCCGGACGTGTTTGACACCTGGTTCAGCAGTAGTTCGTGGCCTTATTCCACCCTGGATTATCCAGATGCCAACTTTAAAAAATACTATCCCTTAAGTGTCATGGAGACCGGAGGGGAAATACTTTACCCATGGGTTTCAAGAATGCTTATGTTGGGGCTTTATGTTACCGGTAAGATACCTTTTAAAGCTGTTTATATTCATGGCTACGTAATGGCCGAAGACGGTTCTAAGATGAGTAAATCGGTTGGTAATGTGGTTAATCTTTCGGAGGTTTTAAGTCACTATGGTTCCGATGCTTTTAGGATGGGGATTATCGCCGGGCGGACTCCTGCCGTTAACCGTGGCTACAGTCAAACAAAAGTAGAAGCAGCTCGCAATTTTTGCAATAAGCTATGGAACATTGCCAGGTATATCGAAGGCGTTGCCGGCGACGATTTAACACCAATCAAACCGCCCAAAAGCCAATCTATGGCTGACGATTGGCTACTGGGTAAAATGCAAGTCTTTGCCACAAAGCTAACCAAAGATTTTGACAATTACCGTTTTGCTGAAGCTTATGACAAGTTGTATCATTTCGTCTGGAACGAAGTTGCCGACTGGTATATCGAAGCCAGTAAAGTTAAGCCTAATGTAGAGTTGTTGGTTTTTACGCTGAAATCGATATTAAAGTACTCTCACCCGTTTGCTCCTTTTGTTACCGAGACTATTTGGCAGACCTTGCACCCCAGCGACAGCCATTTGCTTATCAACCAAAAGTGGCCAAATATCCCACATCATAACAAGAGTGCTGTCAAGCAATTTGAGCAAATCAAAACTATCGTTAGCGAGGTTAGGTATATCGCCACTGCCCTAGATGTTAAGCGGCCGGCTTTGTATTTTAAGGACGAGCCCTTCTTAAGTGCCAATAGCGACCTACTGATTAAACTGGCCCATTTAAGTAATTGTGCCGAAGTTGAAGATGGCAGAGGTATGCGCCTAACCAGGACCGGCGCCAATTGCTGGCTGGATATTGACTTGGTAACAGCCCAGAAATACGTTACCAAGCTGAAGTTTAGTAAGGTCGAAAAAGAGGCCGTAATCGAAAAATTACAAAACAGGTTGGCCAACAAGGAATATATATCGAAAGCTCCACGTGAGATTGTTAAACAAACCAAGAGCCAGCTTGCCGAAGAACGAGCACTGTTAGCAAAGTTAGAACAAGAAATTAAAAACTTTCAATCAGCCACCAACTAATAGTCAAGAATAATCGGCTAAAACTCTAACATTTGTTTAATTTTAGCTTCGTTGGCTTCCTGATTGTAATCGTCAAACCACATTACCCGCCAGCCCATACGTTGTGCCGCGATTACATTCGGCCGTTCGTCGTCAATAAGTAGTATTTCGTTCGGTTCTACACCGGCCATTTGAGTGGCTTTTTGAAAGATTGCTTCCTCAGGTTTAGCTGTTTTTACTTCTGAAGAATCAACCACACTCCAATAATTAACATCAGGCAATATTTTGTTGGCCAGCATCGACCTGGTCATTTCCGGGAAGTTGTTAGTTAACAGACCGATTTTATAATTCTCGGCAGCCCATTCTACCACCTGCTTCATACTCTCGTTCGGCTCTATGTTGTCTAAATAATACCTCTTCCAATCTACTCCTTGGCTACCGATATTTGTTACCAGGATCGAATTAAATTCGGCCATACTCATCTGACCGCGTACTAATTTGTCTTCGTATTGCCAAAATATATCTTCAACCCTTTCCGGCGAAACGTTAAAGTCATAAGCAATGCTGGTAAAAGCTCTTTGATAATATCTAACCAATACACCGTTTACGTCGAAGTACACAAACTTTATACCGCTTTTAGACGTTTTATAGGCCTTTTGAGGCGTGTTTGAGGCGGTTGCCGTCTCTTTGCCTAGTAAATGGTCAATCGACTGTCCTGTCGCCTCTGCGATAGCCGAAACGGTAAATACGCTGGGTGTTTTGATAGCCCCACGTTCTATTTTGGCCAACGTTGAATAAGACAACCCGGCCTTAAAACAAAGATCCTGTTGGGTCAAACCGGCCTTTTTACGAGCCTTTGCAATAGCCTTGCCCAAGGCCAGTTCTTTTTTGGCAGTGCCCTCCCCGTCGTTCATTAACAATATATTAGCACGTTACGGCTGGCCTTAAAAAACAAAAACCAACCGTTTATTACTATTAAGTTGCGAGCTTAAGCCTATTAGGCTAAAAATTATAAAACGAAAATCTAGCTTAAGCGTGATGGTACCGACCGCCACGATTAATATCCATGGCCCTATATAACTGTTCTATCA
>JAGOOV010000015.1 GCA_017992295.1 Candidatus Saccharimonadota bacterium
CATGGTTTTCTTTTTGTACTTCTTTAGCGTATTTGTTGTAGGCCTCAATAATCTCTTGCCGACCTCCGTAGTTAAAACAAACGCATAAAGTTCCGCCGCTATTATTGGCAGTCTGTTTTTCTGCTGATTCGCATAGTTCAACAATACTTTTTTTACCCCGGTGCTGCTGCCCATAAAAAGTAGTCTGATATTTTGTTCATCAAGTTTTTCTAGATACTTCTTAAAAGCAAACGGTACTAAGTCCATTAAGTATTCAACTTCAGATTCGCTACGATTCCAGTTCTCTGTTGAAAAAGCATAGACACTGAGATATTTAGCTCCCCTACTAAAAATGTGTTCAGCAATCGAAACCATTGTCTTTAAGCCTTCTTGATGACCCTTAAGTGTTGGTAGCCCCTCTTTATTAGCCCATCGACGATTACCATCCATTATTATGCCAATATGTGTTGGTGGTGTGGTCAGATTATCCATTTAGTAAGTCCTGTTGATAGAATACTCCACTAGTCTTTTATATACTTGCTTAGCCTCTTGGCTTAAAAGAGGTGCCTCTGATATAGCCTTTATCGCTTGCCCGGCCAACTTAACGGCCTCATTTTCGGCTTTAGCCAGCGCTCCGCATTCGCTCATTATTTGACAAACTTCAGCATGTTGATTTTTTGTAACGCTTGGTCTACCGAGCATTGAATTTAAAAATTTAACGTCATGTGTCTTCGCCATTTTTCTAGAGTAAGCTACCAATAAGGTGTTCTTGCCCTCCTTCAAGTCATCGAGGTTAGACTTGCCGACTTCTCTGCTGTCTCCAAACATACCGATAATGTCATCTTGAATCTGAAAGGCCACCCCGGCCAATAGACCGTATTCTTGCACGGTTCGTGTTAAGGTTTTGTTTTTAATACCAGCCGCTGAAATACCTGTCTGGATAGGATTAACAAAGGTGTAGTAGCTGCTTTTAGCTTTGTAAATTTTGTATACATCTTCTTTTATCAGAATACTATCAGTAAGTGGGCCCATTATGTCATCAATTTCACCAAAACAAGTTTGTACAATATTTTTATGCAAGTTAGTCAGGGTCGCCTTAATTCTATCACTAGATATTTCACAGCCTAGAATTAGTTCGTTGGCTAAATGTTGAGCTAGCAAGCCTACCATGACTGCCATTACGTTTGACGATGTTGGGTCTTTTTCTAAAGAATAATGTTGCTTGTACAGCTCATGGATAGTTGGCTTACCTCTTCTAAAAGGTGACTTATCAGCCACATCATCAATTATTAGTAAGTAACTCTGTATCAACTCAATGGCTATCGCTAGTTTTTTTCCAGTATCTATGTTCGGTTTTTTAGCTAACGAATCATAAGTAAACCATGCCAAAAAACCTCTTATTCTTTTGCTCTGTCTGGTGCTAAAATCTTCTAGCATCTCTAAAGCTTCTTCGGTAAATCTTGATACGCCTTCAGTTTTTAAGTCGGCAAGCTTATTATTAAAATAATTAGCCATCGCTTTATCGATAGCGATTTTATAGTTACCAACAACTTCATTAATATTAATAGTGTTAGTATTTTTTAGATTTGTTTTTATCTTATACACCTAAACCGTCATTATTTCTTTCTCTTTGTCGGTCATTTGGGCATCGATATTGGTTTTAAGTTGTTGCATCAGTTCATCAATTTGTTTTTCTATCCTCTTAAAATCATCCTCGCCGATTCGCCCTTCATTTTTAGCAGTTTTTAAAATACTCAGATTTTCATGGCGCACATTCCGCGCCGAAATCATACTTTCTTCAAACTTATCGTGTAGCTGTTTTACTAACTGCTGTCGACGCTCGGTTGTCAACGGCGGGATTGGTATTCTAACCACCCTACCATCATCAGTTGGGTTAAGACCTAACGACTGGTTAGAGCGAATAGCCTCGCCGATGGCTGAAATATTATTTGGATCAAATGGGGTTACCTGCAACAATTGCGCCTCCGGGGCGGTGATGTTTGCCACCTGCCTTAGAGGCATAGGAGTGTTATAGGCTTCGACTACTACTCCGTCTAAAATCGCCGGGTTGGCTCTGCCGGTACGGACCTTTTTAAGTTCTTGACTAAAATGAGTTTTTACCAATTCTAGTTTGCTTTTTGTGTCCGCTAAAATTTTATCTAAATCCACTTTGTCCCCTCTTAAATAATACCTTTATTGTAATAAAAAAGAGTTCTAATTGCCATCAAACAGCTTATATATTCACTTATCAATCCGATAATTAGATTTGAAGTTGTCGGAGCCACCGGGACTAAAAATTAATTTAATGACTTTTGCGCCCACAGCCTTGTGGTCCTTAGTGGAGCCAATTTCTAAAGTCGCCGTCCCTGAAGGCTCAAGATTTAGCAACTCTGCACCTTCTGGCAGATAGTTGTTGACTAAGCCGTCCTTATTAGGCAAGTTTAGTATTTCTGCGCCCTTTAGATAACCGTTAACCTCGCCTGATTGGGCCGATGTTATGGCGCTGTTAATTATCGGTTCTTCCGGACCTTGGTATAAAACATATACGGTTTCTTCCCCGTTGCTAGAATGCTCCAGCGAATTTGAACGCCTTTCAAATTCCCGCCTGTCATCTGGATTGTATTCGGGATGGCTCAATCTGATAACCCCCTAAGCTTTATCAATTGGGCTGACTTCGCCAAGAGCCATGCGTTCAAAGCGGCGTATTACCATATTTTCACCCATTTTAGCCATGACTTCTTTTAATAAATCACCCACCGTCTTTTCGGGCTCTTTAATAAATGGCTGATTAAGCAGACAGACTTGATCGTAGTATTTCGCGATTTTTCCTTCGGCAATTTTCTCCATCACCTCTTTGGGTCTTCCGGAGCTTTTTAGTTCTTCGATTATTAACTCTTTTTCTCTTTTTAACACCTCTGCCGGTATATCTTCTGCCGATATATATAAAGGAGAGCTAGCCGCAATATGCAAGGCTACATTATGAACAAATTCCCTAAATTGCTGGTTGCGAGCTACGAAATCGGTTTCACAATTTACCTCCACCAAAACACCTATGCGGTCGCTATGCACATAAGAATCAACTATGCCCGAACGAGCGTCCCTTTCTGATCTTTTATCTACCTTGGCTAAACCCTTAATTCGCATGGCTTCTAGAGCTTTGTCGAAGTCTCCTTGAGACTCCACTAAAGCCTGTTTGGCGTCTGTAATACCCACGCCTGTTAATGCTCTAAGACGCTTAATAGTATCGATTGATATTTTAGACATTTATTATTCTCCTTTCGTTACTTGGTTCTTTTCTTTGTCGGTCTGGCCTTTTAGAACCGCTTGTTTGATATATTCCAGTACTAGGTTAATTGTTTTTATCGCATCGTCATTACACGCTATCGGGTATGTAACTAAAGTCGGGTCTGCGTTGGTATCGGTCAAACCTATAATCGGTATGCCTAATTTATTGGCCTCTTTTAGAGCTATTTCATCCTCTAAAATATCAGCTATAAACAACGCTCCCGGACGCCCATGCATCTCTTTTATTCCACCGAATTTATAGTTCATCTCGTCTATTTGCTCTTGGTAGCGCTGCACTTCTAATTTACTGTATTTGGCCGCCAGTTCGCCACTAGACATCTTTGCTTCGTAGTCTTTCAGTTTTTTGATGCGAGCGTTGACTGTGTTGCTGTTGGTCAGTATCCCCCCGAGCCACCTTTCGTTGACGTACGGCTGAGAAACCGATTCTGCCACGCGCTTGATAGCGTCTTTAGCCTGCCTTTTAGTACCGACAAACAATACTTGCCGCCCTGATTTTATTGTTTTTTCTACAAATTCCATAGCATCGGCTATCTGTCTAACAGTAGTTTCTAAATTAATGATGAGAGTTTTGCCTTTTTTACTATGTAAATAGGGAGCCATCTTTGGGTGCCAGGTACTGGTTTTGTGCCCAAAGTGAGCACCGGCTTCAAGCAAAGCTTTAATATCTACTTCTGACATTTTTATCCTTTTCTCCTTCACCTACGGCTTCTGCCCCAAGCGGGGAGGATAATCACCTTAGGTTGATTCATTAATAATTTTATTAAGCCAGTTTATATTATCAGTATAGGTTTTCTTTTTCAACTATTTTCACCTCTTGACGACGCTCTAAAAACCCCATATAATTACGCAGGCTTTGATGTACCAGTAGTTAATGCTTTAGGTACTATCAACACGAAAAGCTGAAAAATTAGGATACCTCTAGTGATGAAGAAAGATATTCACCCTCAAGATTACCGACCGGTCGTATACGAAGACCTAAACAACGGTTTTAGGATCTTAACCCGTTCGACAGCTAAAACCAACGAAACCATTACTTGGGATGATGGAAATGTTTACCCATTAATTAAAGTACACATCAGTAGCGCCAGCCACCCTTTCTTTACCGGCCAAGAGAAACTGGTTGATATCGAAGGTCGAGTAGATAAGTTCAGAGCACGCCAATTAGCAGCCCAAAAAGCCCGTCAAGCTAAAGCCTCAACCAAAATTGCTAAAAAAGCATCAAGCGAGTCAAAAAAGGCAAAACCTAAATTGGCCGACAAAAAGGCCAATCAACCAAAAACAGACTCTTAGACTGACAATTTTCTAAAGCGGTTTGGCTAAAAGTTTTATGTTATGGAAAATAAGATTAAGCAATTAAAAAACGAGCTTGCAGAGATTCAAGACAGTTTAAATAAAGGCACGATATCTTACAATTCTTCGGATTACCCCAAAAAAGCTAAGCGTTTAAGCTTCATAAAAGAAGTTATAGAGCTATGGGATCAACTCTCAATACTCAACATACAGTTAAAAGAAGCCAAAGGGTTAGCTTCAAAAAACGACGAAATCGCCGAGTTAGCTCAAAGCGAAAGCGAGGAGTTGTCTAAAAAAATAAGTGCTTTAACGAACCAGCTTGAAGATTTGCTAATGCCACAAGACCCCAACGATCAACGGGATTGCATTATAGAAATTCGTAGTGGTGCCGGCGGTGACGAAGCCAGTCTATTTGCTGGCGAATTGTATCGGATGTACTTTAGATATGCAGAAAACAATAATTATAAAATTGAACTAATGAGCCAAAACCCCAACGAAATAGGAGGTTTCAAAGAAGTTATTTTTGCCATCCACGGTCAAAATGCCTATAAAACCTTTAAGTTTGAAGCCGGAGTTCACCGAGTACAACGCATACCAACAACCGAAAGCTCCGGTCGAATACACACTAGCACTGTTACCGTGGCCGTACTACCAGAAGCCGAAGAGACAGACATAGTTATTAACCAAAACGACCTGAGAATTGACGTCTATCGTTCCAGCGGTCATGGCGGACAAAGCGTTAACACCACCGACTCGGCCGTTAGAATAACTCATATCCCAACCGGTATGGTAGTCACTTGCCAAGACGAAAAGAGTCAGATTAAAAACAAAGACAAAGCTATGAACGTGTTGAGGTCTCGACTGCTGGCAAAGCAAATTCAAGAACAGCAAAAAAAATTATCGGAAAACAGACGTAGTCTGATTGGCTCAGGAGACAGAAGTGAGAAAATTAGAACTTACAATTTTCCCCAAGACAGGATAACGGATCATCGTATTAACTATAGTCGCAGTAATTTACAGACAGCGTTAGATGGTAATATTCAAGACTTGATAGACAATTTGCAGTCGTTTGAGAACAACCTGAATAAAAGTTGATGACTGCTAAGCAGTGGCTGCAATCGGCAATAACAGCCCTTAAATCTAAACAAATAGCCAGTTATTATATTGATTGCCTACTACTTTTAGAACTGGTACTAAAAAAAGACCGTTCTTTTATACTAGCCCATCTTGACGTAGATTTAACCAAGCAACAACAAACAAAATTAGATAGACTACTGCAGAGGCGACTTAACCATGAGCCGATGGCCTACATACGAGGTTTTGTGGAATTTTACGGCTATGTATTTAGAGTCAATCATCACGCCCTTATACCCAAACCGGAAAGTGAAAGTTTTATTTATCTGCTAGCTAAACATCTACCGACTAACCCTAAGGCAAAGTTAATCGATATCGGTACTGGCAGCGGCTGTTTAGCTGTTAGCGCAAAGCTTACCTTCCCCCACTTAGAAGTTACAGCCACCGATAACAGCCTAAACGCTCTAAAAATAGCTAAACAAAATGCTACTAATTTAAATGCCGAAGTGTCTTTTGTGAAAGCCGATTTATTGCCGCAAAAACGGACATTATACGATGTGGTTTTAGCCAACTTACCATACGTACCGGATAATTTTAATTTGCTGCCGGAAAGTCGTTACGAACCCGTCGACGCAATTTTTGGCGGAGCAGACGGACTTGATTATATAAATCTTTTAGCCCACAAACTAAATCCGTTTCTAAATAAAGGGGCTTTGGTCTTCGTAGAATCCCTCAAGAATCAACACCAAAAAGTGAAAAATACTTTTGCCACGCAAAAATTTAAATTAATAGACTCCCACGGTTTAGTACAGCTTTTTTCTAAAATCTAGCCTTCCTTGCCAAAAGCACCAAGGGCTACCTTGACTGAAGGCCAGTAGGTGCAGCCTCGAGCTTTGTTTTTGTTGTATGGGTTTTACCGTCTCTCACATAAGTTATTTGCACCTCATCACCAACTTGGTATTTTCCGAGTACAGCCGACAATGTATTTTGCTCATCAATTTTCTGAGAGCCAATCTTGGTTATGATGTCATTTTCTTTAAGGCCCGCTTTATCGGCCGGGCTGCCGTTTATAACCGCCTGGTCAACATCGGCAGTTTTTAGCCAAGCTCCATCGTTAACCGGCAAGTCATACCGGTTTTTCAAAGCTTCGTTCAGAGGAACGTATCTCACTCCCAAGTAGGGTACCTTTAGTTTGCCACTTTTTAAGACGCTACCGATTTGAGATTTAATATCATTTATCGGGATAGAAAAACCAATGTTTTGGGCATCTCCGGCAACAGCGGTATTAATGCCTATGACTTCGCTGTTCATATTAACTAAAGGCCCTCCGGAATTACCTGAATTCATAGCAGCATCAGTTTGAAACAGATTATTTAGCGATTCAACCGAACCGCTGGCGGTGTTACCAGCAATTATCGGTCGACCTAAGCCCGAAATAATACCGCTTGTTACGGTATTCTGGAACTCTCCTAAGGCGTTGCCAATGGCCACTACGGAGTCTCCTACCTGCATTTTGGAAGAATCTCCCAATTTTGCCGGCTTTAAGTCATTTACCCCCGAAATTTTTAAAAAAGCCACATCATAGTTACTTCGCGGATCACGAGCTAAGACCGTTACTTTGTCGTAAGTTTTTCCGTTACTTGTAGTTATAGAAATATTGTTCGTACCTTCTGGAACAACGTGTTTATTGGTAACAACCACGCCGTCGCTGGATAGGATAATGCCTGTTCCGGCACCGGTAGTGGATTGTGAAGATTGGCCCCCAAAAATCGAATAAAAGGGGTCATAAGAGGTTGTTGTTTTCTTAGTAACAATCGAGACGACGCTAGGATTAATACTCTTGGCTATAGAGGCAATCAGCTCACTTTGGCTAGACACTATCTTTTGTTGATTAGAAGTAGTATTTAGAGATGTTACCCGATCAGGAAAAATTCGCACACCAACAACTCCTCCAAAAATACCAAAAATGAAGGCCATCAACAGAGTAATTGGTGTAGCCTTTAGGCTATGTAGGATTTTTTTATTTTGATCATTTTTCTTATCCGCCATAAGATGTACCTCCTTTAAAAAATACTTAATTTTCTTATCAACGAGCTATATGGTTTTATCTTGCCAGTCCGAAAAAACAATTAAGACCAACAGTATTAAAACGACCACGATGATTAGCTGTGCCTTCAAAGCCGGTTTTAACCTGCCCTTACTGCTTAGGTAGTAAAATGTAGCCAAACTATAACCCAATACACTCAGTATCAGCGCTATCTGCGGTAGAAACAGATATTCAATAGACCAGTGTCCCAATATCCAGGCCATTATCGCCCCGAACCATGCCCAAATATTACTCATTACGTTAGTTAGTGGCTCGTCAAAAGCTCCAAGAAAGTGTTTAGCACTGGCATAGCAAACTAACCAAACAATCAACACTCCGGCTAGTAGCGAACTACTGGGGAAGGCTCTGTAAAAAGCGACTAATGCAAGCGCCTGAGCTATTAGGGCTTGGGATATAACAGGTACCGGCTTTGATTTCGGCTTTAACCAAACTAGCCACAAAGAATAGGCTATAACCCAAAAAAGTTGGGTATAAATGTAGTCGCTGCCGGCAATAAAAACCACCGTCGACAAGCCTACAAAAACATCGACCAAGTTAGCTCGAACATTACTTAACCAATGTCTTGGCTTAACTGCAACCACTCGCCACTTAGCTAAAACCACAGCTACTGCCGCTAAAATTGGCAAGTCTAGCCTGACAAAAACCAGAATTAATAACGGTACTAGCGCGTTAATTAGACTATGTATAAAACTCGATAGTCCCGATTTAGGCTTTATCTTATTTATTACCTTTTTCATTTTCAGCCGTTTGGTCCGGTAATAACTATGAAATCAACATCGTATTGACTCACGTCCAACCCTTTAACACCACCAACTGCTTTAACGTTTAATCTGCGCTCTAAATACCGTTTTGTGTATTTCTTTTTGCCTTTGGTTTTGTCGATAAGCACCGTGTATTGTATATCCTTGACAGTTGCATCGCCCACTCGTGCAATTTTATAGCCATAGCTTTTTAGTTCGTCAGCTCGCCTTTGAGCCAAACCAACAGTGTTAGTGCCGTTTAAAACAATAATGCTGGGGTTTTCTTTAATTATAAAACCGTCCTTGAGTTTGTTGCGCACGAAAGCTTTCACTTGATCATAATTATCTACTCCCGCTTTAGGTATAACTACCGATTGCCCGGCAATATTAGCAGTTTTTACAACGGCTCTCGGTTCTTGGGCTAAATCAAAGTGGCTTATATCACCCTCACTTAACCGCTTAGAAATGCCGTAAACTCGCATCGTGTCATCAATAGATAAATTGGTTCTGATTTTGCTGCCAAAGGTGCCTAGTAATTGAGACACTTTTACCGGATTAGCATATGTACTGGTAGACATAATTTTATTTTTAATGCCTACAATTACCTTTTGTTGTTGTTCGCCCCGATCAAAATCACCCCGACTGGTGCCATACCTAGACCTGGCATACGCTAAAGCATAGCCTCCGTTAAGATGCGATTTGCCGGCAGGCAGAGAGAAATATCTTCTTCCAACCAACATAGTCGGATCGCTAAAAGGTTCTTCCAAAGTTATATCGATTCCGCCTATAGTGTTTACCGCCTCTTCAAAGGCTACAAAATCAATCATCGAATAGTAATGTATATTAATGCCCATATATTTTTCTACAGTCTGTGTCACGGCATTTATGCCTCTATCCTCGGCGCCGTTCTTGTCTTTGTAATTTCTGTTTAAAGCCGCGTTTTTAACATTGGCATAGACTGCGTTGATTTTCATATGCCCCAATTCTCGAGGCTGTACCCATAGGTCTCTAGGAATGCTCATAAATGCTAACTTGTTGTTTATAGGGTCAATGCTGGCAATCATCATACTATCGGTCAAATCACCGCCAGCGTGACCTTCACCCCCCTTACCCAACAGCAAAATATTTACTCTTCCGTCACCTTCGCCGTTTAGCAGATGCGGATCAATATTGGCATTAAAAGCCAAGGCCGAACCCCCGCCCCGGAATACTTTATGAGCACTCCACCAGGCTTTACCTATAAATACTGCGGCAAAAATTAATACCAGAGACCCCCCAACCAGTGCAGTACGTTTAAAAATTTGCCTGCGTTTCCTACTTTTGTTGTCTTGCTTTAGTAGTTGTCTAGCCTGTATCGGTTGCAAAGGCCGGCGAGACTGCTGCAGATTTGGCGGCTTCTGGTAGCCACCGCTTTCATCAAGGCGAGGTAAAGTACGCCCTCTAAACCCTTCCGCCTTATCAAAGCTATCAATTCTTCTCTGTTCCAGGGGGTAGAAACCAGGAATCCCAACATTTTTATTACCAACAACGGGCCGGCGAGGTCTCCTGGGGCCGGACGATAAAATGCCGTCAATATTTTTTGGTTTCTTTGGATTTATTGGTTGAAATTTATACATAAAATCACTAAAAAGCTTTTGTATTATAACAAAAAACATAGTTTTTTGGGCCTTTTAGATTACAATAGACACTGAGATTTTTTATGCCCCCACAATCATATAACACCTATAATCCAAATAATTTGCAGCCGAGTTCACCCGCTCCTCGGCCGGTCATTACAGAGGACACTAAAAATATCATTTATACGGTAGCATTATTTATTTTGTCGCCTTTTTTTGCCGTGTTGATGATAGTATTTATTTTTCAAAGCTATGTAGTTGACGGTTCCAGTATGGAATCTACCCTGCAAGACGGCAACCGGGTTTTTATATTAAAACTACCTAAAACCTTTTCAGGACTAAGAGGAAAACAATATGTACCCAGTCGTGGCGAGGTGGTTGTCTTCAAAAAACCAAGCGATCCCGGCATACAATTAATCAAGCGCGTGATTGGTCTACCTGGCGATCGCGTAGTTGTTAAAAACAATAAAATAACCGTTTACAATACCGACCAGCCCAGTGGCTTCAACCCGGATAGTGACAATCTTTACGCCAACGATTTAGATATTACGGTTGGCGATGTTGACGTTAACGTAGGCGAAAATGAGCTTTTTGTTGTCGGCGATAACAGGTCACCTGGCGGATCTCTCGACTCCCGCAACGGCTTGGGGCTAGTGCCTACTCAAAACGTCGTTGGACGTTTATGGATTAGGTATTTCCCGCTAAACGAAATAAGATTATTTAGTATCCTCCAGCAAACACATCCCTGAATTTATAATATACTTGGACACTTATCGCCCGATTTACTCAATGCTATTAGTTTGCCCTCGTCTATACTAACGGGCTCATCTAGATTCTTGTTCTAAAACAGAGGTTTGAACATTAATTAAAGGCTTTACCGCTTATTTTTCCTAGACCCTAAGACTGGGCCTTGGGTTTTTACCAACAAAATTTACATGCAAAAAGCATCAAGTGGTAAACTGTCTCAGGCTTTTATACCTTGGTTAATGAATCTATTTTTTTAATAACCGACTTTAGTCGTTTTGGTGGTTTTAGTGTTTGAGTATTTTTTCCAAAATATGCTCGTATTCTTTTTCGCTAGCAAAGCTAATTACTAGCTTGCCAGTGCCCTTCAAGCTTTTTTGGATGGTTACATTTTTAACTCCGAAGTATTTTTTCAACTTGGTCGCAGCCTGTAAATTATCCGTAGTTTTTGTTTTTATACTTTTTGTTTTTATTTTTGCTCTTTTGGTATCGACCACAAATTGCTCGGCGCGACGCACCGACCATTTGTTAACCAAAATGTTTTCATAAAGACGCTTTTGCGACTGTGGATCGTTTTGCAAACTAAGCAAGGATCTGGCGTGCCCCTCGGTAATTTTGCCCTCCTGCAACGCTTGCTGCATTTCGGGCGGTAAATTTAATAACCGAATAATGTTTATTACTGTCGTTTGGGCTTTCCCTAAGCGCTGGGCAATGGTATCAACATTCTGTCCAAATTGATCACGTAAGCGCAAAATGGCAATTGCTTTCTCTACCGGATTTAAATCTTCACGTTGAATATTCTCTAAAAGCGAGATTTCCAGTTGTTGATGTTCGTTGGCACTTCTAATAATCGCAGGTATTTCGTTTAGGCCAATCATTTTTGCCGCCCGCCAGCGTCGTTCACCGGCGATTATTGAGTACAGCCCTTGCTTTAGCTGGCTGACTATTAACGGTTGAATAATGCCATGAACTTTAATGGAATCAGCCAATTCTTGAAGGGCTTTTTCATCAAAACTCAGTCTTGGTTGTTCGGTTCTTGGTACCACAATATCAATAGCCAGTTTATGTATTTTTTCTTGACTACCGGCAGTGATGTTGGGCACATTAACACCAATGGGCACCAATACATCAAAACCTTTACCTAATCTTTTATTTTTAGCTGACACGACTAATTACCTCCTTGGCTAATGATTTATATGCTCTGGCTCCTTTAGACCATTTATCGTACAAAAGTATTGGTTTGCCGTGGCTTGGGGCTTCCGCCAAGCGCACATTACGCGGAATAACAGACTTAAACACCAAACTACCGAAAGCCTTTTTCATTTCTTCATAAACTTGTCCGCTTAGTGATGTTCTTGGGTCATACATTGTCATAACCAAACCCAACACCTGTAGCGTAGAATTAAAGCCTTGTTGGACACGTTCAATAATTTGCAACAATTGGCTTAACCCCTCCATAGCGTAGTACTCGCTTTGAATGGGTATTATAACGTCGCTTGACCCAACTAAAGCGTTAACCGTCAGTAAGCCTAGCGATGGCGGGCAATCAACCAAAACAAAATCGTATTGCAAATTTGCTTTATTTAAACAGGTTTTAAATTTAGATTCCCTAGAAGGTTCTCCGGCAAGCTGAACTTCAACACTGGCTAAATCACCGTTGGTTGGTAGCAGTTGCAATCTATTAATTGTCGTATTTACAACTAGCTCTTCCGGTAACCTGTTATCCATATACAGCTGGTAAGTGTTAGTTTTAAGGTTTAGCTTATCTATTCCAAGCCCACTGGTAGCATTTCCTTGAGGATCCATATCAACTACCAACACCCTTTTACCTAGTTTTGCTAAATAAGCTGCTAAATTGACAACAGTGGTAGTTTTTCCTACTCCGCCTTTTTGATTAATCACAGATATTATCCGTTGCACATTCAAACCCCCGCCAAACTCTTCGGTTACTAGATTATCATTTATGGTGGTTGTCGTAAAACTTCTCATGGTTAAAAATCGCTGTCTATATATACCCATCCGACTCTTAAGCTTCTACTCGACGCGCTTAGATTAGTTATCGAATTCACGTAACGAAGCATCTGGTTGGCTCTAGGCAGATTGGCCGTATTATTACAGACTTCCACGCCATCAATCTTGAAAGCCACGTTACCACTAGACAAAATAATTTCCAGCTTTACGCCAGCCGTCCCTACGGTTACCCCGGAATCTTGAACATTTATAGTGGAGTTATTTTTTGTAACGCAACGCCAAGTTGTGCCGTCGGTAGCAGTATCGTATCTAAAGGCGGCGATATCTCCCGCCGGGTTGTTGCTGCCGCCAATCGTTGCTCTTGTCTGATTAGTAAAACCCGACCAAATTCGTATATTTGTTCTAGTAGGTATTTGAACATAAGTTTGAAATCCTGGATTGTTGCTGGAGTTGTAATTAGTGTTACCGTTAATGCCGGCACTGTTTCCATTGGTATTGTTGGTTGCATAGTTAATCATTGGCGGGGTTGAGGTGGTTGCTGTAACGGCCGAAGCTGTACCGCTGGCTGTCACTATATCGCCAATCGGATAAGCAAATGTCGTGCCGGTACCGGAGTACATAATGTTTGTAACCCTCCTGGTATTTGGCTTTGGCGTGCCCAAACAATCCGTCCAGCCACGACTATTCTGATAACATCTAAAGTTGCCTCTCGCACTGTTATAGTACATTGCCCCTTCCTGACCGGTTGGATCGCCGTCGGTATTTTTAATGTCAAATACCAATATAACGCCGGTTCCGTCTGCACTGAAGCCTCCGATTTGCACGATACCGGCCGAAGTATCTACATTAAAATATTGATTTCCCGAAGCATTTAAGACGGTCATGGCGTTTGCATCCGACACTCTGAGTTGTAAAGCACCGTTGTTAAGTACGCTAAAGGCAGTACTTCCCATGTTTTGCAAAGTTAGCATATTGCCGGTGGCATTTGTTTTATTTATCGAAATGCTGGCATTGTTGGTTGAGTCTATTTGTGAAGAATTTGGGCCAAGTATTATAAATCCGCAACCAGCCGAACCGCTTAAACATATTGTTCCGTCTTCGTCTGGCAAGTTGATTGTTCGTGAAGCTGTTAGGTTGTTAGTCCCGAGTACCGATGTAAAGTTGTTAGCCCCTACCGAATCATTAAAAGAAATTAAGCCTCTTTGAGCGGTTGAAGCGTCGTTACCCAGTATAAGCTGTCCACTTCTGTCAAAGCCAGCCAACGCTTGGCCGCTACTATTTTGAACTTCAAAATTATTGGCGTTCTGCCCGGTCGCACTTTGGATTACCAGGCCTTTATTGTTTATGCCATTGGTGTAAATAATTGCTTGAGCGCTAGAGTCTGCGCTACTTGGGGTGTTAATAGACAATTTATTATTACTAGGAGAAGTGCCAATACCGACTGTACCATCTACGCTAAAGTTGGCATTACCGGCCCCACTATTGGT
>JAGOOV010000016.1 GCA_017992295.1 Candidatus Saccharimonadota bacterium
CAACTACTAGTTCCACTGACAGGATTTACTCTAGTAGCATTTATCTCCTACGCTATATTTAAACATGGACTATTTGATATAAAATTGATTGTTGCAAGATCAGTTGCTTATACGCTTTCTGTCTTAGTGGTGGTGGCTTCTTATTCAGTCGCAGCTTTCGGTTTAGCGAGGCTAGTTTCACCCTTTTCTATTACTTTACAACAAGAGATTTTACTAGCAGCTTTTAGTGCAGTAGCTGCATTAAGTTTTCAACCCTTGAAGAGGTTTTTCGATAAGTTCACAAACAGTATCTTTTACAGAGACGCTTATGATTCTCAAGAGTTTTTAAACAAAATAAACTCTAACCTGGTAAGCGAAATAGATCTTTACAAATTGCTAACCATAACTGCCGAAGAAGTCAACAAAAACTTAAAAACAGAGTTTTGCAACTTTTATGTGGACGAAAAAGCTACGATAGATTTTCATACCGTCGGAACAAATATCAAAATCTTTGCAGACGAAAGTTGGGGTTCGTTGTTTAAAACAGTGTTAAACAGCCAAAAAAAGACAATCAGCGAAATTGGCGAAGATGAAAATTTAAAAACACTTCTATCGAAATGCAATATCGGGGCAGTCATAAAAATGGAAAGCCAAGACCAATATGTAGGCTACCTAATAGTTGGCATTAAAAAAAGTAGCAATGCTTACTCTAATCAGGACTTACAAATTTTAGAAATAATTGCTGATGAGGTAGCGATTGCCGTGCAAAATACCTTGAGGTTTGAAGAAATAGCTCAATTTAACATAACTCTGCAAAAGCGCATCGAAGACGCCACTGCGCGTTTGCAAAAAACCAACGAAAAATTGGTAGCTTTAGACGAAGCGAAAGACGAGTTTATTAGCATGGCATCGCATCAGCTCCGCACCCCTCTAACTTCTATTAAAGGCTATTTGTCGATGTTACAAGAGGGAGATGCGGGGGAGCTTAATGAACAGCAACATAATTTTGTAGATCAGGCCTTTTTATCTAGTCAGCGAATGGTATATTTAATAGCCGATTTACTTAATGTAAGCAGGCTAAAAACCGGAAAATTTGTTATAGAGGCTAAACCGACTTATTTGCCAGACGTAGTAGAGGGCGAAATTAAGCAACTGGCCGAAACCGCCAAAGCTCGAGATTTAGAAATGGTCTTTAATAAGCCAACCGATTTTCCGATGATGAACTTAGATGAAACTAAAATCCGCCAGGTAATAATGAATTTTGCCGATAACGCCGTTTACTATACACCCAACGGCGGAAAAATTACTATCCAGCTGAAAGCCGACGAAAACAACGTGATTTACTCTGTAACCGATACGGGTATAGGTGTGCCAAAAAGCGAGCAGCACAAACTGTTTACTAAGTTTTACCGCGCCGGCAATGCTCGCAAGGCTCGCCCGGACGGTACCGGACTGGGGTTGTTTATGGCCAAAAAAGTGGTGGTGGCCCAAGGCGGAGCTATTATTTTTAAAACCCAAGAAGGCAAGGGGAGTACTTTTGGCTTTAGCTTCCCCCGCGCCAAGCTCGAACTGAAAGACGTGCTCAAACCCAGCACCCAATAACCCAATTTGCCAAAAATAAGCTTTTGTATGTCGCTCATCAATAATTTCCAGTATAAGCTGTGATACTACTAATGAATTGATATAAAAGTTAAAGTTAGTGCTATATAGTTAGTTCGCCCAAGCCTAATTATTTATTTTCATTTGAGGGTAGGCGACCTATTTGTATTTGCATGAACAAGATTTTTGTGGGTTTTTGTGCTATTTTATTTTTTATCGTGGGCGGAATGGTGGACGTAGTTCGTAAGTTCGTTAACAGTTGATTAATGTTGAACTTTATCTGTGTGTTTAGCGTTGGACCTGGGGAGTATCAGGCATACCCAAGCGGAAGGGCAAACAACAGTGTCTCAAAGGCAAGGGGTCAGGTGTTTTAGAGGCTACCTAAAGGGGGTGTCTCCGTGGAGGAGAAAAATGAAAACATCCTGATGATCGTCATAATGATCGTCGGGCTTGCCTTAGCAATCATCGGCACCCTCATGGGCGGGGGTGTACTTACTTAAAGGAGGTAAGGTTGGGCTATCTGCACGACCTGATCGCGAAGTTCACCGCTTGGGCGGTGGATTTGTTTTTCGGGCGCAGAATGGGGCCGAATTTGGGGTTTATAACCCCGGATAATGCTCTAAAATTTAGACAGGACCCCTTGAGGGTCCTGCAAAAAGCCAACACACACTACAGTCCCATCAAAAGGAGTCACTAGGCTTCGTTGTGATGAGGGAGTAGTCGCCACGCGTCACATAGAGAGGGGCGGCCCACGCAGTTTTTTGCGTGAGGCCTGCCCTTCTCCGTTAAAAATATAATTTTTACAACATTTATTTATTTTTATTAAAATGTCGATTTTTTTCAGAAAATAGCGACAATTTCAGAAAGTTAATTAACCGTATCCGTTTTATTTTGATTTTATTTTTATATACAAATTAATTTTCTATAGTGTAAAAAGCTTGTGCTTATTAAAAAATATTGCAAAATATATTGACAATTGATTAAACTTATGTTAGATTAGCAGTATATCATTACTGGGAGGTGATGTAGATGTTTATAAAGAATATAGCTAGACATCTTAAAAGAGGTGTTAAACTAGCAGCCAAGAGTCCTGTTCGTGCCGGCCTTTTCGGCTTATTTACAGGCACGATAATGGCGTTGGGATTATTGTTTAACCCGATGCTTGGCGCAGAAAATGTAAACTTTAGCTCGGTTCGCGATTGTGACAGTAACGCTGTTATGCGTTGTGGCGCAATGAGTATTAGTGAGCTACAAAACAAATATAACGGCAATGCCAGCGTAAGGCATATTTTTGACTATTTTGATATATCTAAAAAGGATATTCAAAATATTAAGCAGTATGCCCGCAAAGGCCACGTGACCAAAAGTGGTAATGTGGTGGTTGGCGGCAAGGTTGTAGCCAACAACGCCCGCACCGCCGGACGTTTAAACATTCCTGGCAGTACCAAAGTAACCCATCAAGGCACTACTTTTTACACCAGAACTCCGAGTGTGTCTTTTGTTGGCAATAACTTGGATGCTTTTGTGGCTATGGATAACGGCGTTTTTATGTACGCCATTTTGGCTAGTTGCGGTAACCCCGTAAAGGCTCATCCTACCACTAAGCCAGCCAAACCAGACTATGAAATAGAGAAAACTGTAAGAGTTGGTAATGGTAATTGGCGAGAGAATGCCAGCATTAATTACGGTGAAATTGCCGAATTTCGGGTTGTCGTTAAAAGTACCGGCGCAGCTCCGGTTACCAATCTGTTTGTACGCGATAAATTGCCAGCCGATTTAGAATATATTAACGGTAGCCTAACTAAAGACGGCGTAGCAGCTAATGCCACGGCTTTCTTTGGAGATAAGGGAGCTAAAGTTGCTCGTTTGGCAAAAGGCGACAAAGTAGTATTCCAGTTTAAGGTAGGTACAAAAGCCAAAACCCAACCGAATCCTTGTCAAGAGAAGAAAGTCACCAACTGGGCTCATATGACAGCCGATAATCTACAGGCTAAAAAAGATTCGGCTACATTAGACTTAAAATGCAAAGTAGTTCATAAGCCCGACTATAAAATTGTTAAACAAGTACAAAGAAAAGATGAGCACGATTGGCGCGATAGTGTAACTGTACCTAATGGATCGATAGTTAGATATCGAGTAGTAGTTACCAATACGGGCGAAGTTGCCATCACTAACTTGATTGTTAGCGACAAGCTGCCTAGCGGTGTCACATATATAGATAACACGCTGGAGCAAGACGGCAAGGCCGTTTCGGATGATAACAAGTTCTTTGGTAGTGGCATAAATGCCGGTACCTTAAATGTTGGCAAAAGCATTACCTTTGTTTTTAAAGCGACTGTTGGTTCTACCGATAAAAAATGTAAGTGCAAGGCAGAGTCTTTAAAGAACATTGCTACCGCAGACGGTGATGAATTAGGCCCAATCTCGGACGATGCTACGGTAGATAAGCAATGTCCTGAGCCACCCAAACCACCGGAACCACCCAAACCACCGGAGCCTAAACCACCCAAACCACCAAAACCACAACCAAAACCTCGCTACACTTGCGATCTGTTAACAGCGACTAGTTTGGGTAATCGTAAGTTTAAATTCAATACCGCATACACCGCCACTGGAGGTGCAACGTTAAGTACTGCTACCTATAACTTTGGCGATAGCAGCGGCGAGCTAATAACCAGCTTGCTAACCACTGTCCATCAGTACGACAAAGACGGCACATATACTGCCAACGTAAAACTGACCTTTATGGTCGATGGTAAATCGCAAACTGTAACCAGCGAAGATTGTAGTGTCACTATCAGTAGCGTAACTCCTCCTGATATGTGCCCTATCCCGGGTAAAGAACACTTGCCGGCAGATTCGCCTGAATGTAGCGTAACTCCTCCCCCTGCACCGCCAGAGAAAGAGGAAACACCGACTCCCCCTGCCGAACCGATTGTTCCAAAGGAAGTGCCCAACACAGGTCCTGGCGGAATAGTTGGCTTATTCACCGGCTCGACGGCATTAGGGACACTGGGCTATAGATTCTGGGTAATCCGTCGTCGTCAATAAATAATCCTGTGGATAAATACTGGTAAAAAAAACAAAAGTATGCTAGTGTTTACGCTTGAAGCAGAGAATTGACTGATCGCTCGTACCTTACAACAACTGTAGAAAGACCCCGTCTTGAGAAGGGCGGGGTCTTTTGTTTAGTCTTATAAAATAAAGTAAAATAATAAAGTACCTAAGGAGGAAGTGATGGAAACACCAGCCAATATTTTAAAGGCTATCGCTGGCGAAAGTATGGCCAGAAATAAATATACTTTTTTTGCGTCTCAGGCTAAGAAAGAAGGGTATGAACAAATAGCTGCAATTTTTACCGAGACCGCCGATAATGAAAAAGAACATGCCAAGAGGTTAATGAAATTATTACCAGACAAAAAAGTGATGGCAACGCTAGAAAATTATGACTTCCCTAAAGTCGGTGATACGGCCACTAACTTAAAAGCGGCCGCAGATGGCGAAAAGTATGAATGGACTTCGATGTATCCGGAATTTGCAGCTAAAGCCGAAGAAGAAGGCTACAAGGAAGCGGCAACTGTCTTCACCGAAATTGGTGAGGTAGAGGAAGAGCACGAAAAACGCTACCTAAAACTTATGGAGAATGTAAAACAGGGCAAGGTTTTTAAGAGAGACCAAGAAGTATATTGGCGCTGTCGAAACTGCGGTTATGTTCATAAAGGCAAAGAAGCTCCCAAGGAGTGCCCAGCTTGCGCTCATCCTCAAAGTTATTACGAGCTTTTAGCCGAAAACTATTAATATAATCAGGGTATCGGCACATAGTAAAAACACCCTAAAAAAGGGTGTTTTTTTACTGTAAAAGTGAGTCGATTACTTCTTTTTAATCTCGATTTCGACTTTTTTATGCTTTTTATCGGCAACTTCCTTGGGTATAATGACTTTTAGCACCCCGTTTTCGTAGGTAGCTTTGGCGTTTTGTTCCTTGACGGGAGCCGGTAAGCGGACTGCCCTTTCGAACGAACCTCGTCTTATCTCCTTGTAATAGTAGCTTTTACTTTTATCTTCTTTGGCTTCCTCTTTGCAACCGACCACTCTTAGGTAATTGTCTTCCACGGTAACGTCGAGTTTTTTTGGATCCATACCGGCGACATGCATTTCTGCCACGACGTTGCTACCGTCCTCGTAGACGTCGACCGACAAATCGCTTGGTAAGTTTCTACCGAAAGGTAAGATTGACAAGTCGTCTTCAAAAAAATTATCTAGTCCCCTGAAAGGGTCCCATTTTACTATTGCCATAATGGCCTCCTCTCAATATTTATAGCTTACGATTAGCACTCACTATACGAGAGTGCTAATGATAGTCTAATGAATAAGACCATTTGTTGTCAATGAAATTTATTAACACGAAAAGGCTTTTTAATCGCTTGCAGAAAGGTGCCATAAGCAAAAGTTAGTTCTGGATTATATAAATTTTGTCTGCCCAAGCTAAAGGATGATTAAAAATATTTTTATACAAATAAGTTTTTAACATAGGGGTATATTTTTAAGGTAAATATAGACTTTTTAGATTGCTTGTAAGACAATTAAGACATAAGTTAAAAATAAAGGTAAGGATAGTTAAATGTATAAAAAACTAAGCAATAAGGGTATTGCTCATTTGCACTTAATAATAGTTGGAGTGTTTGTCGTGTTAGCCATTGGCGGAGTTGGCTCTTATGTAGTTTCTAAATCTCAAGCAGGGTCGCCCGTTAAACACAGTGCTAAGATAAAAAAGATAAGCCCCAAAAAAGGCCCTGTTGGCACAACTATAACGTTTTACGCCGATTCAAATTTTGCTGGCAGAATATTAGTGGCTATTAAGAGGCCGGACGGTTTTCAGTATCGTCGTCTCGCCTATATCAGTAAGGATAAGCGTCCAGGTGTCCGTAAAGAGGGTGAAAACTATGTCTACCTAAAAATTAACAAAGACCGAAAGACGGGGACTTTTACACTTCCAAAAGTTTTATGCAATATGGATGACTGGTCCGGCAAGACTTCCTATTGTCACGCTCCAAAACCGGGCATGACGTATAAGCTAAGTTTACTTCAGGTCAACGTCGACTGGTTTACGAGTGGTATCAAGTCTATAAAAGGAGAAGGCAATAGCGTCAATTTTACCGTAAAGTAATTTGTTGCTACAAGTTTACTAGGCAAATTATTACAGTTTGACTACACACGATAGTGTTTTTTGAAATATACGTTGCTCGCCTAGACCCTTAAGTAAATATAGCCTACCACTAAAGTAATTTAACCTAGCTAATTAAATTGCTTAAATTCGTTTTGTTCTAGATACACTTTCGTTCCGTGCAAGGTGTAATTCTGTGTGTATTCCTGTTTTCAAACTTTGTTTAGGAGTTTTTCGGCGTCATTCTCGGGTAGCTGTCAATTTAATAACTCCACAAAAGCGGGGTTCTTAAATTGGTGACCCCAAGGGGAATCGAACCCCTATTGCCGGGATGAAAACCCGGTTTCCTAACCGTTAGAAGATGGGGCCTTATAAGGCTTACAAATGGTAACATAACAGAGGTAAAAAGTCTATATTTTTTAAATTTTGACGTGGCTTTTACATCTTAATCTTCTTTTTTTAAGCCACAACAACTGAGTTAAACAAATGTACTGGCCTATGGATACAAAAAGCAATACGTTCGAGGTCTTAGCTCGAATCAGACTATTCGTACGCCCCTATACTCGGCGGACTTGAACGAGTAATTCCCATTAAGTCATATGCCAAGGTGTAGAGTGGGTCTCCTGCACGAAGCAAAACGCCCTTTGGTCGAAAGTTAGCATTTAGCCCGTAGTTGGTTGATGCGCTTACGTCAGGATTCACAAATACGTCTGTTGCCCGCAGACGAGCGGCTTGTGTTCTTCCTAGCGAGTGTGCTCCCTCGCCTGAGTTAATTGTACTGGCCCCGTTCTCCCAATCTTCCCAAAGGAATGCATTGTAGTCTGAGTCTAATATCCCGCCAAACCCCCTATGTGAGTAAAAAATGTTATTTCGTGCCGTTATTCTAGTTATATTGCCCAATTCCGGATAGTTAGAGAAAAAAGTATTGTTAATGAGGGTAACGTTAATTGTACCATTGGTCCGCCCGGAAGCGGTCGGGTGGGTGTTGGGAGCAATTCCCATTAAGAATAGTGAGTTTCTTATAGTTATGTCTATGGTGCTACCGTCAGAAACGGTGCCTAGCATTATACCCATCGTAGGGCCGGGAGACCCATCGGCACCTCCAGGTTTCCAGGAGCCTATTACTGTATTTTCTATTAATAACCCTGTCGTATTTGTCCAAACCTGTATGCAATCGGCGTGTTGATTTCTAAAACCATTATGAGGCCAAATGTCGTAAATTTTTGAATTTTTAATAACGTTATTGCTACTGTTGTTTGCCCAAATTCCGTCGCCATTTTGTACGCTCGAATTTTGATAATCCGAAGTCGTTACGCCTCTTAGCGTTACATTATCTAACGTCCAGTGGTCTCCTACCGTATCTATTCCCACTTCGCCAGCCCACTTACTAATAACAGTATTTCTAACGGTGGTATAAGAGGGGCCAAGTTTATCGTTGGATGAGCCTACACCTCCTTGTCGAGGAGTAGTAATCACACAATCTTCTATTGTGTTATATGATTTTCCGGGAGAAATTGTGATGGCCGTACCCCTCACTAGATCATGAATATTTAATCTTTTAAGGATATTTTGGTTTCCGTTTACTTGTAATTGGCCAACCGTTCTTTGATTGTCGGTGATTGAAGAAGAGCCGGGAGTGATTTCAAATCCCTCTAATTCTGTATAGTCTGAGTTAATAACAAATGCTTGAGTTACCACCACATTACCCTGGGCGATAAACTTTGTAGTATTTTTGGTATTACCACTCGCACTAGAGGGGATAATAACACGTTCATTATATGTGCCAGTTTCGATAACAACGGTCTCGCCAGGGATCACAGAATTAGCTGCTTTTTGGATGGTTAGCCAAGGATTGTCTGCTGTGCCGTTATTAGAGTCGCTTCCTCTCTTAGATACATAACGATTTATAACTGTACCCTGACTCCCCCATTGTCCAGCCACGGCTGACATATCCAGAATATTGACTACACCATCTCTATTAGCATCACCCTGGCCATTAGGACTACTATCAGATCCATAGGTATATCTTTGACCCCAATTATTATTCAGTATAATTAAATCTTCCAATCCAACACTGCCATTACCGCTAAAATCAGCAGCCGAAGGAGAAAAGGCTTTAGCGAGTGGAGCCGCAACCAGCCACGGTAGCTGAAATAGTATAACGAATGTTAGGAACTGATATTTTTTGTTCGCAATCAACAACAGTGCTCCCTGTGTTTAAGATTGTAAAAGCTATTTTAATCACTGAAAATACGGATTTAGTGGCCTAACAGAACAGGCTTATTATTTCATACGAGGAAGTATGTTGCCAGACAGCACGGGGAGGGAGGGGTCAAAGTATCCGGCAGCTGATGTTGGTCTGTGCAGGTTGGGTTTTCTAATGAGGCCAGTAATGGTCGACCCGCTAAAATCATTATAATTATTATTAAGTGCCCAATCTACCGGTCCTTGCCCCCAGCTTGTAGCACCAAAAGATTCCACACCTCTAATCTCATCGCCCGTATTAAATTCACAATTTTTCCATCGCGAATACTGCAGGCCACTGCCAGAGAGAGTTACTCCCCACTGATACATATAGTTTCTTTGCAGTGAGTACTTATGTGTTGAATCGGAATATATTCGGCAATCTTCAAAGTATAAGTATGAGGGTCTGCCGGGGGTCTGGTTAATATTAATCGGTTCAGTTGATCCGGACCACCACTCGCTATTGCGAGTTACTATATAACGCGCCTGATTTGCTTCCCAACCTGCAGAGCCGTAAGGATACATCCCTTCGTGGTTGCCCCAGCCTTTGAATAGGCAGTTTTCAACTAGACTATACACATCGTCTCCGCTGCCAAACGATATAACCTGGTTGCCAGGTGGCTCAAAGATGCTATTGCGGACTGCCAAATAAGCCGGTTTACTCTCTCCCCAGCTTATAACCTCGTAAGACATCCTGGAAAAGCGTTCAAACGTACTATCAGAAATCGTTACGTCGTGTGCAGGGCTAACTATTTTAACGCCATTGATTCCATGCCAGAAATTACCCACATCGTTAGTGCTCCAATTCTCTTTAAAGGTGCAGTTTACAAAAGTTATGTTGTAGGCATTCTCGCCTTGCCCGATAGTAACAACTCCACCGTAATCACCGTTAATATCTTTATAAGTAGATGTAAACGTACTGTTCATAAACAAAATATTATGGCCTCTAATATGATTGCCTAACCAGGCTTGATTCTCTATATTATTTCCTTCGCCCCTTTCGGCCTTATAATCGTAACCTTGTACACCTCCGGTGGTATTGGAATTAGGTGTTCGCTTGACGGGTATCCAATTATATTCGCTACGGGGTTTAGACCAGGCGATCGGATAAGGTTGTTCAGAATTAGGGTCATCGGAGGCGGGATTTATGAGATCAGGATCTATATAAAAATTAGCGGAATTAGACTCTCTGCCCCCAACGTATACTCTGACATTGTGATAGGTACCTGGATAGCCTTCCACTCCGGGGCTCATACTTGGTACGGTTACGACAATTTGGCTGTCCGACCAGGAAACATAGCTGGCAGCTTCTTTTGTAACTGGCGCCCATTTGCGCTCTCCCGAGGGAGTGGGATTAGATACTTCTTGCTCGCCAAAAGTAACCCTACTCGAACCTCTGGAAGCTCCAAAACCTCTACCGTTGATGGTTATAGTTGCACCAATTTTGGCATGATTGGTAGAGAGGTTGGTGATAACAAAGTCGCCACTGGGAGGATTAGGAGTACCCTGACTCCCCCATTGTCCAGCCACGGCTGACATATCCAGAATATTGACTACACCATCTCTATTAGCATCACCCTGGCCATTAGGACTACTATCAGATCCATAGGTATATCTTTGACCCCAATTATTATTCAGTATAATTAAATCTTCCAATCCAACACTGCCATTACCGCTAAAATCAGCAGCCGAAGGAGAAAAGGCTTTAGCCTCCATAGAGAAGTAAATAGTGAGGGGGGTGGTGAACGCTAGTAACAAAGCCAATATAAAATATTTGTTGTGTGTGACAATCTGTTTTAATTTTGGGCTAATCATAGCGACCTTCCACACGAGCAGAAAATGCAACTTAAGTACGATTATAACACTGTTAATAAAAGCGAAGGTAAAATGCTAGCAAAACAATATCTTTTTATTTTGTTATCTTTAGACAAATAAACTACAAGCAGGCTGAAGCTAAAACTCTTCAACGAACCAATCTTTTGTGCTTAATAAACTCTAAAACTAGATTAAATTGACAATATATATAAAAAATAGTATAATGAGAAATACTGTTAGCTAAAACAAAAATTAGTAATAATGAAAAGCGAAATCTTGTTTGATTTAAATGAAATAAGCAAAGAAAGCGAATACCCTGTACGAGATATTTGTAAGCACATTGGTAGTATAGCGAGAGAGCACTTTGACAACCCTAGCAAACAGCAAACCACTGACACTAATTTAGGAATAGCAGAAGTTGTCAAAGATGTGGAGACTCATGGCAGAGAAGACAGGCAAAGACTGATAAAAGTGAGGCTAAAAGAAGGTAGACTTGTTATCGACACGATAGACACCCCGAAAGCTCATTCGGAGTCTAATGGTTTTGGTAGGGTAATCCTTCAAGCGGTTTACGGTAATGATTATAAGTCTTGGGTTGATGACACTGGTGAGTACCATAGTCAGTTAACTATCCGGCCTAACACCTTCCAAGAAGAAGTGAAATCACAAGTAGCAGCCTAAAAAGTTACATACACTTGTTAAGTAATTAACAGATTTAATCACAGAACTGATTATTTTTTTATTCCATCTCTGTTATACTTTAGTTAAATATGAGTGGGAAAAATAAAAATGAATCCAACTGATATAGCCCCCAAGGTTCCATTAGTAAGTTTCAAGAGGACTAAAATTGTTGCTACCGTCGGGCCTGCTTCTAGTAGTTACGAAATAATATTGGAGTTAATAAAGTCGGGGGCTAACGGGTTAAGGTTAAACTTTAGTTATGAAGAAGACCGAGTCCAGCAGATAAGCTGGATACGCGAAGCCTCAAAAGAGTTAGGCAAGCCGGTAGCGATAATTCAAGACCTGCAAGGGCCGAAAATTCGCTTAGGTGATTTCGAGGGGGTTGTACCTGTTCAGCGGGGGCAAAGCCTGTTGTTTAGACACAAGGCCGACTACAAACGGGAAGGTGTGTTGCCGATTCAATATGACTTGAGTACCAAAATCCAGCGCGGTCAGCGTATGTTTTTGTATGATGGCAAGGTGATAGTCGAAGTATCCGCTATTAAAGATAAAACAATATACACCCGTGCTCAAAATGAAGGCTTCTTAATTGCACGTAAAGGGATAAATTTGCCGGATACGGATTTCGCTGGAGACATCTTAACCAAAAAAGACAAGGCGGATATAGCCTTTGGAGTAGAGCAAAAAGTAGATTATATTGCCTTAAGTTTTGTGCAATCCGCCTCGGATGTTAAATACTTAAGGCGACAAGTAAACAACTTAGGAAGCGATACGAAGATTATTGCCAAAATAGAAACCAGTGCCGCTGTTGACAACTTAGAAGAAATAATACAAGAAGCCGATGCTACGATGGTGGCCAGAGGGGATTTAGCAGTTGAGATAGGTCTTGAAAAAGTGCCGATAGTTCAACGAAAAATTATAAATTTAGGATTGAAATATGGCCGACCCAGTATTGTAGCTACACAAATGCTGGCTAGCATGGCCGAAAGCCCCAATCCGACTAGAGCCGAAGTGAGTGATGTCGCTACTGCGGTCTTAATTGGTACTGATGCCATGATGCTGAGCGACGAAACAGCTGCCGGTAAAGATCCGGTAAGGGTGGTTAAGACTATGAAAAAAATTATTCGTTGTGCTGAAAATAGCTCTTGTATGAGAGAATTTCGCTGTTACGATGACAATTTGAAGTTAAATGCTCAAGACGCTATCTGTAAATCGGTTATTAATTTGGCTGACTCTTTAGAGGCAGTGGCGATAGTTGCCGATACTAAAAGCGGAGCTACCGCTATAAAAATTGCTTCGCGCCGGCCCAAACAGCCGGTAATTGCCATAACCAACAGTCAAAAAGTAGCTCAGCAGTTAGCGATTCTGTACGGTTGTAAAGCTTTTGTAAGGCCCGATAGCTATGTACAATCCACAAGGCTAACGGAATGGTTAAAAGAACACCGGGTATTAAAAAAAGGCGATGTTATTGTTTCCGTCTCGGGTCGGCACCCTGGTGTGGTTGGTGCCACGGATACTATAAAAGTGAGGGTCTTGTAGGAATGGTCCATACAAACCTTGAGTCTTTGAAGGGTAGTATTTATGTACACAAAGTGGTAGTATCCAAAATAAGCAATTACTCGTTGAAACGGTGGGAAAAATAATGTCAAAAACGTTAATAGTCGGCAACTGGAAGATGTATTTAAATGCGTCGCAAGCCAGTTTGCTGGCGTACCGTTTGCAAGAACACATCAAAACAAACCGTGACGTAGAAGTTGTTTTAGCTCCCAGTATGCTAACTTTACAGCCTGTTAGTTTACAAATTGACCGCAAAAAATTTAAGTTAGCTGCCCAGAACGCTTTTTATCAAGATCAGGGAGCTTATACCGGGGAAGTGTCGTTTACGATGCTAAGGGATTTAATACACTATTGCATAATTGGACATAGCGAACGACGATACATATTTAATGAATCCGAAGACGATATAACTAAAAAGGTGACGGCCGCTTATAGAAACGGTATTATTCCAATTTTATGCATCGGCGAGACAAAATCGGAACGCCTTGATGGCGAAACTAATCGGGTAATCAATGATCAACTAGTGACGGCTCTAGCCAATGTGACTTCGGTAGAAGTCGAAAAACTAGTCGTTGCTTACGAGCCGGTTTGGTCCATAGGAACGGGTGATTTCGCCAAACCATCTTTAGTGGAAGCGGCCGTAAAAGTAATCAGAAAAAACATTAGCGCATTATACGGTGACAAAGCAGCGCAAGAAGTTAGGGTGCTTTACGGAGGAAGTGTGATGGCGGATATCGCCGGGGGTTATCTTGGTGCTAAAGGGGTGGATGGTTTACTGGTAGGTGGCGCCAGTTTAAATTACCAACAATTTTCCGATATAGTCAACGCTGCCGGTCGAAAGAAAAGTAAACAAAACTCAAAGGAAGGTTAGTTATGGATCCTAAAAAAAATACCGGAAAGAAATATTTTGATGTGGCGCCTCCGTCTGCTAAGCCAATAACAGCTCCTCTAATAAATACTCAAAAAAGGCGGATTCTTAGTAGAAGTAATTTGATAAAAGACGAAAATGAGAAGGTTGATATAAACACTCTTACCGGTTCAACCGGTAATAACTCAGAGGGGGAGGCCGAGGTTGACGATTCTTTGGAAACAAAAGAGTTGGCTGACGACAAAATAAAAGTTAGAGTTGAGCCGGCTGAAAAAGAAGAATCGCCATCATCTGACGAG
>JAGOOV010000017.1 GCA_017992295.1 Candidatus Saccharimonadota bacterium
TATAGCGATAGTCGTGAGCTTCTTCTTTACCTCGCTGACTGATAGTTTTTTGCTTTGCCTCATCCCAGCCCCGTGTTTCTTGGGTTACTTTTTGTCCCTTTTCAAGTAACTCAATTTGACGATTTATTTCATACTCAACGGCCTTTTCAACACCGCGAAAACTATTAATATTTTTGGTCTCGGTGCGCACTCCCAGTTTCTTTACATCGCTGCTTACGCTAACGTTAACATCAAAACGCATATTGCCGTGATATAAATCTACGTCTGAAACATCGGCATATTTCATCAGTAAATAAAGCTCACGAACATAAGTTCTAGCTTCTAGGGCGCTG
Organism: Candidatus Saccharimonadota bacterium; assembly: GCA_017992295.1. Taxonomy (GTDB): domain Bacteria; phylum Patescibacteriota; class Saccharimonadia; order Saccharimonadales; family CAIOMD01; genus JAGOOV01. The sequence goes on from JAGOOV010000017.1 coordinate 333, forward strand.
TGCATATCGGCTTCAGAGACAATCTCGAGCAGTGGTGTACCGGCTCGGTTTAAATCTACCAAAGAGTAATCCGCACCGTTTGGATGAATGTTTTTACCGGCGTCTTCTTCGAGATGAGCGCGAGCTATTCTTACTTTTAGGATACGCCCGTCCTCCATTGGCGCCTCTATTAAACCCTTGCCAACAATGGGACTATCTAGCTGAGAAATCTGATAACCTTTGGGCAGGTCGGGATAGAAATAATGTTTACGGTCAAAGTGGCTGACTTTGGCTATTTCTGCTTTTAAGGCTAGGCCGGCTTTTATTGCTAACTCAACAGCTTTCTGATTAAGAACCGGTAAAGTGCCCGGTAGAGCCACGCAAACCGGACTTATTAGGGAATTCGGGTGAGCATCACGCGCATCGTTGCCGACTGCCGCGAATAATTTCGTTTTGGTCTTTAACTGTACATGAGTCTCAATACCTATTGTCGGAAAATATTTGTTTTTTATTAAGTGCTTATTGCCTAACATTAAAATACCCTCAAGTCCTTTAAGGCACCCAGGTAACCTTTAAGCGCTTTTTTCACCTCTGCCTTTGACGATTCATGCGTACTTTCGTGGACGATTTTGTTTCGTAACTTATGAGCCGCCCATACCGCTTTTCGATCTTTAAGTTGCTGTTTGGCCGATACCAGTCGTTCGGCAAAATTATTACCTGAATAGCCTATCGACTTTAGAGCTTCGTCTAGTAGTTTATCGGCATTCACCACACTTATAGACATGGTTTTTTCTTCTTTTGCCAATTGAATAATATCGTTCCATTCATTTTGAAAATATAGCTTATCGATACCCTTTGGAGTTGGACGCCCCACGAGGTTAATAAAAGCCAGTATAGCTATTCCTAAAACAATGACGAGTATAAAAAAGACCATATTCATTCGGTTAATTCCTCGTATTTTTTGGCCAATGTAAGTACTTGCCGGTCATGCTTCTGGGGAGCCATTATTTGCAAACCAACAGGCATTTTATTTACTAAGCCGGCCGGCAGACTAATAGCTGGTATGCCTGTTAGGTTGACCGCCGCTGTCATAGTATCGGCCAGGTACATTTGTAAAGGACTCTTAATATTTTCGCCTAATTTAAATGCAATTGTCGGAGATGTCGGACCGATGAGATAATCTACATGTTTAAAAGCGCTTTCAAATTCTTTGATAATTTTAGTTCGTACTACTTGAGCCTTTTTGTAATAAGCTTCGTAGTACCCGCTACTCAAGACGTAAGTGCCAATCATTATCCGACGCTTATTTTCTAGCTCGAAACCCTCTGCCCGCGTTAAATAATAGCTTTCTTCCAAGTTTTTTGCTTCAGGTGCAGCGAAACCGTATCTCTGCCCGTCGTATCGATTCAAGTTACTGCTAACTTCTGCCGGCATAATTATATAGTAGCTAGCTAAAGCCAAATCCACAGACGGCAAGTCTATTTCGTCAATAATTGCGCCCGCATCCTCCAGAACCCCTATAGCCGTTTTTATACTTTGCTTAACTTTAACATCAAGACCTTCTGCAAAGTATTGTTTAACAACACCAAGACGCTTACCTTCTATAGGTTCTTTAATATCCAAATAACTTACCGGATCTCGGTCGATTGTAGTGGAATCAAATACATCCTTACCACTCATAACATCTAAAACTAGCGCTACGTCTTCAACTCTCTTAGCTAAGGGGCCTATGACGTCAGTAGAACTCGCCATAGCCACTACGCCGTATCGAGACACCAGTCCATAAGTAGGCTTATAACCGACGACCCCACAATAGCTGGCAGGCAACCTGATAGATCCGCCGGTATCTGTTCCCAAAGCAAAAGGCGCTATATTTAGTGCTATCGCCGCACCGGAACCCCCAGAAGACCCGCCAGGTACTCTTGTTTTATCGTGAGGGTTAAGTGTTGGACCGAAGTAGCTGTTCTCGGTACTGCTACCGTGTGCAAAAGAATCTAGATTCGTTTTAGCGACTAAAATTGCTCCCTCGGCCTCCAGTTTTTCGATAGCCGTTGCTTGATAGGGAGCTTCAAATGACGACAACATCTTGCTGCCGGCGGTGGTTGCGTCATTTTTAACTAAAAAGTTGTCTTTTGTAACGAATGGTATGCCCGATAAACGACCCGTTTTTTTACCTCTTTTAGCAGACTCATCGATATCTTTTGCTTTATTTATAGCAGCCCTTATAATGGACGACTTTTCGTCTGTTAGCAGCGCGTGAAAACCCTTACAATCCTTAATCTGTTCAACCGACTTGTTGACCAGTTCTTGGGCCTTTACCTCGCCTTTCTTAACCTTTTTAACAAGAATCTCAATCGGTTCCCAAACCATTACAAAATCCTTTTTACCTTAAACTGGTGGTTTTTCTGAGATGGGGCATTTTTTAGTAACTCTTCGGGAGTGGTTTTGTAATCCATTTCTTCATCTGCACGCATAACGTTAGTTAGACCGGTTACTTGGCTGGTAGGCTCTAAGCCGCTAACATCAACTTTTTGCAGTACTTCGACATAACTCAAGATTTTGCTCAAATCTTCTTGCATAGTCAGAACTTCGTCTTCGGTTAATCGTAAGTGGCAGAGTTCAGCAAGCCTGCGTACTTCTGCAGCAGTAATTTTCGCCATTAATAGATAGTATAACTACATCTAGGCCTTAGCCACAAGAGATGATAGCTTTTTTATATTTTGGATCTAATTTCAGCTATCAAGTCGCGCAAATCGGCAGCTTTTTCGAATTCCAAGTTGGCTGCCGCTAACTCCATCTGTCTGGTCAAATCTTCTATTAGTGGGCAATATTCGTCTTTTGGTATTTTGTTTAGATTGAGTTTAGCTGTGCGAGCTTCTTTACTTTCGGCTCCAGCTAATTCACGTAAAGATTGGTCAACTCCCTTTTTTATGCTCTTAGGAATAATATTGTGCTTTTGATTATAAGCTTGCTGAAGCTTACGGCGGCGACTAGTTTCTGTGATAGCTTTACGCATACTCTCGGTTTGATTATCGGCATACATTATCACTTTGCCTTCAACATGCCGGGCGGCCCGCCCTATTGTTTGCACCAAAGCCGGCTCGCTACGCAAAAAACCCTCCTTGTCGGCATCTAAAATAGCGACCAAGCTCACTTCTGGTAAATCCAGACCTTCCCGCAATAGATTGATGCCGACTAAAACGTCATACACGCCCAAACGTAAATCTCTTAAAATATCGGTTCTATCCAGGGTATCGATATCGCTGTGCAGGTACTGAACTTTTATACCCAAATCTTCCAGATACTCCGTTAAACTCTCTGCCATTCGTTTAGTTAAAGTGGTTACCAAAGTTCGTTGGTGCTTGTCTACTCTTTGCTTTATCTCGTCAATTAAATCATCTATCTGTCCTTCTATTGGACGTACCTCGATTTTGGGATCGAGCAAACCAGTAGGACGAATAATCTGTTGGACGGGGGTTGGACTTCGCTTCAATTCGTACGGCGCTGGCGTGGCTGATAGACAAATTACTTGGTTTATGTGTCTTTCGAACTCATTAAAAGTCAAGGGTCGGTTGTCTAAGGCACTTGGGAGCCGAAAGCCGTGCTCTACCAACACTTCTTTCCTGGCACGATCGCCATTATACATACCTCTAACCTGCGGGATGGTCATATGACTTTCGTCAATTAGCATTAAAAAGTCATCCGGAAAGTAGTCGAGTAAGGTTGCCGGTTGTTCTCCTGCTTGACGGTTGGTTAGGTAGCGACTGTAATTTTCTATACCCTTTACAAAGCCGGTTTGCTCCATCATCTCAATATCAAAGCGCGTCCTTTGTTCTAATCGCTGGGCCTCTAGTAGCAAACCGTGAGATTTATAATATTCCAGCCTGTCTTGCAACTCTTTCTTAATCTCTCCTAAAGCCGCAATCATCTTCTGATGCGGCGTCACGTAGTGACTGCCGGGAAATATTCTAACGACTGCCAATTTGGCTTCAATCTCGCCCGTTAACGGGTTAATTTGTGTGATACTTTCAACTTCATCACCAAAAAAACTGATTCTGTAGGCCACTTCTTCGCCCACCGGGTACACATCAACCACGTCCCCGCGAACCCTAAACGTACTTCTGGTAAAAGCCATATCGTTACGTTGATATTGTATATCGGTTAGTTGACGCAAAAATTTATCGCGTAATTTTCGAGTGCCCACCTTAACTTCGATAGACATCGATCCGTAATCTTCGACCGAACCAATGCCGTAAATGCAACTGACGCTGGCTACTATCAACACATCCCGACGTGTTAAGAGCGAAGCTGTGGCCGCGTGGCGTAAACGTTCAATCTCTTCATTAATAGAGCTGTCTTTTTCAATATAGGTGTCACTTCGTGGTATGTAGGCTTCTGGCTGATAATAATCAAAATAGCTCACAAAATAGTGGACAGCGTTGTTTGGAAAGAAATTCCTAAACTCGTTGTAAAGTTGAGCCGCTAAAGTTTTGTTATGAGCCAGCACCAAAGTAGGTTTTTGTAACCGATTGATTACGTTGGCCATCGTAAAAGTTTTTCCGGAACCTGTCACACCTAGAAGTACTTGGTATTTTTCATTGTCTTTAACGCCACTGACCAGTTTACTTATTGCTTGCGGTTGGTCACCGGTCGGCTTTAGATCCGTTTTTAATTTAAAATCAGTCATCAAAAATATTATAGATGTAACAAGCAATTTTTGCTTGCTGGTAGTCCTTTTACAATCTGCTAGCAGTTTATCTAACTAAGGGTTAGGGTTTACATACAACGTGCCATTATTTAGGCACTGATAGCTGATAGCTTGAGGCACACCAAAGTCATTAACTAACGAACAAGGTATGGTCATACTGGATGAATAAATCACCTTCCACTGGTCGTCTATTTTTTTCAGTATTTTATATTCCTTCCCTCCGCAATCCATGCTAATCAGAGCAAATTGGTTATAGGTGAACTCAACTAGTTCGTAAGCTATTTTGTCTACTAAATAACCGTTTGCCATGCAACTTTTTTTGTATTGTTTATAGTCGTTCAATATATAAAGTTGCAAATCGCTAGCTGCTTTGTCGTAACCGATAATTTCTTTTTTCAGCCTACCGACAGGTCCAATGGCCTTAGCTTGATTAATATCAACAGCGTCATAAGTTAGCAAACTATCGGCCGATTTTAGAGTCTGCCAATTGAGCTGGTTCATTACAGAGGTGGTTTTAACTATCATCCATATAATCAACAGAGACAAACCGCCTATTATTAGTATTGCCACCTCAATTTTATAAATACCCTTGGATACAAGTTTGATATCTAGCTTTCGCTTAGCGGTTTTGTTGGTTAATTTACGCTTTACAGATTTTTTAGGCTTCGAGCGTATATCCGTTTTCTTTTTTGAACCCCTTTTTAATCGTCTGGGTGGTCTTCTAACCATCGGTTAACCGGATCTGGTCGGTATGTTGTCGGCGTACCATTGGTTTGTTAAATCAGCCGTGTCGATACCGGTATTAATCTCAGCTAGCATGCCGATGATTCGTTTAACCAGCTTTTCGGGATTATCGTCGAATATCACCATATGACGATGGGTTTTGCCTATTCTGTCCATCAACAGCGGTATTAAATCGGCGGTGCCTCCACTATTAGTCAGCACTCCGCACGGCATATTTAGCTCAATAGCGGTAGTAAATTCATGCAAGCTGCCAAAGCGACCGCCGACGACGATCAAAGCGTCACTGGACTGTACCAAGTAAACGTCACGACCCACATACTTCAAGCCGGTAAAATTAATATAGTCAAACATTCCTATCGGTAAACGGTACTTATTAACATGCTCTTTAAGAGAAGCTGCCGGCGAAAAGCCGATGCTCATACCCCCGGCGTTATGGGCAGCCCTGGCGACATAAAACGGTATGCCGACCGTAGCTCCGGTAGTTAATATATGTCCGGATTTTGCGATAGCTAGACCAACAGCCTCGGCTAAACTGCGACTTTTATCTACTGTCTCACCGGCAGCCGCTCCGGAAACGCATATTGAATATTTCATAAGCGTATCTTGCGTCCTGATGTTAATTTAACTACTTCTGTCGTGGTCATTGATTCTCCCAATTGGTTTAAGACAATGCGTTCTAAAACATCCTCGCCTAAATAACGATTAAAAAATTCACTCCACAAACTATCCCTAAAATATCGGAAATGCCTATTGGCGTATGTATCGTTATTAAACAAGCTTATGGCATTATCTATTAAGTTAAATACCACCGGTTTTCTATCGCTCATTACTCCGACATAGCTTAAATCGTGCCACCAACCAAGCTCCGGTTCAATATCCGACAACACCCTTTCGGCCCTGTGCCAATACAGATTTTCTGGACGTAAATAAGGTTCTGTAACTTTCGGAAATTTATTCTCGTCCTGCCGTCCGTAATATCGTTGCAACACTCGCCAATGAACTTGTTGGCCGGTAACTTTCGCCACATACAAAGGTTCTCCTTCAATTGCATTTTGAATAATTTTGGCAAAGTCGGACCTTGTCTGATGAATTTTAAAATAAGTACTATACAGCTTAACTTCGTTAAAGTAGTGCAGTATCATTGCCAATACCATAGTAGCTAAGCCTGGTCGATACATATCCTCTAAAGGTAGAATTGCTACTACGCCTAGCTCTTTAAGATGAGTAACGTTATGTTTCTTAGATTTAATAAAATCGTTAGCCAGGCCTCGCCACCTATCGGGTGACATAACTATAATCTCCACATCTCGGTCCTCGAAGTTATTTGAGTTTAAGCTTTTATAATGCCTTAAGAACTCTTCTATCCAGGCCGGTGATTCCACAAATCTAGTGGCGGCAAAAATTTCATAGATATTCTCTGCTTCCAGCATGCTGTCAACGTTTTGATGGCCCAGTGTTTCTATTACTTTACTGGGCGGATATTGCTTTATTAATTCTTGGGCAGTTTCTTTTTTTAGAACCCAACAACGTTTCTTGGGTTGCGAATCCAGCAGTGATTTAATCTTTTCAAAAACAGACGTTAAATCGTCTTTCTCGTTTTGCCCGATTGTTTGAAGCAGTTTTTGGTCGTGTTGTTTTAAACGATTCTGCAAAGCCAAATACAATTCCTCGCCGGTAGTATCTTCCGGATCTAAACCTAGATCGGTCATTTTAATTCTAGTTTTACCGATAATTTCGGCAGTTAAACGAACATCTGCTCCTGGCCGACCAGTTAAATTTTCGAACTGCCTTAAAGCCGTGCCGAAGAAAGGCTCTTTGGCTTCGAGTAAATCAGAGATTAGTTTAGACACCTAGATCCACCTTCTTTATCATAATTCTTTTACAATTAACGGCATTTCGTGAACATCGGCATCACGATATAATATTCCTTCTTGAGTACCTATCGATTTAACTACACTGGTAGAGTTGGCGCTGGCATAGGTTATAGCCCATTCCAGCGTTTCTCCGCTTGCTATCATGGCTACAAACCCGCTGGCGAACGCATCCCCAGCTCCAGTACGGTCAACCACCTTAACATCCTCGTACATGCCGGCTGTCACAATGTGCCAGCGGTCGGTAGCAACTGCGCCGTTGGGACCGTCCGTACCACAGACATAATGGACGTCTTTACTCGCCTCCCTAACCAGTTCTTCCAGAGTTTCTCCCGGATAAATCATTTGTAACTCATTCTTGTTGGCTATAACTACTTCCAGCCTAGGGAGAATTTCTTTAAGTTTTTCTATCTGTTTTAGTTCGTCTTTACCAGGAATCATTGCTACCTTCATCCCCTTTGACTCAGCATAGTCTAACACCGTTCTCAAATACCCAAAATGCCCGGCGAAAGAGGTTATAAACATCCAGTCGGCTTCCGTGTCGTTAAAGTCCTCTATTTTAAACTCTAGGTGGGAACTTGCCCCACGGTGAGTCAAAATGGTGCGCTCACCATTCGGAGCCACCAGCAAACAAGAGAATCCCGTACTATGCTCTTTAGTCACCTTAACTAGGCTGGTGTCTACATTTTCGCGGTGCAGTCCATCGAGCACCTCTTTACCAGCGATGTCGTCACCAACCTTACCCATAAACATAGAAAACAATCCCTGGCGTGCAAAGGTTACCGAGGCATTAACTGCCCCACCGCCCGTTCCAAACATCACTCCATCAACATTATTTTTGCTGCCCAACACAAATTCTTCGACATATTCCGGATCACTTTTTTTGGGGGTAAATATCTTTCCCCTCAAAAATACATCTTGCACAGCCGCACCAATGGCCAGCATTCTGATATTTTCTCTTTGTGTTTGCCCACCGTTCATAATTTTGTGTTCCTTTTATTTTAACTGACTTCTAGCCAAGTATAACACTAATGCTTACATAGTAACAATCAAGCCATAAATAAAGTAGTTGAGCTTGTGCTTAATTTTGTTTAATTCGTTACGTGTGCTTTGCCGATAGCGTTAAAGTATTTCAGTTTGGATTCAACTACTTTTTGTACAGCTCCGTAAACTTGGGGCATCAATTTAACTACGGCATATTCATCCGGATTCTCTTCTAGGACTTGTTCTAGAGTCTCTCTAAAAGCCTTGCGCATATCACTATTAACGTTTACCTTAACAACTCCTATACGAACAGCTTCTTCAAAATAATGAGCTGGTGTACCACTGCCACCATGCAAACTAATATAGCAGTCCAGCTTGTTGCGGATTCTCTCTAACAAGTTAATATCCAATATTTTAGGTACCGGGTAGTTACCGTGCAAATTACCAACTGCCGCTGCATAGGTATCTATACCAGTGTCTTGTACAAACTGTTTAGCTCCCTTGGGGGTGCTAAATGTCTTTTTAATGTCTTCGTAATCAAAAGCCTCTTTAAAAACATTACTGCCCCCGCCAAAGTAGTGCTCCTCTCCTTCTATCACGGCTCCCGTGAACTTGGCGTATTCCACTACCTCACGCGTAGCCTTAATAATTTCGTCGTAGGTGGCGTTTTTATGAGACTGACTGTAGTCAATATGGATAAACTCAAATCCGACATCAATACCGGCTTTAGCATCTTCCACGCTGGGGCTGTGATCTAAGTTAATATACATTTCTATTTGATACTGCTCTTTGTAGTTATCGACCATATCACGGATATTCTCCAACCCCATAGCTTCTACTTCACCCTTGCTGACTTCGACCATCACGGGGGCCTGCAACTTCTGAGCGGCCAAAGATACGGCTATCAGCGTTTCCTGGTTATCGATATTAAAGGCCCCAATAGCGTAATGTCCTTTTGTAGCCCTTTGATACGCCTCTCTCGCCAGAGCACAATTTTTTCTAATTTGAGATATGGTATGTCCCATTGTTTTACCCCCTATTGTTTACCTATGCTGGCTAAAAGCGCGTGAGCGTTATTTACTATGTGCTTAGCGTCAAGCCCAAAATGAGCAATCAACTCTTCGCCCTCGCCACTTTCGCCAAAGCGATCTTTCATACCCATTCGCCTCATCGGTGTTGGTTGATTTTCGCCTAACATTTCGGCGATGGCTCCGCCCAAACCACCGGTAATTTGCGCTTCTTCCACAGTCAAGACCGCGCCTGTTTTTTGGGCGCTTTTTACTATGGTCATAGCGTCCAGCGGCTTAATGGTCGGCACATGAATAATTTCGGCGTCAATCCCATCTTTAAACAACATCTCGGCGGCTAATAAAGCTTGATAAGTTAAAGGTCCTGTTGAACAAATGGTTATATCGGTTCCTGGTTCAAATACATAGGCTTTGCCTATGGCGAAAGAAGTCTTTTCGGTCGTGACTACCGGTACGGCTGCTCTAGAAAGTCTTAAGTAACAAGGAGTTTTTTCTTTTGCAATAGCCAGCGTAGCTTTTTTTGCCTCTATATTGTCCACTGGTGAAATTACTATCATATTGGGTAGTACCCTCATCAAGGCTATATCTTCTAGCATTTGGTGAGTGGCCCCGTCCGGCCCAGTGTACAAGCCCGCATGACCACCGATTATTTTTACCGGTTGATTGTTCAAGCAAACCGTGGTTTTAATTTGTTCCCAATTACGGCCCGGGTTAAAAGCAGCATAAGAGGCTGCAAACGGCATCTTACCTTGACTGGCCAAACCGCTGGCTACCGCTACCAAATTTTGCTCAGCAATACCAACCTCAAAGAATCTGTCGGGAAAAGCTTCTCTAAATAAATGCACCTGTACGCTTTCCGTTAAATCTGCACATAAAGCTACTACGTTAGGATCAGCTTTGCCAGCCTCCACCAAACCTTCGCCGAAGCCCTTACGGGTAGCGTTTTTCTCTACGTCTTTATTCATATAGTCGTTGAGGTACATTTTCGATTCTGTTGCCATATTTAAATATCCTTACTCTGTAAATTTCGCAGTTCCTGGAGAGCGGCTTGAGCCTGTTCACGATCTGGTGCTACACCGTGCCAACGATAGTCATACTCCATAAAGCTAACACCTTTACCTGGTATAGTGTGGGCGATTATCATTACCGGTTTTTCAACAATTGCTCTAGCCATAGCACAGGCATCAATTATTGCTTCTATATCATTTCCGTTGATTTCAATCACATGCCAATTAAAAGCCTCCCACTTGGCTCGTAAATCTTCCAGTGGCATAACCGATTCGGCCGGACCGTCTATCTGTATATTGTTTCTATCAATAATCCCCACAACGTTATAAAGCTCATACTTAGGAGCCAGCATCGCGGCTTCCCATACATTACCCTCGTTTAATTCACCATCTCCCATAATGCAATAAACCCAACGATACGGTTGCTGGTTTAGGCGATGTGCCAAAGCCATGCCGATTGCCTGACTCAGACCACAGCCTAACGGTCCGCTGGTCGTCTCCATCCCTGGCAATTTAACTCTTTCTGGATGACCTTGTAATCTAGAGCCCAATTTTCGGAGCGTTTCTAGTTCTTTGCGATCAAAATACCCAGCTAGCGCCATAGCGGCGTACTGAGCAGGTACAGTGTGTCCGTTGCTCAAGACTAAAATATCCCTCTCTGACCAGTTAGGTTTTTTAGGATTGTGCTTAAGAACGCTGAAATATAATGCGGTCATAATATCGGCCAGCCCTAAAGATCCACCCGGGTGTCCGCTGCCGGCCCGCTCCAGCATTGAAATTATTTCTTTCCTTACACTACGAGCGATTTGTTCTAGTTCTTCTAGGCTATAATTTTTATCTTTTTTGGGTTTCATTTTATTTATATTTCAGATACCACTCTTTTTATTTTAGCATAAGCTTCTTCAGGGTCGTCACTGTTTTGTATGTAACCGCCAACATTTAAGACATCTACTCCTCTTTTTGCTAATTCGACAGCATTTGCCTCGTTTATACCTCCGTCCCAACCAAATTCTAGGTTGGGATTAACTTCCTTAGCGCTCGTTATTTTGGCCGTTAAGCTAAGGTCGGCAGAACCACCGAACTTACCCAAATCGCCACTAAAAATCAGTAGATGTTGTACGTGCGGTAAAATATAGGCGGCTTGCTGCACTGTGGTCGGTTGTAAAAGGCACAAACCGGTTTTAATGCCTTCTTTTTCTAGTTCAGCCGCAAATTCTGGCACACTACAGTTGCTTTCGGCGTGTACGATTACCATACTCGGATGCAATTCTTTGATTGTAGTTATATGTTTTTGCGGATCTTTATACATAATGTGTATATCGGCCACTACACTATTGGGCCACCAAACCTTCTCCATGGGCAAGCTTTCGCCTAAAGCAAATATATTGTCTTTCAAATCTATCTGAATGCGTTCGGCAAAATTTTTTACTTTTTCTATTTGGTTTCGATATTCGTCTTCGTTACTGGCTAATATGGTCGGACAAACAATACTCATAAGCATTAATATAACATTTTTTGTGTCCTTTGCTGACAAACGAGCCGGTTAAAAAATTGGTCTTTACGCTCATGCTTGCAAAAATAAAAAATTTATTTGACGATAACAGCATGATGGAACGCCTGCCTTCGGATACGGAAAATTATTTAGAAGCAAATAAGTATGTAGTGGATCTACTGATTGATAAAAGTCTCAATTTGCTCGATAGAGCTAAAATATACGATTTATCTCTGTTAGGTAGCGAATATGACGGTTTAGAATCTTTAGAAAAATCAGGTACAGTCGATGACGACCACCTAACAACGGCGCTTTTACATGTTAGTGCCCTGCAGGCTTTCGTTTCTTGTGTCAACAGCGCCGAGTCACCGAGCGAAATTAATACCAATCATTACATTCCTATAGCGTTTGACGTAGCGAAATATAAGTTTGCTACTGTACAAAACCAAACGCAAGTCAGATATGCGAGTCTGCAAGGTTTAAGAAATTTTAGTTTCAACTCGGCGGAGCAATATGTAATTTCCTATACGGACGATACCGCTGTTAAATACTCGTTGATTGTGAAGTTACTGGACAATAATGCCGTGGATATTGATTATAACTTTACCCCAAGCTCAAGGCATTCATATAAAGCCTTAGATACGTTCTTAGATGAGCATGGCACCAACGATATTTATAAGCTGTTTATACTGGGGGTTAGCCAAGATAATGACTTTCAGCCGAAATTATACGAATTTATTCAAAGAATTAGAGCCGACTACTCCTTGGCGGAAGCCGATGCGATTGTTAGCGATTTTCTTTCTTTGACTGAGTCAGCAAAAAAAGATATAGAATTAAAATCCCAAAGCAACTTGAGCCTACCAAGTTTCGATAAACTCCTGGAGTTTTTATCGGTCCTAGATTGAAATCCAATACCAACGGCTCAAGCCAAGTTGGTTTTATTTTACAGATCGTCGCCAATTGTTATCATGGCCCAATTTAAAACCTAGTTGCTGTGCCGGTAAATCATATCCGGCTCGAGCTTTCTCAAAAGAAAAGCCGGCGGCAGTGTTATTGTTTGATTTTTTCACCCATTCATTATTAGCTGCTGATTGTATTGCCAAATTGTGTAATCCAACTGTACGCGCCAACTCAGCCGATACTTCTACCATAAAAGCCCGCCAATTAAATGGCTCCAAACCCCAGGTAGAATAATATTTTTTTTGTTTCGTGGCTGCCAATTTTTTGTCGATTGGTTTTGGCTTAATACCTTGTATCTGATAAATCATCAGTTCGCCGGGGGCACTAATACCGTAAGTGGTAATCGCAATCGGTATATGGTTATGATTAAGCGTAAAGCCCACTGGTCGATCCATATATATTTCTATTTTTTTATTTTCGCCAATTATTTTTGAATACCAACACCCAATATCGCACCTTTGTTACTCTCGCCGAATAACTCCGAAAACACCGGCATAACCGAATATTTTGCCGTTGTGCCGGTAGTTAGATTTTTGTCAGCCTTTGCACATTTATGTAAAACGGATAGGCAGTCAATTTCGGCCAACCCTTTTTTAGACAAAAATTCTATCAAGTTATACTGATCTAACGCCACCTCATTTCGGTCGATAGGCGGGGTTTCTTCGTGTGCCCCCACCCCCGGCCCCTCCCCCAAGGCTGAGCCTTGAGGGAGGGGAGAGCAGAGCAGAGTCGGGCGGCTGCCCTTCTGCGCCTTCCCTCCCCCCGGCACGGGAGCGCGCGTCGTTGACGAGGTCCAGGACGAGCCGATCACCCACACCAACCCCGAGATTGTCGATCCGGTGGTGCTTGAATCCCTCCAAAAGGTGTTCGACAAGGTGAAAGGGCCGGGCTACTACAACGTCGAACAGGAG
>JAGOOV010000018.1 GCA_017992295.1 Candidatus Saccharimonadota bacterium
GGTCAGATTAGTTTCATATTTTTCTGGATGCCAGCCATAGGCCGTTTGTACTATCGGTTGTAAGTATTTAACAAACTTTGATTGTAAGCTTTTTGCTTGTTTATCGGCAGACAATCAAGAATTTTTAAACAGGCTAAACTTGTAGAGGCATAAACTAGTTGTTTAGCGGACCCGGGAGCGTTACCCGGCAGCTCCACCAGTATTTGTTGTAAAAATCCTTTTGGAAAAAAGGATTTTTTATTTGGCATAAACATAATTTTATGCTTAAATATGTGTTAGGACAGAAGGGAACATTAACAACCAGAGGCCATGTAATGGAACTCGCCTGTGGCGGGCACCCAGACCAACCGAAGGGATTGTATGTTCCGAAAAATGCTAACATTGGTCATCGCGACACTGCTAGTAATAGCAGTGTCGTTTGGCGTGGCTTCACCAAGTTACGCCAAAAAGGTCGCCTACAAGGGGTACGTGCTTAAAGGTAAGTGCCCCTCCAAGGCCCAGTGTGTTAAGTACCAAAAAACGCACAAGGGTGCTGAGCGCTGGCGCTTGTGGGTTAGGAAGGCCGCCTATAAACAGGCTCGCTACAAGGCTAAAGGTTCCAAGACCTGGAGACGGGTCTGGAACGAAGACTGGGTGGTTAAGATCATCCACCGAGAGTCCCGCGGTCAGCCCGGTGCCGGGAGGTATCACTCCTTTTGGGGTTTGATGCAAATATGGCGTACACACGTGAAGAAGAGTCCCACCAGACTCTTCAACGGGCCATTCAACATTACTGTCGGAGCTAGGTTATTTGCCAACCCGACGGCCAACGGTGGGCCCAGCCCTTGGGCTTCGACTACGGGCGGAACGGGCGTTAGTCCGTACGCTCCGCGTGCTCGAAACAAGTAGCTTTAGCTAGGCCCGGTTTAACCCTTTTGTCCTTTATCTTTTTGGGTTTTGACAGTCCAAACCTGTCAAAACCCTTTTTATTGTTACTTTGTGTAAATAGTGTAATTATGATATAATAAACAATACTTTGTAGGAGTTTAACGAATAAAACTCTAAAGGTTAATCGGGTGGGCATGAGGAATTCGGAAGATGGATAGGATATGAGAAAAGATATGCAAAGTAGAGAATCTCATCCGGTTGCTGGCAACGAAAAGTACAAAAGTAAGAATTTGGGTAAAATTGCTCGAGAACTTTTAACTATGTACAGCGATTACATCGAAACGAAAGCCGGAGGCTTCATAAAAGTACTTGAGCTAAAAAAAATTCAAGGAAAAAATCGGAATTTGAGGATATTGGTAAAACTGGATGACCCTAATAAACCGGGTTTACTGGGATGGGAATCTGCACCACCGGATATTTACGAAGATATCGAAGAAGGCGGCGAAGTGGCGCGCATTAAATTGTTTAGAGAGGTTAATGACAGTATAGTTGAAGATGTATATGAACGTGATGAAACGGGGTTTTTTAAGGGTGTAGAGTTGCAAAAATCGGTATCTGAAAAGAATATTCAAAAATTGTACACCGATTTAGAAAATACCGTGCCGGCTGCTTTGGTGGAGCCTTAGATTTTTGCAGTTTACCAGCGTGGTGTTAGATATCTTATAGCTAAAAAATTGTTTTTGACTAAAAATGCCCTCTGTGGGCGGAGGGGTTTGTTTTGCGCTACTTTGATATGATTCAGAAAGTCCAAGATTATTCGGGCTTTACAGAGGAAGAATCTAAAGACGCTTTGCAGTTGATGGTTGAGAGCATATCGGTTCGTCTTGCGGAGCCGATACGACATAAGTTTGCCTCGCAACTACCTTCTTTATTGAAAATATTGGCTCTGAGCGTTCTACCTACGAAAAAGAATGTTAACGAAGATATAGTTCAGCAGTTTATGTCTTTTCAGCAGGTTGGATATAAACGGGCAAAAATGCAAATTAAAGCCGCCTGGCGAGCTTTAAAAGACGGTATCGGTAAAAAGCAAATGGATTTAATTAGAACTGGCTTATCCTCGAAAACCAACAGGCTGTTATCGTAAAGTGAGCAAAAAAGTCACAAGTTAGCAAAATTAGGGGATTTGCGGTAGTTTTGGTGTTCATAAAAACTGGGTCAAAGTAAGAATAATACTTGCTAATAAATATAAAATATGATATAATACATAGGTTATGATGGTGAATTTTTCAGAAAGAACAAACTGTCCTATACTGCCTCGCATAAGGAGTATTACGGACGCACAAGTCAGTGAGGCTAAATCGGCTAAAAGAAAGGCTGATTTTGACAGACTTATGCTCGATGCCGCTAAATATCACAGTAGTGGTGATTATATAGAGGCTGTTGCCAGGAGATTGGAAGCTTACGAATTAACCTCCGAGGATTCACTAGACAGAGGGAAAGCGGCTCGCGATGTCGCTACTTCTTACAGTAAGTTGGGTTTAGTCGATGATGCCGATAAATATGCTAAAGAAGCTTATGATATTCATAAAAGTTTTGTTGAATTGAGTGAAATCCCCAGTACTGAGCATATGAGAGAATTTCGGACAAGCGCTTTTTGCAGGGCTGTTAATTGTTACCGAGAGTATGTTGAAGCTAAAAATAGCGGAATAAACATTGAACCGTTAAAATCTCAAGCGATTGGTTATATAAGGGAAGCTTGGTACGGTCTAGACGACGGCGAACCTTACTCCAGGCCAAAAGTGAGCCAGGACGATATTGATATGATTGCCGGAGTGGCGGCTATAGAGGCTCGTGTGGGCGATATTTATACCGCACTAGAACTGGGGGCAACCTCGATACCGTTAGCCTTTATGTCTGAATCCTCAAAATTAGGGGCGATTAGAACAAACCTTGATAAGTCTGAGAAAATAAAATCTAAAAAAAGAGCTTTGTTTAGAGGTATTGGGTCGTTGGCTGTTGGTGTTATGTCACTAAGAAAAAATAAAAAAGTAGGGCTTTTAGCCAATAAATTGAGTCTAAAAATAGTTTAACTACTAAGACAATATTGGTGTATATTTAGGATACACCCTAGTGGAGGGGGATGTTATGTCAAAAGACAGGGGCCGTAAAGAGAAGAAAAAGCCCAAAAAGAACAAGACAAAAGAATAGCTTGTAGATAATTTGTTTTAAATAGACCAGTAGCTTACGTTGTGTTACCGGGTTTACAGGTGGTGCTTACTTTTGTAAACTAGCCAAACTAGATGGACTGTCAAGACAAACTGGCTTTTGATTCAAAAGAAAGTGCTAAAAAAGCAGCTTTAGTTGCCAAATATCAACATGGGGTAATCTTAAAACCTTATCTTTGCGATTTATGCGCATTGTGGCATTTAGCCAGCGATTTTGGCAACTGACATTAGCTTATTCTTCTGAAAATGTAAAATTTTAATCTGTTACAATATATTACAAATCCATGGAAAAGTTTTATGTTACTACCGCAATTCCATATGTTAACGCAGCACCTCATATTGGCAATGTGCTTGATTTTATATATGCCGATGTTTTGGCTCGTTATTGGCGCCAGCAAGGGGTAGAAAAAGTACTATTCAGTACCGGTACAGACGAGCATGGCAGTAAAATAGCCGAAAAAGCCGCCGAAGCCGGCATGACACCCAAAGCTTTTTCTGAAATTAATGCCAATAAATTTTTAGGACTGCTTAAGTTACTAGATATCAGCAACGATCGTTTTATTCGTACTACCGATAAAGGTCATGGTCAACGGGCTCAAATTATTTGGCAAAATCTTAAGAACGATATTTACAAAAGTAAATACACCGGTCTTTATTGTGTCGGTTGCGAAAGCTTTGTTGCCCCAACGGAAGCCAAGGAAAATAACAATATATGTCCCATACACCAACGCCAATATCAGAAGCTGGAAGAAGAAAACTATTTTTTCAAACTGACTAAATATTTGAAAGCTATTCAAGAGGCTATAAGTGATGATGTATTTAAAATAGTGCCAGAAACTCGCAAAAACGAAATGTTAAAGCTGGTACAAGGAGGCATAGAGGATATTAGCATTTCCAGACCGGTAGATAAATTAGCGTGGGGGATACCGGTACCTGGTGACAAAACCCAAGTGATGTACGTTTGGTTTGAAGCTTTACTGAATTACATAACGGTTTTAGGCTACCCCGAGTATGATGACTTTAAAACTTACTGGCCGGCGGACGTGCAAGTAATTGGAAAAGACGTTGCTAAGTTTCACGCTGTTTTTTGGCCGGCCATTTTGTTGGCGCTAGGGCTTCCTTTGCCAAAAACTCTATACATACATGGCTTTTTGAATGTTGACGACCAAAAAATGAGTAAAAGTGTCGGTAATGTCGTCAGCCCCAAAGAGATAATCGATAAATACGGAGTGGATACTTATAGATATTTTTTCCTAAGACATGTCTCGAGTTACGAAGACGGTAATTTTACCTGGGAGCGTCTTGACTCGGCTTACAATAACGAACTAGCTAACGAGTTGGGTAATGCCGTCCAGCGAGTAGCCAGTATGTTAGGGAAGTATCAAAATAATATTTTGGGTGAAATACCACCTGGGGAACACGATATTTACGAGTACCAAGATGCTATAAATAATTTTCGATTTGACAAAGCCTTAGATGAAGTATGGAGTCAAATTAAAGGGGTTAATCAGTATATAGACGCTCAAAAGCCATGGCAAATCTATAAAAGTGGCGACTATTCACACCTGCAAGAAGTGTTAACTTATTCGGCTAGTTGCTTGATTGAGATTGCCGGTTTGCTGGAGCCGTTTATGCCGGAAACTGCCAAAAAGATTAAGTTTATTTTTGGCGAAGGGGTGGTTAAACAGCTTGGCAAGCCCCTTTTTCCCAAAGAAGAAAGCTAGATATTAAAAAGAGAAGTGCGGTGAAGTTTGTCGATACTCACAGTCACATACATTGGGCCGATTTTGGTTTGCCGAAAGAAGTTATATTTAACGATGCTAAAATTGCCGGAGTTGCAGAGATTTATTGTGTTGGCACGAATTATTTAGATAGCCAACAGGCGGTAGAATTTGCCCATCTATACGATAATGTATGGGCTAGCGTTGGCATACATCCTCATTATTCTGAATCTGAGAAGCTTGCTACTCAGCAGTTAGACGATCTGTTAAACGATGAAAAAGTCATAGCTATCGGGGAATGTGGACTAGATTATTACCGCAACCGCGCCCCAAAAAAAGAACAAATAAAAGTATTAGAATACCAAATAGCTTTAGCCCAACAACACAATCTGCCATTAATTTTTCATGTACGTGAAGCCTACAAGGACATATGGCCGATTGTCGACAATTTCAAAGATTTAAGGGGAGTCTTTCATTGTTTTAGTGCTACACAAAGAGAACTGGACAACATTTTAATTAGAGGATTCTATGTCGGACTAAACGGTATTGTCACCTTTAGTAAAAACCAAGAACAATTAAAAGCCTATAAAAACTTACCACTTAATAGAATGTTACTGGAAACCGATGCGCCTTATCTAGCTCCAGTTCCGCTTAGGGGTAAAATAAATCAACCTGCCAATGTTTCAGTAATTGCTGACTTTTTAAGTGATTTTAGAAACGAGAGTTTACAGAATATCGCAAAAGTAACAACTTCGAATGCCCACCGCCTCTTTAAAAAAGCCAAAGTGGCTAATTAACGACGGCAACTCTTTTTAAAGTTCTTTACGCTTGGATAAAGGGTTTAATATCGTTTTTAGCAGGCTTAAAGTCGCTAGTTTTATTACAAAAACGTTTTTATAAGTGTTAACATCTTATATTAAGATGCTACAGTACCAGAATTATTTTGATTATGGGGCAGCAACGCCAATATTGAGTGAGGTAGTCCAAGTAATGCAACCTTATTTTCAACGGAAGTTTTATAATCCATCGGCTATATATCTGGTTGCCCAAGAAAACAAAAAAGACTTGGAGAAGTATAGGGGTATCATAGCCAGAGGCTTGGGTGCAAAACCGGCGGAAGTGGTATTTACGGCTGGTGGCACCGAAGCCAACAATCTTGCCATAAAAGGCGTAATGGATTCATTTAATTATCCGCACGTTGTAACCTGGGCCATAGAGCATGAATCTGTCTTAAACCCGGTTAAGAACTATGACCACTCAATAGTAGAAGTTGACAAGAGTGGCCGTTATCAAGTTGAAAACTTAACAAAGCATGTAAAAGATAATACTGTTTTGATTAGTTGCACTTATGCCAATAACGAAATAGGTACTATCGAGTACCCTGGCGATATAAAAGTAGTTATTAATGAAATTCTGCAAGCTCGTCAGCAACGCGGGATTAGTACCCCTCTGTATCTTCATTGTGATGCCTGCCAGGCAACTAACTACTTAGATTTGCAAGTAGCAAAACTGGGAGTCGATTTAATGACCATTAACGCCGGCAAAATTTACGGACCGAAACAGTGTGGAGCTTTGTATATTAAAGCAGGTGCAAAAATCAAACCACTGATTTTGGGGGGTGGTCAAGAAAAAGGTCTTAGGAGTGGCACCGAAAATTTAGCGAACATTGCCGGTTTTGCCAAAGCTTTCGAGATGGTAAGAGACGATTATAAAAGCGAGAGTAAACGGTTGGCAAAACTAAGAGATAATTTTATAAAGCAACTGAAAGATCATGTTCCGGCTGTGTCGATTAATGGCTCTTTTAGCAGCCCACACTTACCAAATATCATAAATATTAGTATTAAAGAGGTTGATAATGAGGCCTTAGTTATGAAGTTAGACGAGGCTGGCTTGATAGTGGCGACCGGTTCGGCTTGCAGTGCCAGTAGCGATGAACCTTCACATGTACTAAGGGCGATGGGTTTGACGTTGCAGCAAGCCCGCAGTAGCATACGTATCTCTTTGGGTCGCTTTACTACAGAAAAATCTCTAAATAAGTTACTTAAAACACTGATCGAAATAGTAGTAAAACCATAAGCAAAAGAGTTATACTTATCGGCAAGAGGGCGTAACAAAGTATACGCTCCAAGGATGCTATGTACGCAAAAACAATAAAAAGAACTTTAATTGTCTTATTTTTTACTTCCATAGGAATTTTGTTTGCCTATGTACTGCCGACAGTGGCTCAGAGCGTAACTCAAAGTTATACTTCTGACGTGCCTCTGCAAAGGGGGATGATTGTCGGACTAAAAAAAGATGATTTGCGCAAAGTAGAACCGGTTAACTACGATCAGTTCGATAGAATAATGGGCGTTGTTATTGGAGCCAACGATACCTCTATACTTTTAGGAAAAGAAGGAGAAAAAGCCTACGTAGCGAAAGTTGGCCGCTATTCGGTGTTGGTAAGCAATCAAACCGGTGATATAGCTGCCGGTGATTATGTTACCGTTTCGGCGGTTAGCGGAATTGGTATGAAAGCTACTGATAGAGACCCCGTAATTTTGGGCAAAGCTTTAAATGCTTTTAAGAGTAGCGACTCAGCGCAAGTTATCGGTACCGCTACTATAAAAGATTCTGCCGGCAAAGAGCACCAAATAAAAATAGGTCATACTACGGTGGATGTTAGTATAGGCAAAAACCCCAAATTAAAAACGGACGACACTTTACCTAAAGTATTGCAGCGTGCAAGCGAACTTATTGCAGGTAAACCGGTAGCTCCACTGAGGGTCTATATGAGTTTGTTGCTACTGGCCATAGCCACGGCTATCTCCGGTAGTTTGATATACAGTGCCGTTCGTAGTAGCTTGGTGTCGATTGGCCGTAACCCCCTGAGTAAAAAATCGATTATTAGAGGTATGTTTCAAGTGGTGTTAATAGGATTAATGGTTTTCTTAAGTGGTGTGTTTGGCGTATACTTACTACTGAAGCTTTAACAAAAAAATATGAGGTGGGTATATAAAAAATGACAATTTGGCAACTGGCAGTCATCATCGGTATAACTCTGTTGGCTTTGGGTTTGTCAGTGTGGTTATTGTTTAGACCGGCTCGCAAATTACGAGCTGTGAAAAAGGAATTTTTACTAAGTGATGTAGTCGAAAAAGACGTAGAGAGGGTTTTTGACGATGAATTTCGGGAAGAGTTAAAAAACCGTGGCCGTTTGCACTTTGAAAAAATTATTGGCGAAAACGCCATGTTTTTACAACAAGACTTGCGGTTAACTACCAGTCAACTTAACGACTACATGAAAAACGAGATAAAAAAAGTGCTTGAAGACGAATTTGCTAAATATGAGGAGTCTTTGTCAGATGCTAAGAATTTGGCAATGGATACCATCCAAAAAACTCAGGCGGTCATTGAGCAGCAGAGGGTGGTGCTAGAAAAGCAAATGACAGAACAAGCAGCCGCTGAAAAACAACGCATAGTCGATCGTTTTGAGCAAAATATGGCCGATATCATCAATCATTATATCTTGGCAGCTATTGGTACGGAGATTGATTTGACAGCCCAGCTGGACTATATATTTCAATACCTGGAAGAAAATAAAGACGCAATTATTGAGGATATCAGGAGTGGAACTTAAAACTATCGGCAGAATTTATCCGAACATTAGTAAAAGAACTCTTCGGCTTAGTGTAGAAGTAAAAACCAAATAAGGGTGATACTGATATGGAATTAAAATTACCGGTAATTATCAATAGTAAGCAGGATATTACTTACGTTTACCGAGAGTTAAGATCTTTCTTAGATACCGTTGAGCAAAGTGCTATTAGGGGCGACGACCCAATAAATTATCCGGCAATCACCTCTTCATTGAGGGCTCTGGCGCAAGAAAATAAGCTAGATTTAAGAGACCAAAATGTTTGCAAACAACTACTTAACGACCTAGAGTTGTTGAAAAAAAAGGCTCTAAGCATTCATATTAGTTTTCCGGCTGACCCCTCTCAAGAAGTGTTGCAAAAATTAATAATTTGGTTTCGCAAAAACGTTAACCCACAAATAATTATTCAAGTAGGTTTACAACCAACAATTGCAGCCGGAGTTGTTGTAAGAACTCCAAATAAACGCTTCGACTTTAGCCTTCGTCAACATCTATATAGCAATAGGGCGAAATTAAAAGAAGCTCTAGGGGCCGATTGAAGATGAGTACTAACCATTTTGAGTTCTTAGTTAAATCCGGTCGGCCTATAGGCGAAGTAACGAGTGTTAATAAATTTTTGGTAAATGTTAAAGGCTTGCATCCTATAAATCAGCACGCCTTGGTACTGTTTGAAAACGGCTCCAAAGGAATAGTACGTTATATATTCGAAGATCATGTTGAAGTACTGCATTTAGGAGATACAACCTTGGATATCGGCATGACCGTTGTCGAGCAACACAACGAACTGGTGACCAAGGTCGGAAAAGACTTTGCGGGACGAGTAGTGTCGGTAACGGGCGATCCGCTGGATGGTAAAGGCCCAATAGCCGCCGATGCTACTTGGCCGGTGTTTAATCCGGCTCCCCCGCTTTATACACGAAAACAACTAAGTGATCCATTGGAAACCGGGGTAACGGTAATAGACAGTCTGTTCCCAATAGTAAAAGGACAAAGAATGGCTATTTTAGGCGACAGCAAGTCAGGTAAAAGCACCTTGATGACCCAAATGGCTATTCATCAAAAAAATACCGAGATGATTGTGATTTATGTTTTAATTGCCAAGCGTCGGGCCGATGTGGATATGCTATTAAACCGTCTAACAGAGACAAAGGCCCTACAAAACACCGTTGTCGTTGTTTCGACCCTGTTTGAATCGCTGGTTATGAGTTACTTGGCGCCTTACGTGGGATGCGCAATGGCCGAGTATTTTTGGCAAAGTCTAAATCAAGATACCATTGTAATATATGACGATTTAACCAGCCACGCTATGGCACATCGCGAAATATCACTTTTGGCCGGAGTGAGCCCTGGTAGGGACTCGTATCCAGGCGACATGTTTTATGCCCATTCCAGCCTCCTTGAAAGAGCTGGACGCTTAGCTGAAAACTCTAAAACGTTAACCTCTATTCCAATGGTTTTGGCCTCTGGAGGTGATATAACGGCCTACTTGCCAACCAATATTATGTCAATTACAGACGGCCAGTGGATTATGGATATGGATATATTTCGTGAAGGAATTCGTCCAGCTTTAAATATCGGTTTGAGTGTTACTCGTGTTGGAGGTGTAGGTCACAATAAACGACAAAAAGAAATAGTAGCCAGGGTTATGAAGACATTAGCATCTTATCGACAAGCAGTGGAGTTTTCTCGTTTTGGATCTGAATTGGCACTCGAAGCTAAAGCCGATTTGGCAGCCGGAAAGCGCATTTACGAATTAATAATGCAAAAACCGACCGAAACCTTTAGTCGAATGGCCCAACAGATGATGTTCCAAATTGTATTAGATTTGGGCGAAGGCGAAATGTTGGATATGCAAACACTGCGAGCCTTAGCCGGGGAATACGCTGTCAAAGTCAAAGAAGATGATTCTAATTACGACAGTGTTCTTAAGGAGCTTAAAGCCAAAAGTCTTATGGAGATCAAAAAATGAAACGTCCTCAAGAAATACTAAAAGAAAAAGAAGGTATGCAATCATTGAGTGAACTGACAAGTATTTTTGAGGGAATTGCCAGCATGAAAATTGCTCAGGTGAAAAACCAAGTTTTACAGAGTCAGAATTTTTTTGATCGTTTGTGGCAAATGTATAGTCAGATAAACGTTAACAATATATTTAGTTTTGGTCGTCACGTTGACCAAGAAGGGATTATAGATAAAGAACTGTTTATAGTAATTACTGCCGAGGGTGGTTTTAGTGGAGATATCGACCAAAAATTAATTCGTTGGATGTTACAAAGTTATGACAAATCTAAAAACGACATAATAGTAATTGGCCATCACGGGGCTGTCCAATTGGCACAGCAGGGTGTTAGTTTCCAGAAATATTTTAAACTACCGGTTAAAGATCAAAATATAAACGTTACCCCGATTATTAAAGAAGTGCAGAATTACCGCTCAACCATGGTTTTTTATCAGACCTATGTATCGTTGATGGTACAAGACGTTAAAAAAATATCGTTAAGTAAAGCTGTTGAAGAGCAGGGTAAAGAAGTAAAAAAAGGTGACGAAATAATTAACGAAGCGACTTACATTTTTGAACCAAGCAGCTTTGCCGTGGTTGATCATCTAGAACGCTCAATGATGAATATTGCCCTAAGTCAAGTAATTTTGGAATCGAAGTTAGCCCAGTATGCAAGCCGATTTCAAGCTATGAGTGCTGCCCATCGTCGGGCCAACGATACCGTCGATGAGCTTAAATTAAGTTATTCCAGGGCTAAAAGAGCTATCAAAGACGAACGGCTGAAAGAGATTATCAATGGACTAAGAAAGGCGGTACACGCATGAGCAAGGGAACGGTGGTTTCGGTTAAAGACTTAGTCATACAAGTAGAATTTGCCGATTCTATGCCAGCTATCGGTGAAGTAATACGCGTCCAAAACGAAAGCAAAAGCCCTTTGCTAGTCGAGCATATTATCAACGATACTACGGCGGCTTGCCTTAATTTGCAGTCCAGTAAAAGTATTCAGAAGGCAATGGAGGTTGAGCCAACGGGTAAGGGTATAGAAATACCTGTTGGTGACGATATAATTGGCCGAATTTTTGACGCTCTCGGGAATCCGCTAGATGGGAAAGACTCTTTTCCAGATAATCACTTGCGTAAAAATATCTTAAAAATACCCGGGCGAGGTAGCGGCTTCTTAGCCTCAAAACCAGAGATATTAGAGACCGGTATAAAAGTGATAGACTTTTTTACTCCGTTTGTAAAAGGCAGAAAAATTGGCGTTATAGGAGGTGCGGGCGTTGGCAAAACGGTGTTAACCATGGAATTAATCCATAATATAGCCAGATCAGGCTCAGGCTTATCGTTTTTTGCCGGAATTGGCGAACGTGTTCGTGAGGGGCACGAGCTTTACGAAACATTGCAAGAGTACGATTTATTAAAAAACACCTGTATGTATTTTGGGCAAATGAACGAAAACCCGGCCCAACGAAGTCTGATAGGAATTACAGCCACCGCAGCCGCCGAATTTTTTAGAGACGAAGAGAAAAAAGACATTTTGTTCTTTGCCGACAATATGTATCGTTTTGTGCAAGCTAAAAATGAACTATCTACCATAATGGATCAAATCCCTAACGAAGGCGGTTATCAGCCCACGATTTTTTCTGATGTTAAGATATTGCAAGATCGTTTAAGCTCTAACGAAAACGGATCAATCACCAGTGTACAAACAATTTACGTACCGGCCGATGATCTTTCGGATCCGGCAGTCCAAACAATTCAGCATGAACTGGATTCGATTATCGTTTTAAGTCGTAAAGTGGCCGAACAGGGCATTCGCCCGGCCGTCGATTTAAATTTAACCTCGTCCAGCCTTTTATCTCCCGATGTGGTGGGCGAGAGACATTATGTTTTGAGTGTTAGGGTCCAAGCGATTATGCAAAAGTACGAACAGCTAAAAGGGATTATTGCCATTATCGGCGAAAACGAATTAAGTCCGGCTGATCGCGCCGAATACGCTAAGGCCAAAAAACTAATACAGTACTTTACCCAGTACTTTTTTGTTACCGAAAAACTAAGCGGATTGCCAGGCGAATACTTTACCAGAGATGAAACACTAAAAGGTATTGAGGAAATAATTGTTTAGCGAGCTGTTTGATTTAAATAAACAGCCTTTAAATACTTCGTATAATATTATTAAAAAGAAGCACTATGGCTGAAAAGAGTCAATCAGACAATAAGCAACCACCTAGTCAGTCGACCGAAGTGAACTCCAGAATACCCTTGTCTAAGGATAAATTTCACTTAAAAGTATATTCACCCTTTAAAACGTATTATGAGGGCGATGTCACCAGCGTTTCAGCAATTAACGACACCGGTCCTTTTGACATACTGGCCAAGCATCATAACTTCCTAACTCTGCTTAACCCTTGCGATTTGATTATTCGTTCTACAGACCATAAAGACGAAAAAGTAACCATTACTCGAGGTATTATGCAGGTTAGATCTGATGACGTAGTGGTTTTTTTGGACGTTTAATAAAATTCAAAAAAATCAAAACCTAAAATAGTTAAATTCGTAAACACATAGATTTACAAAAGTTGTTTAGTCGATGGCTACGTAGTCAAACGAACAGCTCTGGCCCGCCGGTCCGGCATTCGTACTACCTATAGAAAAGCCGGTAGTAGTGCGAGTAACGTAGTAGTTAAGTCCGGCACAACCTGGTCCAACAGGGGAGATAACCACATGGGGTGTTTGATTAAAGGCGAAAGTGAATACGATATTTGCCAATATGCCACTCGAGGTGCTGTATCCAAAGTTTAAATTTACAG
>JAGOOV010000019.1 GCA_017992295.1 Candidatus Saccharimonadota bacterium
TTAAATATAAAGAATGCGATATTTATCGAAACGAACAAAACCCACCAATTGACCCATAAGCTGGAGTTAAGAGTGCCAAATATTCTCAAAACTAGTCCTCCAAACAGCGCCAACAACAAATTACTCGACGGCCCAGCTACACTTACCATAGCCATACCGAATTCTTGATATTTTAACTTATTGACGTTAATCGGCACCGGTTTTGCAGCTCCAAACGGCGGTAGCTTCATTAATATTAAAATAATCGGCAAAGCCACTGTCGTTAGAGGATCTATATGTGCTAGAGGGTTTAAACTTAACCGACCAGATTGCTCAGCTGTACTATCGCCTAATAAATTGCTTACTAAACCATGACAAAATTCATGTACCGTTATAGCAATAGCAATTGCTAGCAGAGCCATAGTAATTGTAATAATGGGATTGCCGAAGTCAGTCATTGAAATAAGTATATCAAAACTTATCTTGACAATATGAGTGTTAATAGATAGAATCAACAACTGATTCTACATAGTGAGTAAGTAAACCATGCAAAAATGCGATATAACCGGTAAAAGTAAGCAGTTTGGGAAAAATGTTAGTTTCTCGCAACGACGAACTGGCAAAACCTGGAAACCTAATCTACAGACCAAGTCAATCACAATAAACGGCAAAAAGGTTAAATTAAAAATTAGTACCCAAGCGATACGCACACTCAAAAAGAAAGGTATTATTTAAAGCTTTATTATTTTCAAGAAATAGCTCTCTTTAACACAACTAGACGAGCACTTCCTGTTAAGTCTATATCTTTCAGTTTTAAGCTATCTTGAGTTGTGTGTTCTGTCACTCCAAGCTCTTTCAGAAAAACGTCTAGTTCAGCTTGCGGCACCTCATACTTAACGCCCGATTCTTGATAGTGCGTTGGTATTACTATTTTTGGTTCAATTAACTTTATAAGTTGCACAGCTCCATGAGCGTCGACAGTGTAACCATTACCGCCCACTGGTATGGACAATACATCCACTATGCCTAAAGACTCTAACTGATCATCGTTCAGTTCGGGATAAATATTGCCTATAACTCCCAAAATTGAGCCGTTATACTCAATCCTATAAATAACTACCGACGTATCGTCTTTATTAATCATACTTTTTGCGGCAATCCCTTTTACGGACACGCCCGAAATTTCATACTCACCAGGACCATTTATAATAAACCTGCCGGCATACTCTTTATTACCAGTATCAGTGAAGATACAGATATCGTTAGATTTTGTAACTCCTTTTAGTCCATGCTTTTTGAATTCATCATTAATCGTAATTGACACTTTTTTATCTGCTAGACGTAGGCAATTAGCACCATAATATTTTATTTCCATACCCTAATAAACCTTCCTTGTTTTATAGTAAATTATCTTTATTTATAAAAACTATCTTCTTTGAAAGAGCAATATCTGTAACAAATCGGTCATTGATTTGTTTGCGATACCTGTACTCTTCTGGGGACAGAACACAATATCTGATTCGCTTTTTTTCTGTTTGCTCAAAATCAGATATTAGGCTCTCTAGGGTTGCTCCATTTACATCTCCTACCACTAAAATATCTACACCGCTTAGTTCATCTCTAGTGAATTGTCCAGTGTAAAGAGCAATATCTATATTGCCACTCTTGGTTAAGGCTTCAATAAACTGATCTTTAGCTTCTTCCGTTGGAGTAGGTAGAACTCGTTGCTCTTTCGCTTCTTTAGATTTGATATCCTCGTTACTTTTCTTATCATCTTTTTTAGGTTGAGTGTACTTTTTATCCGCAAAAATGCTGCGCAGAGCGTCATAGTGTTCAAATTTTTGATTTACTTCGTAATATAAACGATTATTGTTGGTATCTGAACTAATAATACCAACACTTAACAGATTAGCCAGTTCTCTTCTTACAGAGTTTATTTGTTCTTCTATTTTCCTGGTAATTTCTCGCACGTAGAAAGACCTGTTAGGGTTTCGATAAAAAAGTTGTAATAACTTTACTCGAGTTTTTGAGCCAAACAATTGTTCGATCATGTACTCATTGTACCAACATATAATCGATTTGACGATATTTTTGCTTATCTAGCGACGTCTCTTTTTTGCAACGGAGGCTGCATAATACTCAAGCTTATCGTCAACATCATCTAGTCTTATTGGTGAACCAGCCCGAAGTAGCGCTAGGCTTAACAAATAGTCTGCAAACTCAGGAGCTTTAGCCAATAGTGGACCATGCAGATAACTCCCGAATACATTTTTATATATCGCACCTTCCGTTTTATCTTTTCCGTTGTTGCCCATACCTAGCGAGGCGGCCCCAAATTTAGTATCAAGTGAGTCCAAATAAGTACGTCCACTATGATTTTCGTAACCTACTATCTCTCCCCATTTCGTTTTTATTGATATGTTACCAATTAGTCTGTTTGATTCAGCAATTGTATGCATATCAAATAGTCCTATGCCTTTTATTCTTTTATTAGCATTTTTAAAATAGTGACCAAAAAGCTGATACATCCCACAAATCATCAACATCGGAATTTCGTTATCCGCCAATTTCTTTATTGCCACAGCTTTTCTCTGCAAATCGCTTGCTACTGTCTGCTGGTTTGCATCTTGACCACCCCCAGCTACTACAATATGTGTTTCTATTGGGATAGTCTCTCCTACTCCCACTCTCGTAATTTGGTAGCCAATATTTCGCCACTTTAGCCTTTGGGCCAACACTAATACATTACCGCTATCTCCATACATATTCATCTCTTCCGGATAAAGATGTACTATATTAATTTTTTTCATTTCTTTTAATGCCTAACGCCTTAAGTCTTTATATAACATTGCCCTTAGATGCAACATTGCAGTATAGGTAGTATAAATGATTGCTGTATGATTCACTTTTGTAACTCCCGCCAGAGCTTGCAGCCCTTTTTTTAAATCCGGTTCAACCAAATACGTCCTAATTTCGTCATATTTCAGCCTTAAAGCCATATCGGCAGCTCTATCTCCACTTACAATAATTTTTTTACTTTTATCACTCAAATAATTCACAAAATCTACGTCCCAAAGCCAGGACACGTCTCTGCCATCTGCGTAATCATCGTTAATGGCAATCATGGTAGCGCTATTGCTAATATTTTTTCCTGTGATTAACGCCTGCCTAAAACCGCCAGGGTTTTTTACGAGCTGTAATATGATATTGCTTTTATCATATTTAATGCACTCCCCTCTACCAAAAGCAGGCTTAATCTCGGAAGTGCTGGAAACAATTTCTTTGCTATCTATACCGAGCCTTTTAGCCAACAAGACTACAGCTGTAACGTTCAAAGCATTGTAGCTGGTAATGTCCTTTATGTTTAACTTAATAATTTTTTTGTGTAACTTTATTTCGATGTTCCCGAAATTATCATATTTTATTAGCTCGCTATGGGCTTTAACTGCAGCTTTAGCCGTAGTTTGGCGGCCAATGTAGTACATTTCGTCGTCGTTTACAAAAATATCAACAAGCCCCTTATCCACTCCAAACCACAATACTTCACAGGAAGCGTCTTTAGACATTTCTGCTACCCTTTTATCATCTCGATTTAATACTGCCACTTCGGTTGTTTTTGCTACCACCTTGCCAATCAATTTGGCCACATAATCTATTTCTCCGAAACGATCCATTTGATCTCTCATCACGTTCAGTACCAAAACCGCCCGTGGGCTATATCTGTCTACGAACTTAGCAGCGTAAGCTTCGTCTAGCTCAAAAACACCAATATCGTACTTAAGCTTACCCGTCCAACTACTATACCAAACTATCGACGATGCTATACCTCTAGTAAAGTTACTTCCGGTCGGATTATTGATAACTCTATACTTTTTGCTTAAAACGTGACTAAGCATTTTTACAGAAGTAGTTTTACCATTGGTGCCAGTTACTATCACTACGCCATGCGGTAGTTGCTGAAGACTCTTTTCCAATATACTATGGCAAATTACTTCTGCTATATAACCTGGTAGAGCTGCCCCCTGATGCTTGCTAATTTTTAACGCCAAATATACTAACTTACCAACCCAAATTGCTAAAATTCGCATTGTTATATTGTACCCTTATGCTCCGTTACTAGCCAGTTCATTGCTAGTTCTACGGATTCGAACCAAATGATATTTTTGTTACGCTTAAACCAAGTGAGTTGTTTTTTCGCCAAGGCCGTATCACTCTTTATACTACTGTTTATAGCACTTTCGAGCGTTTCACCACCCTTGATATACCCTCTAAAAGATTTATATACCCCTCCGTTCATAGCAATAGAATCCCATCCGTATAATTCGCTACATTTTTTTATCTCTGGTAGCAACCCTTTACTTACCATATCTTTTAGTCGCTTGTTAATACGCCCTTTTAAGGCCTCTTTATCAGGCCACAGCCCAACCATGACAGTACCGGGTAGCAGTCGCTCGTTTTTAGATACTCGCCTGTTTCCGACCTCTATAGTCCTAATTAAATAACGCTTGTTTTTGTAGTTATTTGGCAGTTCGAGTTGTCTTTTCTTAATGATTTCGTTTAACTGCCCAATTGATTGTGACTGCATTTTTGACCTAACTGTCTTATTTGGTGGCGCAAACGAATAGTCATAAATTATGCTGTCGATATATAATCCACTACCCCCAACTAAGATAGGCAATCTATTTTTAGAAGCAATCTCGCGTATTTTTTGACAAGCATATTTTTTATAGTCAGATGCGGTAAACGTCTCATTCGGGCCGACCAAATCTATTCCCCAGTGTATTATTCCGTCTTGCTCTTCAATATCCGGTTTCGCAGTTCCGATATTCATATATTTATATACAGCTCGCGAGTCTGCAGAAACTACCTCACCATTAAAAATTTTGGCAACCTGTATAGCTAAAGTCGTTTTTCCACTAGCCGTTGGTCCAACAATAACTAACAATTTTATTTTTCGGGCCACCATAGATAATTCGCTAAAATCAAGTAATCGTCTATTATTTTTACCCCCTCTTCGCTCAGTAATCTGCCTTGCCCGGTTTTCCCGCCCCACGAAAAGCCTCTAGCCATCCCTCCTTTGCAGTTAACTACCCTATGCCATGGAATGTATTCCGGTCCGAAATGGGCAATTTGACCGACCACTCTGGCTGCATTAGGGTGTCCACACAAGGCCGCAATCTGGCCATAGGTCATAACTCTACCCTTGGGAATAGCACATACCAGGTTATAAACATCATCTCTAAACTTTCTGTTCATGATAGCTAGATGGTGGTTCTACTCACTCGAGCCTTGGACTCGTTAGATAGAGTCCTGATGAAATTATCCAACCTAATTGATTTTGCCGGCTGAACAAGCAGGTCTGTTCGAATTCTAGGGGTGGTTTTACCAGTTTCAACTTCTTTGTCGCCAATTACGATTGTGTAAGGTATTTTTTGAGACTCAGACATCCTCACTTTTTTACCGACAGACTCATTAGAGTCATCTAACACCGCCCTAATGTCTAAATCTACAGCGTTTTTTACAACCTCTTTTGCATAATTTACTATTTTTTCAGTTTGATTGACGGTAATTACTCTCAATTGTTCCGGCGACAACCATAGCGGAAAAGCTCCATTATAATGTTCTATCAAAAGTCCTATAAATCTCTCCATTGATCCGAACAAAGCCCTATGTAGCACATACGGTCTTTTTTCTTGGCTTGAGGCGTTAACATAAGTCATATCAAAACGATTGGGCAGATTAAAATCAAACTGTAAGGTCGAACACTGCCACTCCCGGCCTATTACGTCCTTCAATTTAAAATCCAGTTTCGGACCATAGAAAGCGGCCTCACCAACCTCCGTGATATAATCCAACTCCTTCTCTTCGGACACCTGGCGTAGCACCTTTTCCGTGAACTCCCACCCTTTATCATCTCCGGCATATTTTGCTTTATCATTTGGATCCCTCAAAGACAGATATACTTGTACTGCCTGCTTGTCAAACCCAAAAGCTTTATAAATATCTAGTATAAAATCGATTACCTGCTTTAACTCATGTTCAACTTGATCTTCCCGACATATAATATGGGCATCATCTTGGGTGAACCCCCTGACCCTTGTTAGTCCGGAAAGTTCACCTGTTTTCTCGAAACGATACACCGTACCCATTTCTGCCCATCTCAAGGGCAATTCTTTATACGAGTACAGCTTGTTTTTATATATCTGGATATGAAAAGGGCAGTTCATCGGTTTCAGCAAATATTGTTCCGATTTAGCTACAGATTTAGAATTCTTAACGTCCTCCAGACTCTGGCCAGCCTCCAAGGGTGGATACATACTGCCACTGTAAAAGCCCCAGTGCCCTGACTTTTCCCATAACAGCCTGCTACCGATGTGTGGGCTCCTTACTAAATCATATCCGTTTCTTAAATGCTCCTTATACCAGTAATCTTCAATCTTACGCCATATCAATGCGCCCTTGGGGTGCCACAAAATCAACCCGTTACCGACCTGGTTGTCTATATGGTACAAGCCAAGTTGCCTGCCCAATTTACGGTGATCGCGTTTTTTAGCCTCTTCTACCTTTTCTAGATATTCGTCAAGCTCCGATTGGGTTTCAAAAGCTACAGCGTAGAGTCGTTGCATTTGAGGATTGGTTTCCTTTCCTCGCCAGTAGGCTCCCGCTACACTGACTATCTTAAAAACGCCAACATCCTTGGTGCTTGTTACGTGGGGCCCTCGGCATAAGTCAACAAAGTCTCCCGTCTTGTATAGCGTAACTTTTTTTACACCCTGAGATACCGATTGATAATCTATTTCTTTCAACCCGGTAGTACCTCTGTTTTTTAAATCTTCCAGCAGCTCTTTCTTGTAAGGTTGGTGGCTGTCTTTTGCCCAATCAATAGCAGCATCTACGCCCATCTCCGTCTTTTCGAACGGCAAAGCCGATGCAATTATCGATTTCATTGTTTTTTCTATCTTACTAAAGTCTTCTTCCGACAAAGTGGTTTTTTCTATTTCAATATCGTAATAAAAACCATTATCTATCACCGGTCCTACACCAAATTTTGCCTGTGGCCATAATTTGTGTACGGCAGCAGCCATTATATGAGCTAGGCTGTGTCTCATAGTCTGTATTCTATCCGACGATTTCATTGCCTTTGTTCTCCTCACATATATTGTACAGATACCGTAAAAATATTAAAAACGCGCAGTTAACATTAATTTACGACATTGTCGTCTTAGGTTACTTGCGCGTTTTTATATAGGGCTCCTGTTTATATCAGGATGTTATACTACCACTCGGGCTTGTCTTATCTCGCAGCCAGGGTTTTACCCCTTTAGGACAAGCACTCACCCTCCGAGTGTTTGCTCAACACACCTGACAAAACTGCACCTGTAATCGCTAGTATACACAAACTAGCCAATAATGGCTAGTATAATTTTATCCACATTGTGGAAACTTGTTAATTTCGTCTTTAGCCTGTTATATTATTAGTATTCTTGAGTTTTGGGCTCTTAGCTCAGTTGGCTAGAGCGCTTCCTTGACGTGGAAGAGGTCAGAGGTTCGAATCCTCTAGGGCCCACCATTTTGAGATATTTAAACTTCATGAAGCGCAGTAACTACTATAGTTGGGACGAAACTTTTATGCAGATGTGTCGTATTATCGCCCAAAGATCAAAAGATCCTAACACCCAAACAGGAGCCTGTATCGTCGGCGATAATAATATAATTATTAGCTTTGGCTACAACGGCTTCCCTAGAGGTTGTGACGACGATTTGCTGCCATGGGAGCGCCAAGGTAGCTTTGCCAAAACCAAGTATCCTTACGTAGTTCATGCCGAAGCTAACGCGGTCTTAAACGCTCCTCGAAGTACCGAAGGGGCGAAAATGTACTGCAGCTTATTCCCTTGTAATGAATGCACCAAGGTAATCATCCAAAAAGGTATAAAAGAGATTATTTACGAATCGGATAAATATCATAATTCTAAAGAAGCTAAAGCCTCTCGCAAGATGCTCAAACTAGCCGGCGTTAGCTACCGGCAATATACTCCGATACACAACCTGGTAGAAAAATAAACGGCAAATTGTTGCAAAAGCTTACTTATAGTATCTTGTCAGTCTTTTATATGCAATTTTTATCAATTCGACCATGGTAGATATATAAGCATGGAGCTGCGATTCGCCAACCAATCCTTGGCGATCTTCTTTAGGATCATGCCAGTCATTTATTTTTAAGAATTCTATTGAGTAACCATGGACCCTCGCACGCACCAAAATCTCAACATCAAAACCCCAAGCCAGCGTTTCTAACGGAGTAAACAGCTTATAGGCAACTTCTCGTTTAAATACCTTAAAACCACATTGAGTATCTTTAATCCCCGGAGTAGCAAGTATGCGAATTATCCAATTAGATAAAACAGATACTACCTTTCTAGACAAAGTATTGTGGATCTTATTGAGTGGCCTATCGGCTATGAGCAGATCAGCACCCGTCTGTTCAATCTTATCAAACGCTTCCTTTATGTGATGTGGCGGAGTGGCCATATCGGCATCTAAAAACAAAATATAATTTCCCTTGGCGGCTAAAACGCCGGCCCTAACATCTCTACCCTTTCCCACTTT
Organism: Candidatus Saccharimonadota bacterium; assembly: GCA_017992295.1. Lineage (GTDB taxonomy): Bacteria > Patescibacteriota > Saccharimonadia > Saccharimonadales > CAIOMD01 > JAGOOV01. The sequence continues at coordinate 8,587 of JAGOOV010000019.1, forward strand.
TGACCCGGGCTTTATTAATCTAAGGTTCTTAAATAATTTTCGTTGATAAAGCACCAGCTCGGCCGTATTATCCGGGCTATCTGCCGCAACAACTATAACCTCTGTTAGTTTATTGCGGATTTTATCCGATTCCAAGCACTGAGCCACCCCTTTTAAGCTACTTTCTATAATTGTCGCTTCGCTGTAGGCCGGAATAACTACCGAGTATTTAATTTTTTGTGACATACAAAAGATAGTATACCCCCTGTTTTATACAATAAATAGTAAAGTAAACATAAACACTATTGACATATTAGATACTTTTGTGTTATTATATATAAGTTAAACGAGGCGTTTTACTTGAGTAACAATTCACCGTTAGACAGTTTCGTGCTGTTTTACGAAGAACTGCGCTCATCAAAGGAGTTCGTTAACCGCATCAGACGTACCAAGCGTACGACTAGCTAAATTACGGGCTTACGATCAGTTCAGAATATTATAAAAAAAGACGTGTTTCCACAAAGACACGTCTTTTTTTCCACTTGTTTTTTTTATAGTTAAATGGCAATATATTGACATGGTATGTTTATATTGTGGTTCTAAGACTAAAATTACGAACAGTCGCTATAACAAGGAGCTTCACAAAACCTGGAGACGACATCGTTGTACCAACTGTAATTCGATCTTCACCACTTATGAATCTATCGATATGCTTCAAGCTGTAATGGTTAAAAAAAGAAGTGGTAAACTAGAGCCTTTTTACGAATATAAGCTGTTTACCTCCATTAAAAAATCCATAGATCACATCAGTCAACCGGCTAAAAATGCCAATATGCTTGTTCAATCCGTTTTACGACTGGTTTACCGCGACCTAAACGGCCCCGTCGTGACCAGCCTGGATTTAGACAGATACGTAGCTTCGGTATTAAAACGCTTTAATGCGGCAGCTGCCGTAAAATATTTGTCGTATAAGAGCAATATGCAATTGCCGAAAGACGTAAGAAAAGCACTTTTTTAACTATTGTTTTACCTTTTTTTCGGTAATTTCGAACTTACCTACATAACGGCCGAATATCAGCCTTGTTTGAGAGTTAATTGCCGCAAAACTGTTAAATATTATCGTCGTAAACGGTAAATAGACCCATTGGATAATCATATAAAACCGATGTCTTGCCTTATATCTTGGTGGTTTGGGTGGAAGCAGTCTGATGCTTAAATAAATGCTTACAAATAGACCAATCATTGCCACGGTTTGTATACGACTGGCAATAACAGGTAACTGATTGGCCACAAGGTTGGTTCTAGCCTGGGGAGCCGTATAAAGAGGCACAAAAGCTCCGAGCAACAGTAAAAGTGGTGCCGTTGCCCACGAAACATGGCTCTCAATTAAACGACAGGTTTTGGTTAGTAAATCGAATTTTGGAATATTATTTTTATCCCGCCACCCCCGTTGTAATAAAAAGGCCACGTCGCTGGCACCCCAAGCCCAACGACGAATCTGCTTGAATTGGGCAATAATTGTCTTTTTGTATGTTCCCGCAAAAACGGCATCTAGATAGACCGGGACCATAATAGGATGCACATCGTGCTTACCGTTATATCTCAAATAAGTTCGCCAAAATTGGTGCCCATCTTCGACTATAGTTCTAACGCTCCAAAAGTCGGTATCAATTAAAGCCTGCATGCTTTGGGAGTGCGACGAAAAATTCCGCAACATATGAGGGCGAAGAGATAAAACGATATTCCAAAAGGAGTTTCCGGCTGCCATTACTCTCATAGGTGCAGGCACGTCCCAAATATTATTTGTATAGACTGTTATAGGCTGAAAAGAGGTATGTAAGCGATCCGGGCATACCAAATATGCATAGGTAACAGAAGCAAAATACATCGGGTGCGGTCTGTTATCGGAATCTAAAGTAGTAACTATTACATTCTCATAAGGAATCTGCTGATCTTCTAAGTACTTTTTGGCCCAGCGTCCGGCATAAGTAATGTTTCCACCCTTACCGACAACTTCATTAGGTATGTTACTTGGGTGACAAACCGCTTCCATATGGTAAAAATGATTTTTGTACTTGTCGGTTAAGTCTGTAGCAACTTCTTTAGAGAGAGGTTCACATCTTTCTTCGTAAGCCATAATCAGTATCACCTTTTTCATATCGTACTGGCAACGCAACAGGCTCTTAATAGTTGGTTCTAATACTTCTTTGCCTTCTATTGAATGAGCAACAATTAAAACGTGATAAATATCATCTAAGCGTAATCGATTTTCGTGAGCATAATTTTTAATCAAATTCTTTTGATGCCATTTCGGCCAAACCCCCTGTTGGTATCTTTCAAAGGTTTTTTCAGGACAATCTAGTTCTTTGAGCATTTTAAGCCAGTCATAGGCCATATTTTGATGGAGCCTTCTGTAACCCTGCAACATTCTAATGTTCAAACCTAAAATTTTAATAAACCAAAGCAACAGAAAGCCGATAACAAAATAAGCAGCCCACGTTGGATTTATTAAACTAAGGATTGCCGGTGTAAATAAAATTGACCAACTTAGAATGCCAGGTAAAGCCTCGAACAAGCGATATACTTTATCTTTATCTTTTTGTAGAGGTATTTCGATATTTCTCATTATTGCAAGTTAAGAACCGCCCAGCTCACAATTAAATTAAAAACTAAGGCAATAATAGTTAAGGCTAAAACCAATACACTCAGCGAACGCTTAATATTAAAGAGTCTGGCACTTAATAGTATACCCATCACGGCTATTAAAACAGCGGCTATTGTAAAAGTATACAAGTGGTAGTTACTGGCTCTTTGGAAGCCGGCCAAGCCCAAATTAACCTGATACCTAATTATCGCAATCGATTGACTGGTGTTTATGCGCAGAGCCGTAGTAACAACGTTAATTAACGCACCAAACACCACAACCAAATTCAAAAACAGCAGTGGTCTATCTTGAAAATATTTTTTTGTGAACATATCGTTTCCCTGTAATTATACCCCTAAATCCAATTTATTTTTGTATTTTAAGCTTTAACCAGGCACAGTTTCATAATACTTCACTAAGCAAGATAGTCTTTTTTTGTTCTTTAAGGTCGATTGTCGTCTATTTATTACAGAAAAGGATATTCATTAAAAACTGCTCTTGGTTAATTTCGACATTTATCCAGTTAATACGATCGGTTTGGAAAAATCATCCTTGGTGCGGAATACGAGAATCAAACTCGTGCCTCTTGCTTGGGAAGCAAGCGTACTATCATTATACTAATCCCGCATGGAGCCACCTCGGGGATTCGAACCCCGGACCCCCACTTTACGAAAGTGATGCTCTAGCCATCTGAGCTAAGGTGGCGCTTGTTAAATGATATCAAAATCGCTTCAGTCTTCTCAAATAAGTTATAGTACTCAAAAACAATTCCTATATAACGAATGTAAGATTCTTAAAAGATATAAACCGCCTGTAAGCGGCGGTTTTTATCTTTTGGCGGGCCCGACCGGATTTGAACCGGCGATCTCCTCCGTGACAGGGAGGCGTGTTAGGCCACTACACTACGAGCCCGTAACTTTGCAGGCGTTATCGTACCAAACAAGTGCCAACTGCGCAACTGCTACAAACTGCTTCAGATTTTAATAAAAGCTTGGGGTCGTTGTTGTTCTTTGTAGTCGTTCAGGTAGTGGTTGATATCTTTATATGCAA
>JAGOOV010000020.1 GCA_017992295.1 Candidatus Saccharimonadota bacterium
TTTTCAAAACTCTAAACCAAAGAGATAACATCACTATAGTAATGGTCACACACGAACCGGAAGAACTCGCGTATGCCACAAGACACATTACCGTGTCCGACGGAAGGCTAAAATGAAATACCAGCTTCGTTTACCGTTTTATCTAGCCTGGCAGTATATTCACCGAGGTAAAAAGTGGGCAATAGCTTTGACTTTGGTGCTCTTAGCCACTGCTTTTGTGAACCTGCTGTTTATATCTTCTTTATTCAACGGGGTGATAGATGGTTCTAATAAGCAAATCATTAACACCATGTCGGGCAACATTTATATAACTTCGAAAAACGGTAAAGACTTTATTGGTAACACCAAACAAGCTGTTAAACAAATTAAACAAATAGAGGGAGTGGAAGGGGTAAGCGCAGAAACCCAAGTACAAGGAAGGCTAAAATACAGCGGCATTACAGTAAGCGGGCAAATTTTGGCTGTTAATCCGGAGGCCTCAAAAACAGTTGTCAATATCGCCGATAAAATTGTGGAAGGCGCGTACCTAAAGCCCAATGATACAAATAAAATAATTATAGGATGCCAGATAGCCGGTGGCGAAGGCGTAGCCAATAACGCCTTTTCTTTTAAGGGCGCTAAAGTGGGCGAAGAAGTTCAGCTAATGACAGACAAAGGCGTAAAAACGTTTGTCATTAAAGGAATATTTGACACAAAATTCATAAATTCAGACTTGAGAGCTTTTATTACTGAAAAGTCATATAAAACAATCAACCCGAATTATAATCCGGACTCCTCTACGACAATAATCATTAAGACCAATCAAAAATATAATCAAGACGAGCTGGTCGATAAAATCAAGGCTCTTGATATAGACGGTGAAGTGTATACGTGGCAGGAAGCTGCCGGGTTAATGAAATCGGTCAGCGAAAGCTTTTTAAGTATCAATGTTATTGTATCGTTTGTAGGTATAGTTATTGCTGCCGTTACAGTCTTTATAGTAATTTACGTAGATATTTTAAATAAGAGGCGTCAGATTGGAATTTTGAGAGCCATCGGCATTAGATCCTATATCATAGTTTTAAGCTATGTAATATTATCTTCGGTTTACGCCTTAGGGGGAGTCCTTTTGGGTACGGTTGTGTTTCATTTTGGTCTGGTGCCGTATTTTCAGGCACATCCGTTTGAAATACCCATTACGGACGTGGTGTTGGTTATAGGAGCTAAGGACTATATAGCCAGAGCCGAATCATTAATTTGGGTTTCAATTTTCTCGGGATTAATACCATCAATTATTGTGGTTAGAGCCAAAATGTTGGATGCTATACTCGGTAAGTAATTGCAACAACCAATAACTATCTAATAAATATAAATAACTGTTAAAATATGCTTATGTCAATAACCTTGTTTCTTAAATGGTGGTACGGCATAGGTTGGAAGCAGGAGTTTGCAAAAATACAAAAACGAGCCGTAATTATCGCTCAAGAAATGTCTTTAACCATCTTACTAAAAACCCTATTTCAACCGTGGAAGCAGCTGGTTTCTTACGTGCCTAAAGATACCTCTCTAGACGACAAACTACGAGTAGTTTTTGACAACTTGTTTGCTAGATGTTTTGGCTTTGTGATTCGTTCTGCAGTTATACTGGTGGGCATTTTACTGATAGTTATTTCGGTAATTTTGAGTGTTGCTTTAGTCGTTTTATGGCCAATTATTCCATTTTTACCTTTAGCGTTCGTGTATCTGGGGTTGTTCGCATGAATGTGCTAATAAAAATCGATTTTAATCACCCTAGAGTAAAAAAAGCTTATCTAAATGGTCGTCTTTCTAAGAGTATTATAACGTTGCTTAGTGTTTTAGGCTTGTTAATGATAGGTCTAGGGGTATTCGGGCTTTTAATGGGGGTTAAGCTGAGCTGGTTAGCATTTATTGCCCCCTGCTATATTTTTATGTTGGCCGAATGGTGGCGGCAGGAGCTGGCTAACGTCCTCCCGACGCACACTAGTCAAAAGCCAGAAGAACTGTTGGATTATAAAATACTAGATAATTTTGTAAAATCGGATAACGATTTGGAAGATTTAATTCGGGTACTCGAAAAACAAATGGGGTATCGTTTTATGTTAAACCGTTTGCTGGGGTCTAGCGAGATTGTTAAAAGTTGCCAATTAAATGTTACCCCGGAAGATTTTTGGTCTAAATTAATAAACTTGTGGGAGCAAAATTACGACGAGGACGGAGTAGATTCTGCGCACATTTGCACAGCGCTAATTTTAAATTCGTCGAATGCAAAAGAGTTACTTGTATCTGCTAATTGTAGCGAGCAAGACATTCTATCTGTTTTAAGATGGTATCTTTATGTAAAAAAGACCATGCGCACTTTAAAAGAGAGGCGTAACAGTGGTGGTATAGCCAAAGATTGGGCAGCCGGGTACACGCCCATACTCAATCGTTTTGGCAGAAACCTGACAAGCGAAGTGGCGTACGGCAGTGTATTGAATCGGGCTCAGAATTTACACAAAGACATCATCGACCAAATGGTTAGCATTTACGATAGCGGAGGCCGGGCCAACTGTGCATTGGTAGGGGAAGTAGGCGTGGGCAAGACTACCAGCGTTCAAGGGTTTGCCGAATCTCTGTTGTTTGGAGATGCTCCGGAATCTATTAAGTACAATCAAATATTTTTGGTAGATACGGCCAGTATTCTAAGCAGTGCTTCGGCAGAAAAGTTAGACTACATTGTTACCAGTTTGTTTTTAGAAGCTTATAAAGCAAAAAACATAATATTATTTTTCCCTAGCGCCGAACAGCTTTTCGACTCGGGTAAAGACAAAATCGATTTAAGTGACACGGTACTGCCAATAATTCAAGGTGGTAGGGTAAAAACCATTTTTTCGTTTACGCCAAAGAGCTGGCAGGATTTGGAGAGACGCAAACCAGCGGCCGTGGCAGCTTTAAATTATCAGGTTGTACAACCGACCACCAGAGAAGAAACGCTGTTAATTTTAGAAAATCAATCTATGTTTGTAGAACAACATTACAACTGTCTGTTCACTTATAAAAGTTTACAAGAGGTCTATCATCTATCAGAGAGGTATGGGCCAGACATAGCCATGCCGGCAAAGGCAATTGCTGTTTTAGAAAGTGCCGGCCGTCAAAATCCAAAATCTTTGATTACCAAAGAATTGGTTCAAAAAAGCGTTGAGGCGACTACCGGTGTGAAACTGGCAATTGCAGGTGATGAAGAAAGAGCGGAACTGCTTAATTTGGAAGAAAAAATAAAACAGAAAATTGTTGGCCAAACGGAGGCTGTCAAACAAGTTGTAACGGCATTAATAAGAAGTAGAGCAGGGGTTTCTAACACCAATAAACCAATCGGTACATTTCTGTTTCTTGGCCCTACGGGCGTGGGTAAAACCGAATTGTCAAAGGCCCTGGCCCGAGCATATTTTGGCGGAGAAGCCAAAATAGTAAGGGTAGACATGAATGAATATATCACCCAAGAAAGCGTGCACAGGCTCTTAGCCAGCGGTGGTCAAACAACTCCCACATTTTTAGACCAAATGAGGATTAATCCGTTTTCAGTTGTTTTGTTAGACGAAATTGAAAAAGCCCACCCCGATATTAAAAATGTTTTGCTCCAAATGCTTGACGAAGGCGTAATGAGGGATAATGACAACCATAACATTTCGTTCAAAGACGCAATTATCATAGCTACCTCTAATGCCGGAGCGGATTATATCAGGCAAAATATCAGTGAAGCGCATCGTAATCCTTCGGTTGCAGAATTGACCAACAAACTAATTGAAGACGGTATTTTTAAGCCGGAATTTCTTAACAGATTTGATTCGACCATCATATTTTCGCCTTTGACATTCGAAAATCTTAGGCAAATCGTCGGGATTATAATATCGGAACTAAACGACAAACTGAGCTCTCAACAACTTAGTGTTGAATTGTCCGAAGGAGCAGTAGATTGGTTGGCTAAAAACGGCTATGACGCAATGCTGGGGGCCAGGCCCTTGAGAAGATTAATTCAACAAACTGTGGAAACTGCCGTATCTAACAAAATTCTGGCAAACGAGGTCTCTTCGGGAGATGTAATCATGCTAAGCGAAAACGATTTAGCACTTTTGCAATAAGTTATTAAGGGAGTAAAATGTAGTTACCGATGATAGGCATGTTAATTGCTGCCTCTGGTACGGCGTTTATATTGTTACTTGGCGAATACCTTTGGCAAAAACGAACACTAAAAGGGGAATATGCTAGAAAGTTCGTGCATATCTTGGCGGCTACTTATGCTGCCAGTTGGCCCTTTTTTATATCCAGAATTAGCATTACCTTACTTAGTGTTATTTTTATCTTGTCTTTGGTGATTATTAAAAAAACAGGCTTGTTTAAGTCCATGCACAGCATTAAAAGAGCGACTTATGGTGAAATTTGGTACGCCGTGGGTATTGGAGTTCTTGCTTTGGTTTTCAGGGACAATTTGGTTTATGCCGTTGCGGTGTTGCATATGGCCTTGGCCGATGGCTTTGCAGCGATAGTCGGCGTTAGTTTAAATAAAAATGCTAAAAAATTTGTTTTTAACGGTTACACAAAAAGTATTGCCGGTTCGTTTACGTTTTTACTCATCTCTTTTTTGTTAAATATTTTTTATTGGACGGTAGTGGCGCATCCGACGTTAGTTACATTAAATCTGTCACCAGCGCTTTATAGTCTAATTTCGGCTATGGCGCTGTCGTTGGCCGAAATAGTGTCCCCCAAAGGTAGCGATAACATAATTGTGCCAGCTTTAGCGGGGTTTCTGTTGTGGCTTCCGGCACTTTTTTGATATTGAATTTAGAATAATCGCAATTACTTTGACTTATCGCAAGCTTTAATACCCCGGGTTTAAATTACAATTAATTAATTTAAGCTTATGACTATATGTTTGATGCTTTAACCTCTTAAATGGGGCGAATGATGGGAGTTGAACCCACGACCTTCGGTGCCACAAACCGACGCTCTAACCAACTGAGCTACATTCGCCATAAAACAGGGGTAATTATACTTTACGGGCGAGCAAAACACAAATTAACATATGTAATAAAAAGTAAGTTTATGGCTATGGATTAAGAGCCGCTTAGGTGTTAAAATAAGCCCATAACAACAGGCTTATGCTTGGCTAGAGAAGGTTGTGAAATTAAACATCTTTAAATCAAAATATAAATTTGTTTATACAAATCGCGGCGAGGTGGCCAGGCGAGTAGTGTCTAAAAGTCGTCGCTTTTTTTATGCTGTCTTTGCTACTATTGTCGCCCTTTTTTTAATATCGCCTTTAGTTAGATCGGCCGACCCGATAGTAATTAACACCTGTCTGGAGCTACAATCCATCTCAGCTATCGAGAATCTCGATAAAGAATATGTACTCGGCCAGTCAATAAATTGTTCCGAAACAAAAAACTGGAATCCAATCGAGTTCACCGATCCCCAAGAATATTATGGTTTCGAACCTATTGGTACTTCAGACAATCCATTTACTGGTAAGTTTGACGGGGCCGGCTACACCATATCGGGTCTTTATATAAACCGGATAGACACAGAGGGTGTAGGATTATTCGGGTACGCCTCTTCGGCCCAAATTACAGATTTAAATCTGAATATCGATTCTATCGTGGGAGATATAGGTGTCGGCGCATTAATTGGTTATGCCGATACTGACACTACCGTTAGTAAAGTACATATTACTGGCGGGCCTCTCACTTCGTTTGCGATGTGGCCGAGCTACGGATCGTACACTGGCGGTCTTGTCGGCGAAATAGACGGGGAAATTGAAAATTCGTCATCTGCCGTTGATGTTTTTGCACACGGTGTTAATACAGGGGGCTTGGTAGGAGAGCTAAAAGGTCACATAACCGGTTCTTCGGCTACCGGAAATGTAACCGTTGAAGAGATTGGAGACAGTTTTTACATCAGTCAGCTCAATAACAATCAATTTGAAGAAAAATATAAACACCACTATTCTACGACCTACAAGCCAGCGACTTTTGAATTTAACCCCAGCGAGGGTAATTTAACGCTAAGAATAACCCAAAAACATGCTAAGTATGCGGCCATTGATCAATTAACTTTAAAAGCTTGTAATACCGACGTTGAACCACTATATGCTAAGTACTTAAGTTACGACACAGATGTTAAAAGTGATATTTTAAGCCTGGATAACAATGTAATTATTGCACACGATAGAGTAGTTGAAATATCCTGGGTTATACCGACTGGCTGCCAGCAAAAGGTGCAAATGACCATGGTGGCTAACGAATATGGTGGAGGAAGCCCTCTAAGTTTTGTTGGAGAATACGAACTGGGACAACCAAAAAATTATTCTCCCTACTGGATGCCGACTTCCGGTCATCCTAAAGGGTTTACTTACATAAAAGTACATGACGATAAAGACAATATTTACTTTAACGTCGATATCACGCCTGATAACACCGACGATAAAGATTACGATTGGGCTGCAATAACCATTAATTCTAAAGCATACAAGATTACCCACAACAACCAAGAATACGGTCAATGCATTTTTGGTTATTCAGATAAAGTCAAATACAAACACGCAATGTGTAACTTTATATTACCCAAACAAGAAATCGGCGCAATCCGATCAGTTATGGATTTTCAGTTTCAATATTACGGCACGGCTTCCGCTGGCGGTGTGGGTGGTTTGGTTGGTTACTTAAGCGAAGGAGATATTGATAATTCTTTTACTAACGGTGGCAATGTCAGTTCTAACACTCGGGCGACAGGCGGATTGGTAGGTAATAATTGGGGTACTATCAGTAATTCACACAGTACTTCGGCATTGGTTTCCAGTGCAGAAATGATGTTGGGTGGCTTAGTAGGTTTAAATAGAGGTAACATCGCTTTTTCCCATTCCAGCTACAGCGTAGAAGGCGATAGTTGGATTGGCGGACTTGTGGGAAGTAATGGCCCAGATGGAGTAATAAACTCTTCTTATAGTGAACGAGGTGAGGTGGTGGGCGATAGTTGGATTGGCGGACTTGTGGGTGAAAATTTTGGTCAGATTAACTCTTCTTACGCAGACAATACTGCTCGCACTATAGAAGGCGGATATGCAGTCGGTGGCTTAGTGGGAGTTAATTACGGTCCAATAAGCGGCTCATACTCGAATAATCCATCGAGTAATATAACTGGCGAACATAATGTTGGTGGCTTGGTGGGGCTTAATGAGGCCGAGGGTGCTATCAGTTCTTCGCAGAGCATTTCCGGACAGATTAAAAGTACTAATGACACCTTAGGCGGTTTGGTTGGTCTAAATCTTGGTACAATTACTTCGTCGCGGGCTACCAGCTCTTTGATCGGGGAGCAGGGCGAGGTGGGTGGTCTGGTTGGGTCTAATTTATATAGTGGGCTAATATCAAAATCTTGCTCTGGTATTGGTACGGTTGCCGCTGATTCTGGCCCAGCTGGAGGCTTGGTAGGCTTCAACATGGGAGATATTGAAAATAGTTACGCCACCGGCAATGTTTCGGGCGATGGATACGTAGGTGGTCTTGTTGGAGATAGTGCTAACGATCCAGTAATAAAGAACTCATATTCTAGTGGCGATGTAATCATAAAACCGATGTCGTATTTTGCGGGAGGCCTAATAGGTATAAGCGACACTAGTCTCATAAGATCCGCTTTCACGGTTAGTAAAATGATTGGGGCGAATGAAAGCGGGGAGGAGTATCACGGCAGTTTTGCGGGCGTAGGCACTAGCTCCTTAATAATCAATAGTGGACACCTCAAACAAGGCTCTCTTCCTGCCATAGCTTTAGATAATGATGCGGAGGGAGAGGAGCTCTGGACTAACTCTATAACTTATAACGAAACTAATAAGGCAGCCTATTACAACAAGTCGCACGGAGTATATACGGCCGACAACGACAGCTTGTGGGATTTTACCAACATTTGGCGTCAGCAAGATAATAATTTGCCGATCCTTGTAGGAGTAGAAAAATGCTATATTTCTACCTCTCCTCCGACTCCTCCCGCTCCTCCTCCAGTCACTCCCCCAGCACCCAAACCTCCGACCCCGCCCAAGCCTGCTGACCCAAAAAAGAAAAAACATTTAATTAAGGTCAAAGTACACAACCGCCCAAACAATGAAGTTTGTGGAGGTGGTTGTGGCAAAGTAATTCCGGATGGGGATATCTATGTTGATGATGCCACCAACCAACGCTTCGTATTTAATACGGGCACCACCCGCTTGATGGAAGTGTTACTAGACGGTACTCCGATAGGTGTTAACGAAGAATACGAAATAAAAAACATAAAATCAGACCACACTTTAGAGGCAACCTTTATCCAACAGTACAAAATAGAAGTTGAAGAAACTAAAAATGCAACGGTTATCCCTAGCAAGTATCCTCAAAAGGCAGATTACGGTTCTGACTTTCAGTTTTCTGTAACGGCCAAAAAGGGTTATAAAATTACCAACATAACGGCTAACGGGACTTCAATTACTAGCAGCTGTTCTTATCAAAACGGTATTTCTAACTGTGATCTTAAAAATATTAAGCAAAATTATCTAATTAAGATATCTACTAAGCGTTTAGAAGGAACCGTAGCCGGAGCAACAGAAAATCGACAGAATTTTTTCGTAAGAGTGCTGGGTTCTTTGCTTAGCTCAATTTCAACCGCTAGAAAATCGTATATAAACCTTATTAAAGACACTCCACCGCCGGTTGCGTATTCTTTCCCTTGGCTATTGTTTATCCTCTTAGCTATATTGGCATATCGTTTGATGCGTCAGACCCAAGGAGAGGTGAAACACGCCAACACATTAGCCAGGTCTTTGGCGTTCGAAGAGGGTATTGCTATCCAAAAAGATGGCTTTTTAGCCCTAAGCTCACACTATTTACGAACTCCCATAACCATTATCAAAGGCGGAGTTGAGCTTTATATGTCAACCGGCCAGGCTGTAGATCAAGTAAAAAGTCAGATACAAAAAGCAGTTGATGGCCTAGACACTTCTATTAGCCGTATCTTTAAAATGATAGATTCTAATTCTTATTTGGCAACTATCATTAAGCCGGATGTTAAGCAAGAACAGAAAAAGCTATTTAAAACGCCCTATCTTTGGATGCCGCCACTATTTATTATCGGAGTTGCCATTTACGCTAATTTTATGTTTATCCGTGTGGCAGGTATAGATATTAAAATAGTCAATCTGCTGACTCAAATTGTGGCCTTCGCTTTGGCGACTCAAGTATTTATTCACTACTTCCGCAAGAAACAAGCTTCTAAAACAGAAAATCTAAAAAAAGAAGAAGATTTAGTCAAGATGCAGACCCTAGACAATACACGAAATGAATTCATGGAAAATTCGGCTCTAACTATCGATAGAGGCGTCCGTCAATATGACGATTCGGCTAAACAAGTAGAAGACAAAGACAAGCTCAAAATGGCCCAAAAAGGCGTAGACAATCTAAAAGATATCGGCAATAAATTTACAACGATTGCCGCACTACAAAAAGGCGAAATTGAGGCCAACAAAGAGCCATTAAATATCAGTCAAATTATCAGTCAGATACTACAAAAACACCAGCAAAAAATTAGTGACAAAGTACTTAAAATAAATAGTGAGTTGGAAGATATAACGTTTAATACCGACAAAGAAAAGTTAACATTTATTTTAGATACGGTCATTGATAATGCCATAAAGTTCTCAAAGAAAAACGGGCTCGTCAAAATTCAACTCAAAATTTCTACAGATAAAGCTCAAATTATCGTGGAGGATAATGGTATTGGTATGTCAGAGCAAGCTCAAAAGATTTTATTTAAGCCCTTTAGCCGAGGAACCTCCACTTTGACATTTGACTACGAAGGCATGGGCACCAATTTATATGTAGCAAAGTTAATGTGCAGTTACTTAGACGCAAATATAGAATTTGAATCACAAAAAGATAAAGGCGCAAAAGTAAAAATAACAATCAACAACTAACTTTTACTTAGTAAAAGTTAAGTAAGACTTACAGCTTTTTTATCGAAAATGAAAATGCCTATATGTACATTCAGAATTATAAAAAAAGTAAAAAGCGTTTTACGGTTTAGGTCCCAGTCTAGGCCACTTCATCCCCTTATTACCTAATAACGTCATTGGATCAGTATTGGTCCAGTCGGTCCAGTACTGAACCGATGTTGTTTTAGGATTGGGCCCCCAGCTACTCAATCCAAACATATACGAAGTACTCATATCCCAACCATCGTTCGTAGAAAAACTCGATGCGTAAGAAGCTATACTATAATGGTTGTCTGAGTTTCCAAAATTAAAATTGCAATCATCAAACACAACTCCCCCATAATTATCTGCATTAAACATAACCGATCCGTGGGGTAGGATGCCTTCATATTGAATTTCTGGGCGTAAATTTACTCGAAGAAAATAGAGATGGCTTTGTGGTCCAATATACGAAACTCCACCAAATTCAGTAGAATTGCCCTCCAAGGAAACAAAACCGCCCGACCAAACGTCTACATCACGTACAACCATACCATATAAATGTACCTCTATAGCAGCCGAACCATTACCCTTGAATACATCGTTGTCGATTAGTATACCCCTGTCGGGTCCTCGTCCTCCAAATGCAAGCGATATTGGGTCTAAAATTGTCGGTTCAAAATCGGATCCACTGATTCTGATATTATGCAGGTAGTTGACATCTCTATATGAAGAAAATCCTCTGTTATTCTCTACAAACTCAATCCCAAAACGGCTAAATGCTCCACCTGGTGAATTTGGTGTTCCAAAAGAGCAATCAGAAAAGGTCCAATCGCCGACTCTACCGGCATTTTCATCACCGTGGTAAATTTTAATAGCGTTAGTTCCATTCCAGCCACTATTATTTTGCATATTATTGTGAATAATTGAATTATAAAAGGTTATGTTGTATATATTCCCAGGATTGTCCCCGTATTCATAGGAACCCATCGTAATCACTCCGCTATCACTCGGATTAAGTCCATTACTTAGGCTGATAAAACTTGTGTCTTTAATTAGCACGTCATGGCTTCCGGTTTTTACAACATTACCCCACGCTGGATGAGGTGCGTTGTCTGAGCTTAGTGTAACGTGCGTTGTATAAGAGGCGTGTCTTGAGCCAGTTGAGTTAGTGTATGTGACAGTCTCTTTTTTTACAGTCGAATTCGGGAAGACGGATTGCCAATCAGAAATTGAAGACGAAGCGTCTAGCGTTATGACAGGGTCTATAAAGAAATCTGAAGTATTTGTTTGAACTCCCCCAACTTCTACGTAAACGGGGTGATGGGTGCCGTTGGCTTCTGCTAGTCCGGGGCTCATACTTGGTACAGTTACGACAATTTGGGTATCCGACCATGATATGTAACTTGCTGCTTCTTTGGTGCAAGGTCTCGCTACGATACTATCAGGAAACCTATATTGCGGTAGCTCTCCAAACCAAACCCTACTCGAACCCCTGGAAGTCCCGAAACCTCTACCATTGATGGTTATAGTTGCACCAATCTTGGCATGATTGGTAGAGAGGTTGGTGATGGCGAAGTCGCCACTGGGAGGATTAGGAGTACCCTGACTCCTCCATTGTCCAGCCACGGCTGACATATCCAGAATATTAACTATACCATCTCTATTAGCATCACCCGGGCCATTAGGACTACCAGACCCATAAGTATATCTTTGACCCCAATTATTATTCAGTATAATCAAATCTTCCGATTCAACACTGCCATTACCGTTAAAATCAGCAGCCGAAGGTGAGAAGGCTTTGGCTTCTATGGAGAAGTAGATAGTGAGGGGGGAGGTGAACAGTATGGCTATAAATGCTAAACTCAAAGTCCCAGATATGGTGTTGAAGATTCTTGTTTTAATTGAGCTCCCCCATAAGCACAATTATAGACTAAAAGTTCTTTAGGAGTAGAAGAGAGGGTTGAGCAATCGGTGTAGTAACATGACACCCCAGGAAATGCTATACATTGCGAACCGCCACTTTGTTATTTACTGAAAGTGTTAAGCCGCAGTCCAATCTTGTATTTATCTGTAA
>JAGOOV010000021.1 GCA_017992295.1 Candidatus Saccharimonadota bacterium
AAAAACGAAGAAATCGTAAAAATTTTAAAACGCGCATCCAGGCAGTTAAAAGTAACTAAGCAGGTTGATTAAAAAACGCTAGACTATATAGCCAAAGTATCCGGAGGTGATGCCCGGGTAGCATTAGGTAACCTGGAACTTAGTTTAAAGATTTCTGGTACAAAAAAACTGTAGTCCGAGATTGTTAAAAAAGCGACTCAAACCAAACTACCCTCTTATGGAAAAAATGGTGATAAACATTTTGACTTTATCAGCGCGTTCATAAAAAGCCTAAGGGGCTCGGATGCTAACGCCGCTTTATATTACTTGGCGAGGATGTTGCAAGCTGGAGAAGATCCGAAATTTATAGCCAGGCGTATGGTAATTTTTGCCAGCGAAGACATCGGTTTGGCCTCTAGTCCAGCCTTAAACTTGGCAATAAGCACCTTTTTGTCGGTTGAACGCGTCGGTATGCCGGAATGTTCTTTTAATCTCTTTCATTGCGCAATAGTGCTGGCCGGTAGCAAAAAATCCCGAACGGTAGCCGATGCTATGAGTAAAGCTTATAAAATTGCAAAAGAATATTCGGATTTGCCAGTTCCCTTGCATTTGCGCAATGCCCCGACAGAAATGATGAAAAAACTGAAATACGGAGAAGATTATAAATGGCAAGCCGGTTTTAAACATAAAAGAGGTTTTTTGCCCCCGGAATTGCAAGACCTGGATTTGTTCAAGTAGTTTTTTGTCGAATTAAGTTATTCTACCAGCCGCCGCCACCGCCACCACCGCCGCCGCCGCCGGAAAAGCCACCTCCTCCAAAACCGCTACCACTACTGCTCGGAGGGGGGCTAAAAGTCATAGAACTAACGCTGTTGAAATCGTGTAGGCCGCTAGCCAAATAAGACGCGTTAAATGTAGTCCAGCTTCCGCTGTACCAGTCGGGTTGTTGTTGGTAAATTTTTTCAAATTGCTTACCCCACCCCTTCTCCATTCCAAACAACATGGCATATGGCAGGAGCTGCTCGAATATTTTAACCATTTGTTTAGAGTTGTTAGCGTTTACACGTTCTCGTTGAGCGTTATCCGGGCTGTCGTGAAACCTGATACGTTCTTGTTCGGCCATACCAATATATAACTTCAGGCCAAGCATGTAATTACGTAACTCTGCCCCTTTAAGCGATTTTGCGGGCATAATTTTTGCACTCCACAACAAAATTAATCCACTTATAAAAATTCCGATTCCAATTAGCGGTTTGGCAACGACTCCACTCAATGGTCCTGCGCTGATTGCTACAAAAGCAACTGCGCCGGCAATGGTTAGTATTGCCCCCCATAACCGATATTTTTTTATTAACTTTTCCGGATTAGAAACAAAAAACTGCGTATCGGTGGCTTTGAGGGCAATTTCTTTAGCCAATTCGATAGTTTGATGAGACAACTTTTGTTTTAGCTTGGATAGATCGGCAACCGCACCGACTTTAGGATTCGAGTCAAAAAACATGTTTAAAACGGATGTTTCTTCGGTGGCTAGATTATTGTCAGGCGCCTTGGTTACTTCCAGGGAGAAATTTTTCTTTTTACCCAATAGACCTTTCTTGGTGTTGTCAATAATCCGTATATAGCCACGAATGGCTAATTCTAAAACCTGAGCACTGATAGCCAGTGGTCTTGATTTTTCGTTTAAAACGTAATCGTTGACTAAAAGACTGCTATCTTTGGGCGGCTTGTATTGGGCTACTACGGAACGGTTTGTTTTTGGGTCCCGACCGTATTTTAGCCATCGGCTGATAACGTAGCCGGCAGCTAAGGCAGGAATACCGACGACAAACAAAGAGTTAATAATAGTCGCGCCATATTTCTCCCAGAAGGTTGGTTGGACAATCTGAAAAGTATCGGCCTTAAATCCGATTACGAAACTTAAATTCTCTCCAGCCAGCAGTGCTTTATTGGCACTTACTTCAACTCGCATAGAGTTGCCTACTTTATTTTTGGAGATGGTGCAATCTTTAGCTTTACTGCCGTAGCCACCCGTGTAGCAAGCCAAATTTGTTATACCGTCACCGATGTCCAAAGGCATGTTGATGGTGGCTTCGGTTTGTTTGAAGGTTTGTCTCCATTGATTGCCATTGACGTTCCAATAGAGCTCTTTAAAAGTGTTGCTGTCATCATAGTTTAGAACGTTTTGCATCCGGTAGCTTATATGAAAATTATGTACGCCGTGCAGGAAACGGCTACCATCTCCGATTTTAACAACCAAGTTCTTATTTTCTGTTGAAGTTTTATAATTCCAACTAGATGGATTACTCTCCTGAAAGCTGGATTTGTCTACCTTATCAATTTTTAATCTAAGATCCTGTTTGTTGTACGATTTAGGCAAGGCCCGGATGATGCCGTGGTTTTGATCGTAGTTTGGAAATTGGGCAGTAATATACTCATCGACTACTAACTGAGCTGAGCCTCTAGGAGTTTTTGACAGACTATATACTGCTTTAAAGTTTTCGATTGTAAAATTTTGGGTGTCTTGCGCTAGCGCTACATTGCCAAATAAAAGCAGGCTAACACTAACTAATATATAGGTGTAAAAAAATTTGCTAAGTTTCATACCATATACTATAGCAGTAAGTTGGGCATTGTGGCGTGTTATAAAGACTGATTTTTAGATGTTTTATAACCCCAAAAAGGATTTCTTTTGATGTATTTTTTTGATATCCCCAGCCCTTCGAGTGTCCGCCGGTAATTTTTTACCAAACTTGGCGAACCAGACAAAAAGAATACGGTAGAAAAAAGAGCCTGACCTAATTTTTCTTCTATAACCTGGCCGGTAATACGTTCTGGCTTGTAAATATAAATAACTTCAAGGTTTGGCAGTTTTGATTTAAATTCGTTGAGATCATCGCGAAAAAAATGGTTTTCTCTGTTGCCTACATAAAATAGTTTAATATTTATATCTTTGGTCTTATCGCTCAAAGACAACTGCTTCAATATTGAACGGAATGGAGTTATGCTAATGCCTGAAGCCAAAAAAGCATATTTTTTATGATAATTTTTGATATACATTGAACCGATTGGGCCTCGTAGCTTCAAGCTAGTTCCCTTCTTAATTTTAAGCAAAGCTCGCTTAAAAACGTCTTGGCTATCTTTTTTTATTCTTGTAGCAATAGTAATGTTGTTTTCTGCCGGTACTGAGGCTATAGAAAATGGTTTTCGTTTAACTTTTTTGTCGGATAGGCTAATTTCAAAAAGCCCGTACTGCCCGGCTCTCCAGGTTGTGTTGGACGGAGGACGGAAACTGAAAGTATATACATCCGGACCAATTAACTTTTTGCCTATAAACTCAATAGCTAAAGGTTTAACTAAGTGCCTGATCGCCATATTCGTTGTAGCTGTCTTTAGGATCTGTACCGCTTAGAATATCGTTGATTATATTTACCAGCTGATGAGGAGTAAACTCGGCTTTAATCAGATAACCATCGGCCATTTTTTCCAGTTCGACGCGCGATTCGTGTTCTTGATCTAGGTTGGTGGTTATGATTATTTTTGCCTTAAGGTCTGGATTTTCTTGGCGTAACCTCCTTAACACTTCGAACCCGGTTATTCCGGGAATCATTAAGTCGAGTAGTATGACGTCGTATTCATTGCTTTGCGCAGCTCTTAGGCCGTCTTCGCCACTAAGCATGGTGGTAACGTCGTAGCCTGCTTGGCGTAAGGCTCGAGTATAAAGTTCACTGATAAAATTTTCATCTTCAATACACAAGATTTTTTTCATCTTATCCGTTTCGGTGTGGTTATCGCTCATATTTTTACTCCCTATAGATTGAATGATTTTTAATCCAACCATGTGCTCCACGCACTATGCCTTTATTATCCTCGTTTTTTATTTGATCGGCAACTGAGGCGTATGTAGGTAGAGAAAATCCAAAGGTACTACCCTTACCTTCCTTGCTATTAACCCAAATTTGTCCGCCGTGGGCGTTTGCAATTATTCGGCATAAATATAAGCCTAAGCCAGTGC
Source organism: Candidatus Saccharimonadota bacterium (assembly GCA_017992295.1). Taxonomy (GTDB): domain Bacteria; phylum Patescibacteriota; class Saccharimonadia; order Saccharimonadales; family CAIOMD01; genus JAGOOV01. The sequence continues at coordinate 3,992 of JAGOOV010000021.1, forward strand.
CTCCAACGCTATTTTTGCTGTGGTGAGCTCGGTAGAATTTATCAAAAACATGTTCAATGACTGAACTGGGTATACCTACGCCCTTATCCGTAATAGTCGTTTCAATCATGTCGTCTTTTAGATAAGAGTGCACTTTTATTTCTTCGTCGGTGTGCGTGTATTTAATGGCATTGTCAATGATGTTGGTAACTACTTCAAAAATACTTATTTTGTCTATGGCTACGGTCGGTAGATTATCTTCAATTTCGACGGTAATCTTTTTGCCATGTACCTTGGCTCTTAATATCATATCTTGGCAAACGGTATTTAAGACTTCAGGCCAGTTTTCTTCTTTTAATCTTAAATTGAGGGCGTTTTCTTCAATCCGGGCAATGTTTAAAATGCTCGAAACATACGATGATAACTGTTGTGCGTTAGCCGACATATTATGCATAAAAGTCTTTTGTTCATTGCTTAGTTTGTCTTGTAGTTCCTTTTCGAATACCTCGATATACCCGCGCATGGCCGTTAGCGGAGTCCTCAGTTCGTGAACGGCTAAAGATATAAATGTTAGCGCGTGGTCGTCTCTTTCGTACAAAACTGTCCGGTCATATAAAACTAGAACTGTCTCTACTTCGTTAGAGCTACCACTGCTGAAATAGGCGGATAAATCAAATTGTTTGCGTTTGCCGTCCGGTAATAGGAGCCTCACCCGTTCCCAGGTTTCGGTGGCGGTAACGGCCTTTTGACTACACTCATTAAGCCACACTTCGAGAGTTAGTGAGCTGACAAAAGACAAATCTAAAACGTCGTGAATCGGTTGGTTGATAATCTCATCTGTTTTCATGCCAATGTACAAATTGGCCGCTTCGTTGGCGAAGGTTAATTCGCGATCTTTATTTAACACAAACAGTGGCAAAGGAATGCTGTTTACGACATTCTTAAAATATTGCAGGTCGGCGAGTTGAGCTTTATCATCCAGTTGTTGCACGCTGGCTAGTTCATAAACCCTTTTAGATAAATCGGTAAGAAAACTTTTGCTGGCCTTGCTAAGCTTTTTTTCTAACGGGGCTTCTGCTTGACTGTCGTCTCGCGTGGCTAATAAAATTGCTCGTGCCAAAAAGTCGGTTGCGCAGACTGCCCGATTTGCAATATATTTACCCATTAACACCGAGACTGAGAGGGTAAAGGCTCCGGCCGACAAAGCCGCATATGTATCGCTTACGGGTAAATATTTGGTTATTAATAACCAGCTACCTAAAGAAACAAAACCACAACCAAAAGACAAAATGATTATTTTAAGCCAGATACTCTCTTTTAACGGTGACAAATAAGGAATCATTTTTTGTTACGGTTTATAAACCACGTCACTGGCCGCCCCAACCAGCGTAATCCAGGTTTGGCCGGCATTAATTTTGAGACTCAAGCCGTTTTTATCGGTTAGCGTTATAGCACCCTTGCGGTCAGCTTTTGCCCACGTTCCTTCGCTGACAATGCCATCTTGAAAAACGTAAGCTTTTCCTGATCCTACATCAGCATAACTGCTGTGGTAACCATCACTGGTGCCTCTCGACATCACTAAAGCCACTATTACCTTGGATGAAATTTGACTACCAGATTTTAAGTCGACATGCGCGGTACCAGCTTGCGATCGCTTGTAACTATTGGTTGTTTGATCATATTGAAAATGAGGATTATAAGTTGGTCCGGAAACCGAAAAATCAATTACCGATGCTGTCGGGGTTTGGGGGGTATCTTTTTTTCTATCTAGCGGAGTAAACTTGCTTGAAGTGTAGCCTTTTGAGGTGTTTAAGTTGTCTAAACGATCAAAACTGGTGTACATATTATGGGGAGCAAACCGCTCACTTATCCGCCAATAAGCTCCCGAATTAAAAAACTGGTCTAAATCTTTTACACCCAATGACTTTATGTCATTTAGGGCGTCAGGGCTACCACCTACATGGCAATACGAAGCATCAAAAGCTAAAGCAAAGTCGATATAGTACGGTCGGGCACTCCGTACCGGACCGATATATTGAGGACGGGCTTCTTGAAATAAAGCCAAAAAGCGGGTTACGCCACCTTCTGCAATTGCCTCTACCACTATTCCGGCTTCATTCAAACCGCTTTGAGGTCTGGCGTCCGGGCTGTTCTCGATCATAATTGCTGTGACTGGCCTTTTGGCCAAAGTCTCATCATTGAGCTCCAAACCGGTTAAAGGCGAGATTATTTTCTTAACAATTTTTTTAGGCTTGGGAGTTTTTTTGACAACTACCTGACTAGGCGTATCCGACTTAAATACGAACCAGTAGGTCAAAAAACCGGCAACCAAAAGCAAAATAACAATAATAATCGAGACAATTATTTTTTTCCGTTTTGACCAATTTTTGAACAAGTCTTTTAAATTGAAATTCTTCTTTTTGACACTCATATCGTCTGGCTCCGTGCTTAAATCTATTGTTTCGATGCTATCTTGAGCGGCTCGTTGCCTGTCGTCAGAATAATTTTCATCCATCGAATCTTCATTTGTTGACATCGGCGGTTCTTGAGGATTTTCGTCCTCCGATTCACCAAAGGGAGTAATTTTTGGTTGCTTAAAATCGTCCATTCTTGACTCTTTATTTTACCTCTATATAACGCTAACGTTTTATATTGTAACACGTTTTTTTGTTCAAAACGTCGACTTAAATTATTGAAATAGCTTGCCTGATTCTGTTTAAAGCTGTCTGTTTGCCTAAGATAGATAACGAGCAGAACAATTCCGGACTAAAAGGAGACCAAGTAGTAGCTATCCTTATCAGGCTAAATAGTATAGCAGGTTTTTGCTTGCTGGTTACCAACAGCTGATTGAGTCTATTTTTAACATCGTTGTAACTAAAGTCAGAAGCGGATAGAGTACTGTAAGCTTCTTCAAGCAATATTTTTTGTTGTTTCCGGTCAATCGATTTAAGAGCTTTATTGTTAGCTATGAGATCAAGCTTGGGAGCTGGTTCTTCAAAAAAGAAGCTTGTTAATCTTGGTAAGTCCGAGAGCGTTTTTAGTCGGTCTTGAGCTAACTCTATCACCTGCATTTTATAATCTTTCGACTTTTTATCAGCCCCCTTAGGCCAATAGTTATTACATCTGTCATACAGGTCGCTAGGATCTATACGTCTAATCCATTGACCGTTTAGCCACAATAATTTTTGCTCGTCAAAATTTGCTCCCGATTTCTGTACTCGCTTAAAGTCGAACTTTTGTACTATCTGTTCTAGGTTGAAAATCTCTTGAGTTGTGCCATCGTTCCAGCCTAGTGTTGCTAAAAAATTTATCATGGCTTCCGGCAATATTCCGTCATCCCTGTACTCGGTGACGCTTTTTGCTCCGTCCCGCTTACCCAGTTTCCTTTTGCCTCCCGGCGCCATGATGTGGGGTATGCATATTAATACTGGAGGTGATATTTTTAGCGCCTCGTGGAGAGATAAATATTTTGGAATTGAAGATACGTACTCCATCCCCCGAACGACATGAGTAATGTCCATATCGTAATCATCAATAACGTGAGCAAAGTTGTATGTTGCCATCCCATCACTTTTCACTAAAATAAAATCGTCTAAAGCTTCGGGACCGGCGCTTAAATGGCCAAGAATAGGATCTTCCCAGCTGTATCTCTTTATGTTTTGGACCTTAAACCGCAAAGGTTGTTTGCCGTCCCAACGCGGAGGGTTTTTGGGTCTAAAATCACGGAATAAAAACGGTTTCTTAGAGGCTTTGGCCTGCTGCCTAAAATTGTCGACTTCTTCCCTGGTGTAGGGGTCGGCGTAAGCCAAACCCTCGTCAATTAATTTTTGTGCCCATTCCAGGTGACGAGCTTTTCTCTGACTTTGAATATAAGGACCAAAACTTCCTCCGATATCAGGACCCTCGTCCCAGTTTAAGCCCAGCCATTTTAGCGTTTCATAAATGAGCTCGGTAGCGTTATCGACATATCTTTGCTGATCGGTATCCTCTATACGTAATATGTATGTCCCATTTTTTTGTCTGGCTAAAATCCAAGCAAATAGCGCCGTTCGTACGTTCCCGACGTGTATGTGTCCGGTAGGACTTGGTGCAAATCTCGTCCTGACTTTCATGTATAGAAGTATGCCACAAACAACAGCTAAGGGCTAGAAGTTGCATGTGGAGGAACACAGGCTTTTATTAACTTGTAAGCTTTAAAGATTTATAACTAATTACATGCTACTGGCTATGGCTAAAATTTGATCTGAAGACAATAAACCACGACCACCTAGCGTATACCACACACCTTTATTTACCCACGTAGCATCGCCTTCATTATAGATATATACAGTCAGGCCTCTGTCGTGATAGGCCTGGTATTGCGTCTTGCTGGCTACAAAAAAATTGGTTAAAAGCGCTTCGCTGCTCCAATTAGTGGGTTTTTGGATTAAAGTAAAAAAGCGATTATCACTATTAGACTTATAGCTAATTACAATTACTCCACGGCTGGATTGAATGGGTTTTTTAAAGCTAAAACCACTAGGTATGTTCCCTGGAAGACGTCCGTGAAAACCAGCCTTAGAAGTGGCAAAACGCATGGCTATTGATGGTACCTCGTGATAAGCAATGAATCCGACTATAACAGTCACTACTAGGCAAACGGTAATGGCGGTTAGGTGCTTGGGTTGTATATTCAGTCTAAAAGCAATTTTTTCATACCATTTTTGATTCGCTAGTGGCCTAGCTAAGTGATTAGTAGCCGTAGCAATACGACGTTCGAACGCTTCTTTTCTAGACAAATTCGCTTTGAGATTTTTCTTAGTTACCAAGGGCGGGATTGGCAAAAATTGTTTTTGAGACGATCTGATTATATCGGCTTTAGGCTTTTTTGACGCAACTGGAGCTGAGCTTTTAATTTCGCCGTAACGTTTAATTTGATGATTCTTATTAGTATTCAAGGCCTTCTGTTGTTTCTTGTCGTCCACCCTGTTAAATAGAGTGTTTTTACGGTTAGTAGTGATGTCGTTAGTGTCTTTCGGCTGTTTTCTGGATGATAACAAACCCGAGGGTTTGCTAACAGCATTTCTAAAGAGAGTTTTTGCTTTTTCCGGCCTTGTGAACGGAACGGCAACGGGTTTCTTGTTTTGTTTGGTCGGTGTTGGAGCTTCTTTTTTGGGGACGGCGATGGATGACCTTGGGCGACGTCTTGTGACTCCGTCTAATATGGTTCCCTTGTTGATGGTAATTGGCTTAGTAGCCTTATTTGGTGCCTTTTTTGATATAAGTTGGCCTGTGCGGCTATCGTACACTCCGCCATCTAACTCTACTGCACTTTTCACTCTGTGTTTTTACCCGTTTTATTATATTTTAAACTTTAAGACCGCAGCCTGTCTTTAAGATAATACTAACGCTTTTTAGACTATTTTTGCAAGGCTTAAAAATACCGGTTTTTATTTGTCAAGTAGAAAATAATTACAAACCGTGCCAAAATGGTGACTAGCAGTATGGAATTCTCTGACGAGCAAGAAAAGAAAAAACGAACTATACGGCTATTTACAGGGTATTTTTTAATAGCCGTTATTATCGGTTTGGCATCTGTAATATTGGTGTATGTGGCCCAGGGTTATAACTACAATTCTCAAAAAGGAGTGGTGCGCGAGGGCCTTGTTTTTATAGAATCTAAACCGGTTTCGGCACATATAACCTTGGATAACAAACCTAGAGGCGAAACGAGCGCCAGAATCGTATTACCCGAGGGTCAACACCAATTAACATTGAGACGAGATAAATACAGAGAATGGAGGAAAGATTTTTCACTGGATGGTGGCGCAGTGCTGTACTTCCTCTACCCTAAATTGTTCCCCGTTGATATACGAGTTGGAGTTACCAAAGTATTTCCCGGTCCTCCCGCGTGGGTTAGCCAAAGCCCAAACAGGCGTTGGCTGGTGATGCAAAACGATGCTAGCTCCAGTTTGTTGAACATAGTAGATTTATCAAAACCTACGCAAGAGCCAACACCATACGTTATCCCAACAGATCAACTTCGGTTTGAAAACGGTAAATTGGGTGCGCTGAAGGCAGTAGAATGGTCTGATGATAATAAGCATCTACTGTTGTCTCAAACTATGTCGAGTGGTGAGCTAGCCTACGTTATGATGGACAGAGAAAACGCGGATAAGACGGTCAATATAACCAATAGACTCGGTTTAGTTGAAAATCACGAGATAGTTTTATTCGATAAGAAATACGACAAATATTTTGTCCACTTTGAAGCTGGTGAATTAACGACTGCTGATTTGAAAAAAGGTCTATCCGAAACAGTGCTACTTAACGGTGTTGTTTACTTTAAGCCATACGCCGACAATTTAATCGCTTATGTTACATACGAAGGGGCTACACCTAGCGAAGCTAAAATATACGTACTTAATAACAAAACGGATAAGTACTTGTTGAGAAGCGTTACTCGCTCTGCTGACCATAAATATCTAATAGATATGGCTAAATATCAAAACATTTGGTATTACATAGTTTCTTCCAGCGCAAATAAAAGAATTGATATTTACCGAAATCCGCTAAAGAGAGCTAATCCAGATAACCGTAAAGCGATTATTCCGCAAATGAGTTTGAGTTTGGAAAATCCCAGGTACGTTTCGTTTTCGAATAACGCCAGGTTTGTAGCCGCTCAATCGGGTAAGCAATTTATTGTGTATGACGCTGAACAAATAAGAGTTTTCCGTTACAGCAGTAGTTTAAATATTCAACCCGATCAACAAGCTAAATGGATGGATGGGCACAGGCTGTCCGTTGTTGCAGATTCTAAAGTTCATGTATTTGAATTCGACGGTACTAATACGCAGACCTTAATATCGAGCAGGCCTGAATTTGAAGCATACTTTGATAGAGATTACACCTATGTTTATACCCTAATTGCCCAAGCCAATGGAAAAACGGGTTTCGAATTCGGTAAACTAGTCGTTGACAAAAAGTAACCCCAAGGAGTGTTTAAAGGCTTTTATTTTGTTTAAAGGGGTTTAGTGCCAAATCCACCCGAATAGTCTTTGAAACAGGCTCTCGGCGTTGCCTGGCACGGTAACGGGTTTTAAGTGAGTTGGGTTGGTGTCGGCAATAGCGATATTCTTTGAGGGTTCCGGACTGATTTGCTCTCCAACCACAACGAGGCGATTTAGGGCGGTTCCCGGAGGGTCGCAGGTAATGAGCGTCGCGGTTGACGGTCTGTCTGCCGGACCGAGCACCGACACTTCTTTGGGGGATACTATTTTCTTTTGATATACTTTGTAAACATATCTTTGGCCGTTGTAGTTGAGCATAAAGGTGTCGCCCTCTTGCAGGCGACTTAGTAACACGAAGGCGAACTTATAACGGCCTTGGTTGAATAAGTTGTTAGACGAATGTCCGACAATTACGACGTTACCCAATTGGCCGGGTGTCGGCGTAATCGGGTAATGCACCACGCCCCTTTCCAGGGCGGTGTTAACCTCTTTTTCTTGTATGCTAGCCACGTCATAAACTACGGGAATTTCGAAATTTATTTTAGGAATTATTTTTTTTGCTTCCGGGCCTACCATGT
>JAGOOV010000022.1 GCA_017992295.1 Candidatus Saccharimonadota bacterium
GGACAGACCGAAAGTGTATCGCTCGAGAGCCCTGATAACGCGTTCGACAACTTGCGCCCTGCTCCGCCCTCAAACAACGCGCAATAAAAAAACAGCCATCTAAATATTCTAGTAGAAAAATTTACCCTTGCGCTTACTTGCGCTAAAAAACTGTTTTACTCGGAGTAGCCAAACGCCCTTAAGACATCCAGGTTTACTCTTCGTTCGATATCTCTAAATCTAAAGGTCGTCACAAAATCTCTCGGATCGGTAGATAGATGAGTCACTTCTATATCAAAACTTTCGGCGTATTCGATAGATCCGCCGACCTCACTTACCGTATCCATGCCGTAAGGTTCAAATCCATGTAAAAAGTAATGAATAAAGGCCATCAAAACAGGTTCGTGCGAACCATTTACAAAGTTAACAACGGTGTCTTGGCTTGTCATATTGGCAAACCTGACTTCAATGCCTATCATTATGGCGATGTTTTTAGCCATCTCTCTTGGGGATAACCCTTCTCGGTTGGCATCAGGAGACCCCCTGTCTAGGCTTAAAAAAGTACGCATACGCTGATCCGTAGCGTTTCTATCGGTTAAGTCGATATTCTTATCCCATCCCCCAAAATACTGCCCTTTCTGAGTCATATCTCTTAAGTAGTGTAGGTTGGGTGACACATAGTCGATAATGTTTGAACCGGCCATATACGATTCTTCAGAATCCGGGCTCAAATGCAAGTTAGCAGCCATAGACCGAATGGTGTCTTTCACTCGACCTACTCCACTATGAAATAGCAAAACATCACCATGTAATGATGTGGTCTTCTTGCCCCTGGCCCTGGCCTGCGCTAGACCCTCTTCGGTTAAGTTGCCCGGTTCGTCTTTTTCTCCGTGACGCATGAATGTTAACAAGGCGGTAGTTTTGTTCATTTAGTGACCCCTTTATTTGTTATCTAATTTATAGCATAAGCATCTCATATTTTATACTAGCTTTCCAGTAACAACACAAAAACTTAAATAGAATATTCCAGCAAAAGAAATCATATTTAGCTAAATATTGTGCTACGGAATCTTGATACCGAAAGCCGTTCCTAAAGTCATGTTATAGAGTATTATTTTGTTATATAACATTGTATGTTGAACTAGTAAGCTTTGTCAGATATCGTGAAAATCTACTATATTGTAAATATAGAGAGAGAATCTCAAAATTTTTTAATCCGGATAATCAACCCGCCCTAATTATTATTTATACAATAAATATACTGCGTTAGTTACGCCAAAAAACCAGACGAGAACACAAGTCGCTAATACCGCTATTACTACAGTAGAAACATACCTAACTTTCGTATTCTTAGTTGTAGCAATTGCATATATAGCCAGTGCTAATGCGGGCCACAGTGCGTACGAGTTCGGAGCGCCTTGAAAGTTAAGTTTAAGATTCTGTACTAGTTCAAAAGTCCTTAAAAGTACTAGCATTGTAAGCACAACGCTTATTCCTGCTGCCAATATCGTAAATTTTTGATTTGAATTAATTTTCTTCTTAGCCATAACACGATACCTCTTGGATGTCCTTTAGTTTTATAATCTTAGGTAATTTTAACATAAGCAGTGTTAGCAGGCCTCACACCGGAACTAGAAGTATAGAACTTATTATGAGGGGAGATCTGAGACTGGATAGTAGACTATAATTTAACGGATTGTAATATATTTTTGTTACTTCGAGCCTTAATTATTAAATCATCAAAGTTTTTTCTTCTGTCAAATTCCGACTTAATTCTTTCTTGTGTTCGATCTATATTTTTAATTTTCGAGGAGGCAAAGAATTCATCCTGTTGAGAAAGATACTTCTGAAGCTCATCACTATTAATAATAAGGGGCGTAATTATTTCACTAAGCAACCAGTCTTTGCTGGGATATTCCGTTTCGATTATCTCATCGGTTATCAGCTGTCTTATTTTTTTGAAATATATAAAATGTGACATTTCGTGAGCACAAATCCTTAAGATGGCGCCTTTATTGTAAAAGTAGGTTACCAAAAATGTGTTTGACTCAATAAACCTCGGACATACGGGACATATTGCCGGAATTATATTAATTTCTTCTATTCCTACCCAATCGGTTTCAATTATATTTGCTAACTGAGTACAAACTTTTTGTAAAATATTTTTCTTAGACAATATGTATTTTTTTGTGTCTTTGAGTTCTTTTAATTTGTGGTCGTAAATAAATTCTATAAGTTTATTACAGTCTTTTTCGGTCTTTAAAAAAGGGTAATGTTCCGATATTAAAGGGTTGCCACCCTGAAAAAATTCTATTAGGTACTGAAGGTCTAAAGCTTTATTTAAATTTACTGTAATTTTGGGGATATTCATTATTTTGGGTCCTCATCTTATAGATAATAATTCCATCATCATATTAAAGTATCAAGTTTAACCACAGTTTATAAATCTTAACTTCTGCTATAACCTTATTAGCTACTCTTAGTTGGCATACTTCGCAACTTTTCATCAAAGGAACTTCGTTGTTGTAGAATATAGCTATGAGTAACATAGATATGCCAAAGTGGAATGATTTGTTTTTGCCAACTTTAAAAGCTTATGGGGACGGAAAACCTCATAATAATAGGCTAGTTAAAGTTGAAGTAGCCGACGGATTGAATTTATCTGATGAATTGCGCCATGAGAAAAACGCTAAAATTGGAGACAATAAAATTGAGAACAGAGTAGGATGGGCTATTTCTGCATTAAAAACCGCCGGTTTATTAAGACAATATGAACTGGGATCAAATATTATTACCGAATTGGGTGTCGATCTTTTGGCTACAAGAGGTGGAAAAAACTTTGATGAAAAATACCTATTAGAAAACTATCCACCTTATAAAGAAAACTATGAACGCAACATTAGAAATTATAAAAATAAGAAGATTAAATCAGGCGAAGAACAGCAATTAAAGAATTCTACCCCCGAAGAACTTATAGAAAATGCGTTCAATAGACTAGACGCAAAACTACAAACAGAACTACTAAAACAACTTTGCGACATGAGCCCATATGATTTTGAGACAGTTGTTGCCGACTTGCTAAAAGCAATGGGGTACGGAGAATCATTCACAACTAAAAAATCAAACGATGGTGGTGTCGATGCAATAGTTAACGAAGATGCGCTAGGATTAAGTAAAATATACGCTCAAGCTAAAAGGTACGCGCATAATAACTTAGTCCAACAAAAAGCAATTCAAGATTTTCTTGGTAGCTTGGTGGCTAATGATATTTCTAAAGGCATTTTTATTACTACTTCAGATTTTTCTAAAAATGCGGAGAGCTTGGCTAAAAACAAATCGGTAATTTTAATAAATGGAGATGAGCTTACGCGTTTAATGATCGAATACAATATTGGCGTCTCCGGATATAAGACCTATCAGGTTAAAAGGATAGATAGCGATTATTTTGCTTCAATGGAATCCTAAAACTAGAGCAATTATCGCAGCTTCAAAGAAATTTTAAACATTTGGCAGTGTATAGATTTAGATCGTAAGGCCTATACTTTTGTGACATTTGTGTCGTAAGTGTCAACCTATGAACACTGGAGTCTAGACAACATATTACAGGAGTAGTGGTACAAAGAATGAGACAAATGAGACACTATAGGGTTTTTGTGTAATTTTTAATTCGTTTGTTCCTGAGATTTACGAATTCTATGGTTTTATCTCTATATTGCAAAAATTCAGTGATATTTCTAGGCACTGGTGATGAGTTAAAGTTATCGAAGGGTTCTGCAATTTTTACTTTGGTGAAATCATTTGTTAAAGCGTCTTGAAGTAAGAAAAACGTGATAAAACCTTGAAAATCTCCAAACAGACTGAAGAAATCTTCGTAGAGCTTAAGAGTATTGTATAGCGGACTTTTTTCTCCAGCGTAAAAAAGCCTTATGCATTCAATTGTTAAATCTAAACGATCACTAATCATACGATTAAACCCTCGTGCGCCATTGATTGTTTGACAACCTTCGATTCTGTTGCTTGGCCATACAACAATACCACCAATGGTGTCTAATATCCTGTCATATTCTTTCAGCTCATCTACAGAAAATTCTGATGCGATGTGATTGAAACTTTTACGCTTCCAAAAGCTAGTAATGGCTCTATCGCTTGATAAATAGAATTCGCCTAAACTTGATTTATGGTATAACCGGTTGTTGCTGATTTTCGTTAGCGTGAAAGGTTTTCCATTAGGTAGTGGCTTGCTCCACAAAATACGATGATATTCTTGGAGAGTTGGGCTGTACCTGTCGGGATCTTTATAGTTCGCTTCTTTTTGAAAATCAAAACTAACATCAATCATTGGTTACTAAATCTTAACAACCCATCGTTGAGCTTGAAAAACATTTGCTTAACATTCGTCGCGTCATTACGCACGGCAACCACGCGTTCTCCGTATAACCTAGGTGTAATACGCCCAAATCACACAGCTACAGACACGCTTAATCACCAAGCTTTGAACAATGGGTTGGAGCGATGCCTGCGCGCCGCAACCATTGTAGCATGCAAAAAGCTTGCAGAGACTACTGGATTAAGTGAAGCGCTCGTAGACCGTTTAATTATAGAAAGAGTCGCAACACATGATAGACCAGGGCAACATGGTTGTGCCGGCAATGTGCATACCTAATCGTTGCTATTGATAAGTTTAATATACTCGGTGCAGTAAGGCTTAAAACCATTGCGCACATGAAGGGACTCTGACTCCAAGTTTCCAAAATATATATTTGCTTTTATCCTATCAACTTTTTTCTCGTCGATAGCCCATTTTTCTGAATATCTCATCAATGCCTTACCCACCCCCTTGCCACGAGAAAATGAGTTAACATAGATAGCTTCAAATACACACTCTTTTTTTGAATTAATTAAATACTCTAGTTTAGTTATGTAACTATATTGGTAGCCCATCAATACATCTTCGCTATTTATTGCGACGATAATTAGAGCGTCTTGATTTTTTAATTCGTCCCTATAATGCTTGAGCGATTTTTTGAAGTCAAAGACCAGATTTGGCTCATACTTTCGTAGTTCCTCCTGCAGACACTCGCCCATGCTAACAACAGACGTTAGATTACTTTCCGTAGCTCGAAGTATTTTCATGGACCTACTATATCAGAAAAATAAATAGACACCACTTATGTTCCCACGCACAAAAAGTCCTTAATTTTTATTATTTGAAAAAAAGGGCGTTCCTCAAAATAACAGTTATTATGTTCTAATATGATTGGCTGAGCGTACAGGTCTAGACCAAAAGGCTGGACTTTCGAGACATTTGTGCTTTAAGTGCCAACCTATGATCACATAGAACAGGGACCTTGTTAACGGGCTAAAATGAGACAAATGAGACACAAAATAGTTTGTTTAGAAAATATCTTATTTTATTTAAGCCAACAGCTTTTTTAATAACGACCTGGGTAACTCTATAATTAAAACAGGTATCAAGCTAACATTTATTTAGCTTTCGTCGCTATAGAACCACTTCCATTTACCGCCTTCCTTAACATAATGCGCTGACTGATTCATGGTTTGTTCAATTCCTAACATTTGCACTTTCAAACTAACATCGGCGGATGCGGCATCTTTATATTCTTTGTTAGTAACGTCGAATACCCATTTTTCTAAGAATTTGGGGTTTTCAATACTAAAACCTGTTATGGCAAAACCTTCCATGTTCGTTTTCATCTTTGATATGTAGTCAGCCTCAGATATTTTTTCCTTGCAGTCAGGGTGCATTGCTGTGTACACATCGCCCCATCTTTCATACTTGAAAGCATTGTAGATTTCAGTAATATCTCTCAGCAATCGAGATTCTTTTTCTTTTTTAGTAATCTGAAGAGCGTAGTCTTTGTTAATTTCTCGAGTTTTCCAGCTAGTCTTTTTTGCATTATCGAAACTTAAGTCTGCAGTAACCGGCTCATAGCTATCCGTTACTTTAATTTCAATAGAATCGTTTTTGTTGACTTTACTGATTTCATAGCGTCCATCCGAAGTTGATTTGAACTCCTTGTTGCCAATTTTTATAGTAACCCCTTGTACTGGCTTACCGTTATCTAAGTCTATAAACTTTCCACTTATGCTGTATGTAGGATTTAGCGCATTGTAAGCTAGCCAACCTCCAATGATAATAACAACAAGAGCTATTAACCCAATGAGTATAGTCTTTTTATTCTTATTACGTGATGCCATATCAAACTCCCTTATTTTATGCTCATTATAGTAATTTTATGCTGTGAGTGCCGCTTTTCTTAATCCGCTTGCGAGGATTAGAAATTGATATGGAGCCGAAAGAAGCAAATAATACGCTAATTTAATTACTTGAAAATTTTCAATATTATATGAGGAACCCGTTATAAAAAAAGTATTTAGTAAAATACTGTAAAAATGTTTCAATCATATCGGAGGGAGAGATTATGAAAACTATATTAATAATTAATAATCAAGACATAGATCCTGGTGCACCATTTGTAGATACTAGAATTTTCAGGAATCGTAAAGCGGCAAGAGCCGTTGTCTTTGATAATACGGGCAAAATTGCACTTCTAAAGGTTGGACTTTATAAATACCATAAATTACCAGGCGGTGGTATTGAAGAGGGCGAAGATGTACAAACGGCGCTAGAACGCGAATTGCTTGAAGAAATTGGCTGCAAAGCAGAAGTAACTAGCGAAATTGGCGAGATTATTGAATACAGAGATCAATTTGAGCTCAAACAAACTTCTTACTGTTTTATTGCCAAACAAATTGGAATAAAAGGAGAGCCAAACTTTACCGAGAAAGAATTAAGAGAACAATTTTCAATAGTTTGGGTTAGCGACATACATGCAGCCATTTCATTATTAGAACAAGACCTACCTACAAATTACGAAGGAAAGTTTATCCAAAGACGCGACCTTACATCACTGAAAACAGCAAGAGATCAAATGTCAATGTAAATATCAATCTCGGTAGATTCGGAAGATATAGAATAAATACCCAATCTAAAACACTAATTCAACGAGAAAGATCTGAAGAATTAAAAGCTGATTTTTCTTATTAGTAGGGTTTTAGCTTACACTTTATAATGGAGATAGACACGAAATTGGCTGGGGATGAGGGATTCGAACCCCCGCTCACGGGACCAGAACCCGCTGCCTTACCGCTTGGCTAATCCCCAATAACAAAATCAATTATAGCGTATTTGGGATCGAATCGGATTCGACTCACCTCCGGCGAGCCCGTCGCAACGTCTTTGCAAACCAGTTTGCAAGAGTTGGCTCCCTTGCGAAATGCCACCGGCATTTCTCACCCCAATCACGGGACCAGAACCCGTTGCCTTACCGCTTGGCTAATCCCCAATAACAAAATCAATCGAATAACTGCTAAATTATAGCTTTTATTACCTTAAACTAACAAATATTAGTTAATTTATGGGCCGGTAGCTATTTCGCTCACACGCCATGCACCATCTTCTTTCTCTAGAGTAATATATCTGATATTTTGTCCGTTACTATAACCATAATATGGTATTGTTGCGTTCCTTGAGTTAGGATCCATTATCACGTCGAAAACTACTTTATATTGATGGCTGGTATCCGTCCAGCTGTCTTTGTTAATGGGCGATATACTTATTACTTTGAGCGACTTCATAGCATTGAACTGCACTCCCCAGGCCTGTTTGGTACTGTCGTCGCTGGTGTTTTTAGAAGTCATCATCATAACTGCCTGGCTAGCTCGACCTCTAGTTATGTAACTAAAAAACTGGTTTATAAATCGTGTGTCGTCGTTCTTGGGCACATTGCTACCACTATCGTTATTACTGTCACTACTACTGGTTACTTTCATAGATTGAAGATGGCTAACAACGGTAGATGCAATACTTATAATCTGTTTGTCACTTAAGGTGGCTGCTGAACCTCTTTCGACTGTTAAAATCAAGTTTTCATAGACTTTAATAACGATGCTATGAAGCTCACCCGTAGGTGGGGTGACAGTAAAGTTTTCGGCTTTTACAGCGGAGCTGCTGCCAACTTTGGCACCAGAATCTGCGTTACCAATTTTCTGCGTTTCGTAATTTAGCTTGTTTAGTCTTATGTTAATGTAGCTTCCGTCTGCTAGGTAATATTTACAAATGTTAGTAATACTACCAGTAGTAGGAACGGTTTTTTGAATAGTGGTGTTTAACGCTTTTGCAACCACTGAGGCAGGTACTTGGTCACAAATTGGTTGAGTGAATTCTATGTTTATCGGTTTTTTTGTAGTTGTTTTTTTACTGCCACCACTTAGCACATTTTTATTGTTGTCGGTCTTAGAGGTTTGAAAATATATTACCCCTCCCACGACAGCCACAATAACTACTCCTATAGCAATTATCGGCCAATACTTTTTCATAACTACTCCCTATATTAGCTATTTTTATAATAGCACTTAAATTGGGTTTAGCCCTAAAAGAAGCGGTGTTTATAGCGTTAAACAAGCCGCTCCTAACGTTGTCGTTTATTAAATCACTAGCTGTTGGCGGCTCTTAAAAATTCCGGGCTCAGCTTAAGCAATTCTTCATCCGTCATAGGGTCAAAACAAGCCATTTTGTAACCATCAAGACTATACAATTTATTTTTATTCATTAGCCTACTTAAGAAGTCTTTTTTACTGCTAAAGCGCTGTTCTTTGAGCTGGATTTCTAACTCTATGTCGTATTGATTTTCAAGAAATTCCAGTAAACGCTGTCTAGTAGATTGTTCTCGACTAGAGACTGCCTTAAGAGAAAGAGCACTAGCCCCTCGCCACAACCCTAAATCTCTGGCACAGTGATATTCGACATTAAACGATTTTCTACCGATTTTATACTGCGTTTTAGGTGTAACATCCAGCAAACGTTTCCTCTTTCTGTTGTTATCTAAACGATCTAGCCACTTTTTTGCATAAATTGTGGTAATTAGATAAGATTGCGCTAATTCCGCAAAGTCGGCGCCATATTCTTGCCTAGCCTGCTCACTAACCTCTCCAATCCACGACAGAGGAGCGTCTATTATTAGAGCGTCGCCCTCTAAATAAGCCGTGGGACTACCCTCGGAATTGTACAGATGTATAGATTCATAAGGAAGCTCCTGCTGTTCTTTACCAAACATTATTGCCGAAGTGCGAATTATGGGAGTGTTTAATTTATTTTCTTCTATCAAGCCATAAAAATCCCTGTCGTCAGGGAAATAATCGGGAAAATCGCCTTTAACTACTTCACCCATATATTATTTGTTTAGACTGTGCTGTTGGCGCCATTTTTCTATTTCAGCATGATTACCACTTAACAATACTTGCGGTACTTTCATACCGTTAAATTCTTCGGGTCTGGTATATTGCGGATATTCGCGATTGTCTCCGTCGGTAAAAGACTCTACTTGTGCGCTATATTCACCGCCTAATACCCCCGGGAGCAACCTAACGACACTGTCTACCACTGTCATAGCAGCAATTTCGCCCCCCGTTAGCACATAGTGCCCTATGCAGATTTGTTCGTCGACAATCGATGTAATCCGTTCATCGTAACCCTCGTAGCGACCACAAATTAAAATAAGGTCTTGTTTGGCCTTGGCAAATCTCTCGGCATCCTTTTGAGAATAGTCAACGCCTCTAGGAGTCATTAACAATACCCTAGATTTAGGGGCCTTTTGTTTAGCGTATTCCACCGCAGCAAAAATCGGTTCCGGTTTAAGTAACATACCATCGCCACCTCCGTATGGGGTGTCGTCAACGGTTTTACGTGGGCCCAGACCAAAGTTCCGTAAATTTACTACGCTAAATTTAACTATGTCGTGTTCTTGCGCTTTCCAAAGCATACTGTTGCCAAAAACACCGGCAAACATCTCTGGAAACAGAGTAATTACTTGAAAGTGAATCATAAAGATTATTATAACTCAAAACTGTAGTCGTAGTCTTAATGTGCTAATAATCGCAAATATTATTGCCAAAAATAAAAAGAACCTCTGGTATATGAGGTTCTTTTACCACATAAAGCCCCCATTTGGCTAACGCCATAATGGCTCGCAATGAGCTTTTGTTTTGGTTTTTAAACCTTAACTGGTTCGTTAGTTATTATACTTCTAGATCGTCTAGCTCTTCAAGTTCTTTTCTTGCTCTGCTAACCATATTGCTGGGCTCTGTTTTCTCTTCGTCTTCCGTATCTTCTGGCGGCTCTTCTATTTCTTCCGTAGCTTCTTTTTCGTCGTCCGATGTGTCTGTGTCTGGCGAGCTATAGTCGGTGTCTGCTTTTTCTTTGTAACTCCCTTTTTCGCTTTGCTCCACGCCGTTATCGACTATTTTTAGATTGTAGCGAGCATCGTTTTTAGTACCCAATGCCCGAAGCAAGCTTCTGATACTTTGAGCTGTTGCTCCGCGTTTGCCAATTACTCGACCCAAATCCTCGGGGTCAACCGTCAATTCTAGCAATACCCCTTTCTCGTCTATTCTTCTTTCGACTTTCACCGCCTCAGGTTTGCTGACTAGCGATTTTATTATAAACTCAACAAATTGCTGGTCTATTGTAGACATTTGGTAATACCTCCTGATTAACTGCTAAAAACAGTATACAACAAATGATTAGTTTTTATGTTTATAAATTATTTTAATTACGCTTCTTTGTCTTTTTTGGTATCTGGATTGTCTGCTTTTGGTTCGTCGCTGGTTTCGCTTTTCGGCTCTTCTGAAGGTTGAGTAGCGGGTTCGTTAGTTGGCTCGGTTTCCGCTTCCGGAGAGTCGGCCACCGCTTCAGGTTCGGACTTAACCGGTTGAACATCTGTATCTTGATTTTTCACTTCTTCTTGCATTTCAGTTGGTTTTTCTGCCTCGGCAGGTTTGACTTCAGCCGGTCGATTTTTGCGTAACTTATCCGGATTTTTAATAGTGGCTTTTTTCTTTGTAGCCTTTTTCACCCATTTGGGCAGTTTAATACCTTGTTGCTTAAGTAACAGGGCAACTCTTTCTGAAGGTTGGGCACCGTTATTCAGGTAACTTTTCGCCTTTTCTTTATCTAGTTGAATGTTTTTCGTATGGGGGTTATAACTACCAAGCAAAGCCACTGTTCGCCCGCTGGACGGTGCTTGGCGGGCATCTTGTACCACTAAACGATAATGAGCAAGGCCTCTGCGACCGGTTCGTTGCATTCGGATTACCAGCATAAATCTTTGGTTGTCTTCCCTGTAATTATTATTAACATCGTTTCAAAGGCGTATTTTATCTGTTTTAACGACAGATGTCAATTAATCTCATCTGTTATTTTTGACTCCCTTCCACGGCTTCTCTTTTTAGGTACTTTTTGAGTGCCAATTCAGCGGCTCGTTGTTGGGCCGCCTGTTTGCTGGGACCACTGCCTTGCCC
>JAGOOV010000053.1 GCA_017992295.1 Candidatus Saccharimonadota bacterium
CGGTTTCTGGACCTGGGCACAAACCTAAATGCACATCTAAACAAGCCCTTTTTGGTAAAGTGATGTGTGTAGAAAATGGGAAAGCTTTTCTTAAATACTTAAGGGCCTTCCTCACTTGCCAGGCAGCTAAATATGGGCCGAAATATTCAGCTTGGTCGTCCGATGGCCTACGAGTCAAAGTTACCGACGGGGCAAAATCTTTAATATTTATTCGAATGTACACACTGGATTTATCATCACGTAGTAAAATGTTGTATTTAGGTTGATATCTTTTTACAAGTTCGGCTTCCAAAAATAAAGCTTCCGCCTCACCGCTGGTTTGTTGCCACTCAATATCGGCAATGTCTTTTATCAGTAGTTGAGTTTTAGGGTCAAAATGACGACTTTTCTGAAAATATTGCTTAACTCGATTTTTTAAATTAGCCGCTTTACCAACATAAATTATCAAACCGGTTTTGTCTTTATAAAAATAAACGCCCGGTTTGTTGGGCAAATTACTTAGAGCTGACTTGATATGGCCTTTCTTGACATCTCTCATAAAACTGTTGTTTTTATTATACAGGGGTGTTACACTTTAGCCACTATGTTAATGGCCTAGTTTAATCTTTGTAGTTTAAGGCCCCCTTGGTAAAGAGTTAACATCTCTTTTAGCGACTTCTTGCCAAACAAATAACAGGAGTAAAAATTGGACAACAATACTGGTCAAAAACACTACTCGCTTTGGGGTGCTGCTGTATTTTACATAAAAGTTGCTATGGAGAGGCCTTTTGATGCTATCGTGCCTGCCCTTTGTACAGGCATCGGTACGGTGTTGGTGTTATTTGTTCCAAGCTTATTTGCTCTAAAAGTTTTAGACAGAATAACCGACGGGTCGATACCAATCAACCAATTAATACTACCTGTGGTTTATATAACCGCCAGTATGCTAGCAGGAGAAATTCTTTGGAGGATTGGAGTCCATTATGTAAACAAGCTTGTGACCTACCAGACACAAAATTTGACTGAAAGAACTTTTAGAGATCTTTTGTACAGACCAATATCCTTTCACAACAATCACTTTGCCGGCCAATTGGTAACCCGTACTAATCGATTAACCAAAAATTTTGATGCGCTTTACGCTACTTTCATTTTTAATATAGTTGACCTTTTTACGACTCTTGTTTTTGTTGGCATTATTTTAATCCCTAAAGCCCCGGTGGTTTACTTTTCGTTTTTCATTGTAATAGGTACCTATATCTTAATTAGCATACCTTTCGTCAAAAGACGCTCAAAATTTAATATTCTGCGAAGCCGAAAAGAGAGCGAAGAAACTGCAGCGCTAGCCGATGCCATAACCAATGCTGCAGCGATTAAGGCATTCGCCCACGAAGAGCTGGAAGTTAAACGTTTTCATAAGGCTACTGAAAATATTAGAGAGTATAGACGCAAAACTTGGGATTACCAAAATCTAAAAGTCGACACGATAACTGCTCCGTTTTATATTTTGATTAACTCGTCGTCACTTTTATTGGCTATATTTGCCCACAGACAATGGGGTGCCCCCGCTAGTATTGTCTTTTTATCATTCAGCTACTTTTCGATGTTATCACGTAATATTTGGGGTTTAAATCGCCTATGGCGCAATATCGAAGGTAGTTTAAGTGAAGCTGCCGAGACGTTAAATATGTTGGCTGAACCTAATCACATCCTTGACACACAAAACCCTCTTAAGGCCAACATCACACAAGGCGACATTGTGCTAAAAAACCTTAGATTCAGGCATGACGAATCAGACTGCCATCTGTTTAATGGCGTTAGTCTGCACATAAAACCTAAAGAAAAAATCGGATTAGTCGGGCCGAGTGGCAGTGGTAAAACCACAATCACTAAATTAATCCTCCGTTTTATGGACCTTGACGGAGGTGAAATAACCATAGATGGATATGATATAACTAAAATAAGGCAGTTTGATTTGCGTCGTTCTATCGCTTATGTGCCTCAAGAACCGATTTTGTTCCACCGAACGTTAATGGAAAATATTTGTTTTGGCCGACCTGGGGCCTCCGAGGAAGAGGTTGTCGAGGCAGCAAAACAGGCACATGCTCATAGTTTTATATCAAAACTGCCTAGGGGTTACGATACTTTAGTCGGTGAAAGGGGGGTTAAGTTAAGTAGTGGACAACGTCAACGAGTAGCGATAGCTCGTGCCATGATCAAGGATGCACCCATTTTAATCCTGGATGAAGCTACCAGCGCACTAGATAGCTCCAGCGAAAGGCTAATCCAAGATGCTTTATGGAAGTTGATGCAGAGTCGTACGACCATAGTTGTTGCCCATCGTTTAAGCACTGTTCTTAGATTAGACAAAATAGTGGTTCTTGATGAAGGCTCAATAGTTGAGCAAGGTCCACATCAAGAACTGCTTAACAGCAATGGTCTTTACGCTAGGCTCTGGGATCATCAGTCAGGCGGTTTTATTAAAGATTAACACCTTTGGGCATGTTACAATCAATCCTATATGATGAAAAATACTGTTAAATTTTTGGTCGCTATCGGCGTTATAG
>JAGOOV010000023.1 GCA_017992295.1 Candidatus Saccharimonadota bacterium
ATAATAAAGATTTTGCCCCTTCGGTCACTTTGCCTCGTAGGCCCTCGGACGACCAAGCTGAAGATTTCGGCCCATATTTATCTGCCTGGCAAGTGAGGAAGGCCCTTAAGTATTTAAGAAAAGCTTTCCCATTTTCTACACACATCACTTTACCAAAAAGGGCTTGTTTAGATGTGCATTTAGGTTTGTGCCCAGGTCCAGAAACCGCAACATACAATCGCCAAGAATATCTAGTTAATCTGAGACATTTAATAGGTTATATAAAAGGCTCCAACAAATCGGTAGCCAAGATATTTAAAAAAAAGATGCTCGAATACGCCAGCCAACAGAGGTTTGAGGATGCCGCCCGGATGCGCAATCGACTGGCATCTTTAAACACTTTGCAGAACCAAATCATCTTCGGCGATCGAGAGTCCCTGGATATCTCCAAAGACTACTCTCTGAACGAGATTAAGCAGCTTCTCGGGTTAAAAGAAATTCCAAAACGTATAGAGTCCTACGACATTAGCCACACTCAAGGAGTGGGGACGGTGGCCAGTATGGTCGTTTTTATAAACGGCCTTGCTGAGAAGCCCGCCTACAGAAAATTTAAGATGAACCTACCAGGTAATAACGATGTGGCTCATATTAAGGAAACGTTGACCAGACGTTTTAGTAGTAATAATAACAAGAAGTGGCCTAAGCCAAATTTGATAATTATTGACGGAGGTAAGGGCCAACTAGGAGGTGCTTTAGAAATCTTAGCGGCCAGTAACATAAAAATACCGACCATAGGCTTGGCTAAACGACAAGAAGAAATTGTAGTTAACAATTTTGCTAGCAATATACAGTTAAATTTTGAAAAAATAAGGAATTTAAAACCTGTCGTTACAAAATTAGGTAGTTACACAACCATAAAATTACCAATGAACTCAAACAGCATCAAACTCATGCAGCGTATTAGAGATGAGGCTCATCGTTTTGCTTTAAGCTATCATTCGGTAATTCGTCAAAGAGGCCTAACTTCCAGTTTACTAGACGAAATTGCCGGTATTGGGCCGATTACACGAAAAAAATTATTGAAACATTACGGAACGATAAAAAAATAAAATTGGCTAACTACCAAGAGCTAGCAAGCTTAGTAGGCCAGCACAAAGCTAAGTTAATACGAGCTAGTTTAAAAAAAGACAGTCCTATAAGCTCAGATAGATAGTATAATAACGGGGCATATGAAGCGCCAATTTTATAAGTTTTTGATCAGATGGCTGGTTAATAGTCTAGGCTTATTTGGGGCTGCGCAATTATTTAAACTGATTGATTACCAAGATAGGGTTCTTGTAATAGCTATCGGCGGGCTGATACTTTCCCTTTTAAACGCTGTTATTAAACCGGTCTTTATTCTATTCACCTTGCCGGCTATTGCTCTAACTTTAGGGCTATTTATGGTGATAATTAACGGTACGTTGGTATATTTGGCAAGCGTCATATACAAACCGCTAGCCATAACATCATTTTGGGCGGCCGTACTTGTGGGGATGTTTATTGGCTTGGTAAACTATGTAATAACATTAATAGCCGAAAAGATAGAGGTGAAAGCAAGTGCAGAATATTTTTAATTACATAACGGTAGGTTCCGCGGTGTTTATGATTATACTGATTTTAATGCAAACTCGCGGAGCCGGCTTAGGGGCAGGGTTTGGTAGCGCGGCCGAGGTAGAAACAGTCAGGCGAGGCTCGGATAAAACGTTATTTCAGATGACAATTGTCACAGCCGTGGTTTTTATTATTTCTATAGTTCTGGGAATAATCGCTAAATAACCATGATAAATCGGTTAACTAAATTGCGTGTGCGGCGCAAGGTAAAAGCTCGGCACAAGCAAGTGGTCAGCATTAGCCAGAGCGCCAATCGCCAACTCGACAGGCACATTTTTAGGCGTTGGCACAACCTAAGGTATGCTGCCAGATTTGCTATCGGCTGGCTTAGTCTAGTGGCTATTTTAATTACTGCTTTAGTTGTGCAAACTGTTGGGCTTGGTAAACATTACCTAAAAATCTCGCCAACTAGCGGCGGTATTTATTCCGAAGGCATTGTCGGTGACTTTAGTAACGCTAACCCAATTTATGCCTCTAGCAACGTTGATACTAGCGTTTCTAAATTAATTTTTGGTTCGCTCTTAACTTACGATAAGGACAATAAAATTACAGGTGATTTAGCTTCTTCTTGGCAGGTGGACCAAAGAGGAACGACCTATACGATTAAACTAAAAAATAATTTATTTTGGCATGATAATCACAAATTAACAGCCGATGATGTGGTTTTTACTTATAAAACCATACAGAACCCGGATTCTAAATCCCCTTACTTTTACGCTTGGCAAAACGTAATAATAAAAAGGGTAAACAATAACACTGTCCGATTTGTTTTACCAAATGCCTACAGCCCTTTCTTGCATTTATTAACGGGGGGCATTATACCAAAACACATACTTAAAAACGTTCCCACTGCTGAACTAAGAAGCCACCCGTTTAACAACAAAAAACCAATCGGATCCGGCCCTTTTATGTTTAAGTCGGTAGAAGTTCAGGCTAATAATCAACAAAATAGTTCAATAATCCAGTTGGTACGCAATCCAAATTATCATCGAGGTTTGCCAAAATTGGATGGTATAACCTTGTTTACTTACAAAAACGATGAAGCTCTGTTGCAAGCTAATCAAAAACACCAGATTATTACCGCCGCGGGGCTCAATATAGCCGATAGAGACGTTCCTCAAGGTCACGAAACCCACAGCTTCAACCTGATGAGTGCCAATATGATTTTTCTCAAAACAACAAGCCCGATTCTTAGTAGCTTAGCGATGCGCCAAGCATTAATTTACGGAACCGACATCAAAAAATTATTGTCGGATATTGGATACGAAACTATACCAGTAAGAAGTCCTATATTAAATGCGCAGATAGGTTATAGCTCAGAAAAAAGACAACTTGAATTTAATAAAACTAAGGCTCAACAGTCACTTGACCAGGCCGGCTGGGCGCTTTCACCTAAGCAAAAGGTAAGGCTCAAAGACGGCGCGCCGCTAAAAATTAAGCTGGTCTATCAAGCTAATCGCGAATTTTCATCCATTACAAAAAATTTACAAAAGCAATGGCTAGACTTAGGCATAAAACTTGTAACGGAGATTGTCTCCGAAGACCAGGTTGGCCAAAAAATTTTAGACAACCACGAATACGATGTATTGTTGTACGGTATTAATTTAGGTGCAGATCCTGATTCTTACGCTTATTGGCACTCTAGCCAACTCGATAAAAAAAATCGAGTACACCTAAATTTGTCGGAGTATAAATCATCTGTTGCCGATAGTGCTTTAGAAGCTGGGCGTTCGCGTCAAGATCCGGCTCTTAGAGCCGTGAAATACAAACCATTTTTAGAAGCTTGGAGAAAAGACGTGCCGGCTATTGGGTTGTATCAACCGCGCTATTTGTACGTGATGAGCCACCAGCATATATACGGGCTAGATGCCAAATTTATAAACACTCCTAGTGACAGATTTAATAATGTTCATCAGTGGATGATAAAAACAACCCGCGTGTCGGAGTAATATAATTTGGTACAATTTAACTATCTGCGCGAGTGGCGGAATTGGTAGACGCGCTAGCTTCAGGAGCTAGTGTTCTTCAAAGAACGTGGAGGTTCAAGTCCTCTCTCGCGTACCACAAAAATTATTTACCATGGGCGAAGACCTATTCTGCTTATCGTGCAGCAAAATGGTTATGTTATTATTACTAGAGAAGAACAGAAAATAAGTGAGACTTGATGAGTAAAGTAGCCCAGTATTTACAAGAGCATTTGATTGGCGAAGTAATGACCTCGCCGGATGCTCGCGAATATTTTTCTACAGACGCAAGTATTTTTAGACTGGTTCCCCAAATTATCGTTTACCCAAGAACGGAAAACGATGTACGAAAAACGGTACGTTTTAGTTGGCAAATGGCCGAAAGAGGGCGAAATATCCCCGTAACGGCTAGGGGTTCAGGGACCGATCAAACTGGCAGTGCTCTTGGCAGCGGAATAATGCTGGTTTTTCCGGCCCATATGAACAAAATCTTAACCTTAGACTCTAATAAAGCAGTTGTTACGGTGCAGCCAGGTTTGAATTATGGCAAGTTGCAACAAACATTGTTAACACACGGGCAATTTTTACCACCCTTTCCGGCATCTCAAGAGTATTCAACTATCGGTGGAGCTATAGCCAATAATGCCGGTGGCCAAAAAACCATTAAGTACGGAGTTACCAAAGATTATGTCAGAGAGTTACGACTGGTGTTGGCCAACGGGGAGGTTATAAAAACGGGTAGACTCAGCCCCAGAGAGGTAAACCGTAAAATGGGGCTAGCGACTTTCGAAGGAGAAATTTACCGTTCGGTGGTAAGCCTGCTAGACGATAACAAAGAACTAATTAAAAAAACACAACCTACTTTACCTAAAAACACGGCAGGCTACGATATTTGGTCTATTTCAGGAAAAGATGGGAGTATTGATTTAACATCGCTAATTGTTGGTTCGCAAGGAACATTGGGCATTGTCTCGGAGGCTATTATAGAAACCGAGAGTCACAACCCCGTAACAACACTAGTTGTGGGTTTTTTTGACGATCTGGATCAAGCCAACCAGGCTGTCCAAAAGATTAGAAAATTAGCACCCAGCTCTCTAGAGTTAGTTGATGAGAATTTGCTTAATTTTATAGATGAACATAACCCCAATCAAATTAAAAGCGTGGTACCAAAGCCTTTTCCCAGGGCAATAATATTTATTGAGTTTGACGATGTTGGTCGGCGACTACAATCTAAAAAAACTAAAAAATGTAAAAAAATACTGAATGAATATGCAAAAAATTTGGTAGTAGAGCAAGATATTCATCGTCAGGAAGATTTTTGGAAAGTCCGACATAGCGCCGCGGCGGTTACTTGGCACGCGAATAATGGCAAAAAAGCTTTGCCAATTGTAGAAGATGTGATTGCTCCGCCAGAAAAACTCAACGAGCTTCTCGAAAAGACTTACTTAATATTCAAGCAACACAACATAGATGTCGCCGTATGGGGTCACGCTGGCGACGCTAACATACATTTACAGCCGTTTTTCGATTTGACCCAAGTGGGTGATAGGCAAAAAATATTCAAAATAATGAATGACTATTATCAGATGATAGTTGATATGGGTGGTTCAACCAGCGGAGAGCATAATGATGGTCGTTTGCGGGGACCTTTCCTGAAAATGCTCTACGGAGAAGAAGTGTACAATCTGTTCGTGGAAGTTAAGCAAATATTTGATCCTTACAATATTTTAAACCCAGGGGTTAAAATTGACGTATCTGTTCAAGATTTACAAGCTTTAATGAGGCATGAATATTCCCTGAAACATCTTTATGATTACATGCCTCATACTTAGTTAACTCGCTATTTTTGCCAAAAATAAAAAAGGCCAGAATTCTGGCTTTTTTAGTGGTGGGTTGTGAGGGACTTGAACCCCCGACCTCCTCGGTGTAAACGAGACGCTCTAGCCAGCTGAGCTAACAACCCAAAATAAAATGGTGCGGGTTAAGAGACTCTAACTCTCGACCTCTTCCTTGGCAAGGAAGCGCTCTAAACAACTGAGCTAAACCCGCAAGCATCCAATATTATATCAAAAATGGTGGCTCCTCCCAGACTCGAACTGGGGACACAAGGCTCTTCAGGCCTCTGCTCTACCAACTGAGCTAAAGAGCCGTAAAACGGCTTTATAATTGTAACTAACAGGGATATTTTTGGCAACTTGTGATAAATTTTAAAAGTGGCTATCATTGATTATGCCAAGGTGAGCGCGAGTGGTGGAATGGTAGACACGCTACCTTGAGGTGGTAGTGGGAGCAATCCTGTGGAGGTTCAAGTCCTCTCTCGCGCACCATACATTGTGTATTGGACATATCGCTGAAACTAGGTAAGTAAGGCACATAGTATTTAGTAATAAACCGATGTAAGTTGGCAAATCGGCTTTTAATTTGCAAGGCGAAACGTCTATTTTTCGTTTATTACGTTATAATATTTTTGCCAGCATGTGGCACGTTGGCCGAGGAGTTAGGCAGAGGTCTGCAAAACCTCGTACACCGGTGCGACTCCGGTACGTGCCTCCATTTAACAATGGGCGAGTGGCGGAATTGGTATACGCGACGGACTTAAAATCCGTTGCCTGAATAAGGCTTGAGGGTTCGAGTCTCTCCTCGCCCACCAACAACAGAAAGTCTCTCTTTTTTGGGAGACTTTCTTACGACTAGAGTGTAAAAATCTTTATATTTTTATACTTAAAACAATGTATAATTGAGGCATAAGATAAGGAGTAAAAAATGATAATTGTTTGGGTTATTTTGGGCGTAGTTGTTGTCGTCGCAATTTATTTGATAGCGGTATACAACGGTCTAGTAAAACTAAACGTTCGGGTGGAAGAGGCCTGGAGCGATATAACGGTTCAGCTAAAGAGACGATACGATTTAATCCCGAACTTAATTAATACAGTTAAGGGTTATGCCAAGCACGAAAAAGGCGTGTTTGAAGAGGTAACCAAGGCTCGCTCTGAAGCCATGAACGCTAAAAGTCCGGCGGAATCTGCCAAGGCTGAAAATATGTTGTCCGACACTCTAAAAAGCTTGTTTGCGGTAGCTGAAAATTATCCGGATCTAAAGGCTAGCCAAAACTTTCAACAGCTACAGACCGAATTGGTTGATACCGAAGATAAAATCCAGGCTTCCCGCCGTTTTTATAATGGCTCAGCCCGCGATTTGAATATAAAAAT
Organism: Candidatus Saccharimonadota bacterium; assembly: GCA_017992295.1. Taxonomy (GTDB): domain Bacteria; phylum Patescibacteriota; class Saccharimonadia; order Saccharimonadales; family CAIOMD01; genus JAGOOV01. Next base: position 6,806 of record JAGOOV010000023.1, read on the forward strand.
AAAGGTCTTTCCCAACAATATTTTTGCCGGCATACTGGGTTTTAAAGCAAGAGAGTTCTTTGAAGTAGAGGGAGCTGAAGCCGAAGCTGTCCAGCAGGCACCAAAAGCTGAATTTTAACTAAGGTTTTTAGTACGTGTATCGCCAAATATCTGCCAATAAACGTCGGACGGTGGTTTTGATGTTTTTGTTTTTCGTATTAGTCGGTGTTATTGCCTTCGGCGTTGGCTGGTATCTAGGCAATTACTCGATTACCCTAATTGCTGTCATTTTTGCAATTGGTTATGTGTTTTGGAGCTATATGGCCTCTGATCGCTTAGCTTTAGCTGTCAACGGCGCTAAGCAGATACATAAGAGCGATAATCCTAGATTATGGCGAGCAGTTGAAAATTTATGTATTACCACCGGCTTGCCAATGCCCAGGGTGTATATAATGGATGATGCTTCTATAAATGCTTTTGCTACCGGCCGTGACCCCAAGCACTCGGCAGTGGCAGTAACGCAAGGGTTGCTTGATTCTTTAAATGATAGTGAGCTGCAAGCTGTTTTAGCGCACGAACTAGGACATATTCAAAACTATGACATCAGGGTTTCAATGATAGCCTTTGGCTTGGTAGCGGTGGTGTCGATAATTAGCGATTTTGTTTTAAGATGGTTTTTTTGGGGCAGAGCGCTTGGAGATGATAATGACGGACCAGGGGGAAATAACCCCCTGTTTATGGTGTTTGGGGTGGTAGCGCTAATTTTAGCACCAATAGTTGCTACATTAATCCAACTTGCAATATCTCGAAAAAGGGAGTATCTGGCTGATGCTACCGCCGCTCTAACCACGCGGTATCCAGACGCTTTAATAAGCGCACTGCAAAAAATACAATCTGCCAGCTCCACAATGAAGAAACAAAATCCATCTACGGCTCATTTGTTTTTTGCTAATCCACTAACCAAAAAATCATTTTCTAATTTGTTTAGTACTCATCCACCGATTGAGGAAAGGATTAGAGCTTTGCAAGAAATGGGTTCAAAAGCGTAATACTCGTGATGACTAAAAAACATACAAAGCCCAAAAAAAATAAGTTTCCGAGCTTTTATGCTTTGGTTAAAAATACATTGTTTGAAGTTATAACTTTTTGGCGTCCACTACTGGCGATTCTGGCGGTATATGCGGTAATTTATTTTGTTTTTGTTTTGGGGCTGTCTTTATCAAATAACTCTCAAGATCTGATGAGCGACGGTTCAAAAATAGGAGATGCTCTAAACGTTGCCTTCGGTCAATTCTTTGGTGGAGTTTTAATAGGTACAGCTGCCAGCGATACTACTTTAGTTGTTCAGTTTATTTTATTTTTGGTAGCTTCTTTAGCTTTTATTTGGACGTTGAGAAAGTTGCAAGGCCTGAAAAAAATAAAAATCAAAGATGCTTATTATTTAGGTAACGCAGCGTTGATACCGGTGATTATTATATCGCTGGTGCTGATTTTAACATTTATACCGGCATTAATAGGCAGTACCATTTTGACGGTTTCTATACAGTCGGCATCGACTTTGCTCGAAACCGTGATAGTCAGTGTTCTAGCCTTCGTTCTTTTGATGTTGTCTTTATACCTATTTGTTATGTTTTGGCCGGCTTTTTACATAGTTACTTTACCAAAAAATTATCCTCTTGGTGCTCTAAAAGCCTCAATCAAAATAACAAAAAAACGAAGACTGCTTTTGTTAAGAAAAATATTCTTGTGGTTTGTGCTACTACCAATTGTTATGTTTGTTTTATTAGTGCTTGGGGCGTTGATATGGGAAGCCGTGGTACCCTCGCTAGCATTTATTTTATTCCTTGCTTCTTTCGGGCTAAGCCACGCTTATCTTTACATGCTTTACCGAGAATTGTTATGAAAGTTAGCGAAAGCTTACTTGCTTCACCAATGATTAAGCAAATCGTTAAAAATTATTGTTTATCGATAAACTATAATCAAGGATATTGACGCTTAAAGAGCAATTAAAAATGGACAAAATCGAGTCGAAAGCTAAAGTATTACGAGATCAACTTAATAAATATTCATACGAATACTACGTTTTAGACAGACCGAGTGTTAGTGATGCCGTCTATGATTCTTTATTTGCCGAACTAAAAAAAATCGAACAAGAACATCCTCATTTAATTTCGCCGGATTCTCCTACGCAAAGAGTAGGTGGGAAAGCGGTGAAAGGTTTCTCTAGGGTGCGTCACCGCACGCGAATGCTAAGTCTAAACGATGTTTTCGACGAGGCTGAAATACAAGCTTGGATTGACAGGATCACAAAAATAAATCCAACAGTTAAAAATGCGGATTTTTGGGGTGATGTTAAAATGGACGGCCTAGCGTGTTCGTTAATTTACCAAGACGGTTTGTTGACAAGAGCTGTTACGAGAGGCGACGGATTGGTGGGCGAGGACGTGACTGCCAACGTAAGAACTATCCCTAGTGTTCCGCTTAAACTAATCGGTAGCAATGTATTTTCGTCCGGGATGACGGAAGTGCGCGGTGAAATAGTTATGTATAAAAAAGATTTCGAAGAGTTGAATAGCAAATTGAAAAAAGCTGGCGAAAAATCATATGCCAATCCACGTAATCTAGCAGCTGGTAGCATCAGGCAGCTAGACCCTAAATTAACATCTAAAAGGAAGCTGTATTTTAGAGCATATGACATACTTCGAGAGAGTGAAGAACAGCTAAAAACTCAAGAACAGGTTTACAAAAGCTTGCCTCAAATAGGTTTTATTGTGAATGAGCAGGCAAAGCTATTAAAAAATATTAAAGACATCTATAGCTATTACGAACAATGGAGAGAAGAAAGACACAATCTACCGTTTAACACCGACGGTTTAGTGGTAAAAATTAACAATAGAGCTCTTTATTCAAGTTTAGGAGTTGTGGGTAAAAACCCTAGGGCAGCGATAGCCTTGAAGTATCCGGCCGAACAAGCCACCACCAAGCTCAAAGACATTTTTGTTAGTATTGGTCGTACCGGTTCGGCTACACCGGTGGCTGTTTTAGAGCCGGTCGTTGTGGCCGGCAGTACTGTCCAAATGGCAACCCTACATAATATTGACGAGATAAAACGAAAAGGCGTGCTGATAGGCGATACGGTTATTATTCACAAGGCTGGCGACATAATTCCTGAAGTTATCGGTCCGATAAAAGAATTACGAGATGGCAGTGAAACCAAATTTGTTATGCCCAAACATTGTCCGGAGTGTAATACTAAGCTAATCAAACCTGAAGATGAAGTGGTGTGGCGATGTCCTAACCAACAGTGCCCTTCCAGGGTGTCGAAGAGAATAATTCACTTTGCCAGCCGTTCGGCTATGGATATAGCAGGTCTTGGCGAAAAAAACGTTTTAGCGTTATTAAACAATAATCTTATTGAAGATGCGGCGGATATTTATCGGCTAAGGAAAGAAAAATTAGTTAATCTAGAAAGGTTCGCTGATTTGAGTTCACAAAATCTTATTGATGCCATCAATCAAAAACGAGATCCTAGTTTGTCCAGGTTTTTGTATGCTTTAGGAATAAGACATGTTGGTGTTCAAACCGCAATTGATTTAGCCGAGCATTTTAAGACTTTAGAATCTATAGCCAAAGCATCAACAGAAGAACTGTCTGCCGTAGAAGGGATAGGAGAAGTCGTAGCCGAGTCGATAGTGGTTTGGTTTTCTGATAGTGATAACCAAAAGCTAATTAAAAAGTTTAAAGATAATGGTGTCAATATAAGGGCTCAATCCGGTTCCGCAGGTCCACTGTCGGGCAAAAGTTTTGTTGTAACGGGGTCTTTGAGCGGCATGAAACGCGAAGAAGTGGCAGAAAAAATAAGGAGTTTGGGTGGTACGTTTCAAGCCTCGGTAGGCAAGAGAACTGATTACTTGGTAGCGGGCAAGAACGTCGGCAACGCTAAAATTGTGAAAGCAAAAAAATGGGGTATTACTATATTAGACGAAAAGGCTTTAAAAGAAATGTTAAACAATTGACATAAAAAGTTTAAACCGCCATAGTTATTAACAGTAATTTATTGGGGGAAAATAAATGCCAGAAGAAGAAGTGAACGAAAAAGAAGATATAAAGCCGGTGGAGGCCACAGAGCAGCCAAGCCAGGAGACCGCAAATCA
>JAGOOV010000024.1 GCA_017992295.1 Candidatus Saccharimonadota bacterium
GGGGTGCGACCATCCCATTGCCACTGAGGCTTCGATACCACGGAGTTTCAATCCGGGGCAAGTTGCCAACGTACTGCAGTCTATTTTTAATTGTAAAAAGTACATGCTATAGACTTAAAACTAGAACATTTGTCCACAAAAGCACGGCCTTTTTCCACTGTTTTATAGATTGTCTGTAGAGGTGTGTATAAATAAATATCCTTAGACGCTAATATCGGTACAAAAATAATTAAAAATCAATAATCTGTGGAAAACCTTTAATATTTCCTGTAATATTATTAATAACAGACGGTTCATAGAGTTTTAAGGAGGGTATTTTAAAGAATGCGTGATGACACGCTTTGGCAAACTGTACTCGGAGAGATAGAACTGTCGGTGTCGCGCGGAAGCTATATTACTTGGTTTAAAAACACCCGGGTTTTAAGAAAAACTAGCAGCGCCCTGGTAGTTGGTGTCCCTAACATATTTGCAAAACAGCAACTAGAGCTAAAATACAAACCGATGGTCTTAGAACTACTCAAAAAGAATGGGGTTAGCGATTTGGACGTTGAATTTAAAATCCATTCTGGTACCGTTGCTCCTAAAAAAATTCAGGACAATACAGAAACTATTATATTGTCGCAACCGTTAGAGCAAAAAGTTAAACCGCATTATGGCGGCAACGGGGCGCCTAACGTCACTCACTCTTACAGACAAGGATTGAACAAAAAATACACCTTTGAATCCTTTATTGTTGGTTCTAGTAACGAGTTAGCCTACGCCGCTTGCCAAGCCATTGTCCACAACCCGGGACTAAAATACAATCCTCTGTTTGTGTATGGTGGTGTGGGATTAGGTAAGACCCATTTAATACAGGCCGTGGGTAATGAAATATTAGCTAAAAAAGAAAGAACTAAAGTAGTATACATAACCAGCGAGCAGTTTGTTCAAGAATTTTTAGATGCTATTAGATATAAAAAGATTACCGACTTTGCTGGTCACTACCGCGGAGCTGACGTTTTAATTATCGACGATATGCAATTTATCGCCGGCAAAGAGAAGACTCAAGAAGAATTCTTTCATACTTTTAACGCTCTCCATCAAGCCAATAAACAAATTATTATCAGTAGCGACAAACCACCAAAGTCAATACCGACACTGGAGGAACGCTTAAGGTCGCGTTTTGAATGGGGTATGATTGTCGATATTGGCTCGCCCGACTTTGAAACCAGGTGTGCCATTTTGCAAAATAAAGCTAGCCAACACGATATCACACTAGATCAACAAGTGGTCGAGTTCTTAGCTAACCAAGTGCAAAGCAACATCAGAGAACTAGAGGGTGTACTCAACCAGCTTTTAGCCTTTTGCGAGATGAGAGGCCTAACTCCGGATATATCAATAGCAGTCGGGTTGTTTGGTACGCAACGCTCAAGACCAAAACACGTTTCGGCTCGTCAAATTATTGAAAAAACAGCTAAGCATTTTCAGATAGAACTAGAAGAAATACTAAGTGCCAAAAGAGATAAAGATATTGTCGTCCCTCGCCAGGTGGCTATGTATTTGTTACGTAGTGAACTACATTTAAGTTTTCCAAAAATTGCCAGAGAATTGGGTCGCAAAGATCATACAACCGCTATACATTCTGTAGATAAAATCGAAAAAGAAATGAATTTTGATCCCAATTTGAAAGAGCACATTAAAGAGATTAAGGAGCGATTAAATGTGTGAACAACTATGTGTAAAAAATGTATGCTTGCTTGGTAATCGTGTTTGTCTAAAAATCTTTTGCACAGTTACTTTGTTTTTCCACTTTTTAATGGACAATTTTATTAACAATCGTATACACAATTTATTTGTTCATTTTACTTTTGTTAACAACCGTTTTTGCACATTATCCACAAAAACTATAATAAATAACTACGCAATAAATAAATTAAAAGGGTGTATTGTAATGCTGTGGACTTTGCCAAGAACACTCGATTTATACAACCAAACGCAACCCTCTAATTGGGTAACGTATTGCCTAGTAAAATTAGAAAGAGAGTCTATGTGAGATGAAACTCCAAGTAACCCAAGAGAACTTAGCTAAAGCGCTGAACAACGTAGCTCGGATTGCTATGTCTAGCAAGAACCCCTTACCGATACTGAATAATGTTTTATTAAAAACCAGCGATAATCGTTTAAGTTTATCTGCTACGAATCTAGAGATAGCCATCATTGAAAAAATTGGGTCAAAGGTACACTCTACGGGTGCTATCACAGTTCCGGCTAGATTGATGCAAGAATATGTTACCAGTCTACCATCGGGAGTACTGGATCTTGAGCTTGATGAGCATAAACTGCATATCAGTACCGAGCAATACCAATCAACCATAAACGGTGTTGTTGCCGACGAATTTCCGGTAGTTCCAGAAGTTAGTGGTGGAACTAAATGGACTATACCGGCGAAAGAATGTAAAGAGCTAAGCCAGGTTGTGTTTGCTGCTTCGTCCGATGAGTCAAGACCTGTTTTAACGGGGGTGTTTTTACATACTGTCGGTGGAAGTTTATATGCGGCAGCTACTGATAGTTATCGGTTAGCTGAAAAAAAGATCATTAAAACCAACCAAAAAATCGCTCTCTTGGTACCGGCCAACGCTATTCAGGAGTTGTTAAGAGTGTTGCCGGAACAAACGGAAACGGTTGAAGCTTATGCCGATAGCCAGCAGGTTTTATTTAAAGCGGGTGACGTAGAGTTGATGACTAGGCTGATAGACGCCACCTATCCAGATTATAAAAAACTGATACCATCTAAATTTTCCACCACTGCCAGTATGAAGAGAGACGAGTTCGTGGCAATAACCAAGGTATCTAGTTTATTTGCCCGGGAGAGCGCCGGTAGTGTCACCATTAATGCCGACAGCAGCAAACAGCAGATTAGTATTAAGTCTATTGCTACGCAATTAGGAGAAAACACCTCTACCACCTCAGCCAAAGTTACAGGCGATGGTGAAGTTACTTTAAATTCAAGATACTTAATTGATGCTCTAAATACGCTAAACACTAAAGAGGTAACATTTAGTTTTAACGGTAAACTTGATCCGTGTGTTTTAACCAGTAAAGAAGCTTCCGACCGTACCTATCTAATAATGCCATTAAAGAGTTAGGCATTTCAAATACAAACAAAACAGGTAAATAGTTACTCTTTTTCTTAGTACTACATCCGAGTCTCATCTATAATTAACATCATGGGGAACCCTATTTTTACCTCGTTAAGACTCCAAAACTTTCGCTCTTTTGAAGATTTTGCAGTTGAATTAAGCCCCAGGGTCAACATTGTTGTAGGGCCAAATGCAAGTGGTAAAACCAACCTGCTTGAATCTTTGCTGGTCGTTTGCGGACATCCTTCTTACAGAACCTCGTATGACAACCTAATTAAAAACGACAAGCAATGGTCGAGAATGGACTCCCACGGTTTAGACGAAACCAGAGTCGTAAAACTAAAAATTGTAAACGACACAGTTATTAAAACATATGAAATAAACGAGAAACCAAAAAAACGCCTCGCTTTTTTGGAGACTATACCTATTGTACTGTTTGAACCTGACGATATGAGATTGTTAATTGGACCGCCTGAGGTGCGACGCGAATATTTCGACTCAATCATTGCTAAAACCAGCCCTTCTTTTTTGGATGTAAAAAGTCAATATAAAAGAGCATTGGCCCAACGAAACCGTTTACTTAAAATGCCCGATAAATTAGGACGACAGATTTTTGCTTGGAATGTGCGTCTGAGCCAGCTGGCCGGTAAATTGGTAGAAGAGCGACTTAAATTATTGCAAGGCGTTAACAAGCATTTAACTAAGACATATCTTCGGCTAGCCAATTCAAGCGGTGAGCTAGCGGTTGGATACTCGACCGATCTTGATGTTCGTAGTTATGAATCGTCTATGATTAAAGCGTTAGAAAAATCGGCCGAACTTGATTTAGCACGTGGCTATACCCATTTTGGACCCCACAGAGAAGATTATTTAATAACTATCGAAGATAAACCTGCCGAAGTGGTGGCTTCTAGGGGCGAAACTCGCACCCTGGTGCTCAGCTTAAAACTAATAGAAATTAAAATTTTAGAAGAGGTTCGTAAGCAAAAACCAGCGGTTTTATTGGACGACGTTTTTAGTGAGTTAGACGGTTTTCGCCGCCAAGCTCTTACGAAATATTTGGATGATTACCAAGTGATTATTACTACGACCGATGCGGATGTGATCCAAAAAAACTTTGCTCAATCCACCAATCGCATCAGCCTATAGCTTATTTTAACTATCTATAGATGATACTGGTTTGATTAAGTAAGATACCGTTTTTTGAAAGATATGAATTTACCTCCTTGTGAATTTCTTGTATGGGTACCTCCAGCATGTAAGAAGGAGGCGTAGTAACATAAATTTCATCTTTCCAATAATCGATAACAAAATAGGGGTTATTATTAACAGAATACTCATAAGGTAAACTACCTTCGAATCGCGGGTATTTCGCCGGCTCGTGCTTGTCCATTAATAAAGTGCTGTCTAGGCCACTATTAGTTTTCCCTTTTATCACAAGACCGGCCTCAATCATGTTTATTGATTGGACATTTAGAAAATCACTATCAAAAACCAGTTGCAATAAATCCTGTTGTGGTAAATATACAAAAACCTTTCCGTCTGAACTCAGGACGTAGTAGTTGTTGCCATCTCTAACTATTTTTTGCGCATTGATTAGTAAATCTCTTTTAATAATTTTTCCTTTGACTAGGTCAAATATTACAACTGATAAACCGTCCTCTACAGACGTAGCTGCGATTTTATCATTTCCTATAACCATAAAATCACCTAAATAATTGTTGATGATTTCTTTATTGGTGGTCTTGGCTTCCATGTTTAACAATGGTTTGTCTCCGGTGAGATCATACTTCTGTATTAAACCCTCGGTTGCCCCCTCTGCTTGCTCTATATCAACTAGCTTAACCCACCCCATATAAAGCCCCCAGTTATTTACGTCCATAGTAAATAGTTTGTAAGTATTAGCTGGCGGATTTAGTTGGTATATGCTGACCCTGGGGGCCGACTCGATGTTACTTACTATTGCGAGCTTACCTTCGTCGCTGTTGTATATAAATACCCTATCGTTGTGCTTAGATAGTTTTGTAGCTCCGTCTACATATTTAATACCGTTTATTATGATATCTTTCCCCTGGGTTTTATTAACGTATATCATGTGCGTTCTAATATCTTCTGTTGGCGTTTCGTCGGGGGCCTTTTCAATTTCTTTTATGCCGACAACACCACTTTGATAAGGAACGGTCAGCTTTAGGCCATAATCTTGCTCTGTAAGATATGTATACAAGTTATTAGGGTTGCTTACAGCTATTTGTGTAAAAATAGGACAGTCGTAGGAATAGACTGTTCCCGTACCAAGAATGTCTTGTCTATCACCGTAAATACAATCTTTAGTATCGGAAGCAATTTTGTAGACTTGTTTCTGCTCGGACAAGCTTAAATCTATGCGATTTATTTTAAAGGCTTTTAAAGATTTAGATTGACGACTAAGCTTGTTGCCGTCAGCAATTTCAAATACGTACCTATCTTTATGTAAAATTTTTAAACCAAAACCAGTTTCAGACCACTCTGACTCTGTAGAATTTTTATATCTGACGTTAGCTTTGTCGGTCAATGCTGAATTTTTTTGAACATATACTAAGGCATTCTGACTAAAAAACAGAAACGTAATGAACCCAACTGTCACTACAAAAATGAGAACTACTTTTTTTAATAACTTTATTTTGTATTCATCCATATCCTTTTACCTTTCAATAAAAACATCCAGTTGTTGGTAGAGACTTGAATGAGCTAAATGAAGCAGACCCCGTCTTCATTGCCTTAAACAAAGCCTGGGGGCAGTGTTTGGTGTTTCTTTCAATTAAGCCGCTGCCGCCGGTACTTATACCCACGTGTAAGTGCGGTCCGGTAGAATGACCGGTGTTGTCTGATAGCATCAACAACTGTCCTGCCTTGACTTGGTCGCCTAGTTTAACTTTTACAGTATGGTTAGTACCGTGGCCATATCTAAATACTGCGTCTTTATACTCGATGGCTACGGCAACACCGTACCCGGAGCCGTATCCAGAATTATTAACGTACAACACCTTGCCGTCTGTAATTGAATAAATTTCCGTCCCGGTAGGTACGGGTATATCTGCCCCCGGATAGTCGTGATGGGGTTTTGTAAACCATTCCCAATTGCTATTGACATATTTTTTAGGCACTGGCCAAGAAAAATTACCAGCCATCGCACCTGTACCTGCGCTGGACTCAGAAGGGTCCGGGCAGTTATCCAGGTCGGAGGCTTGGCTTGCAACACTGCTTGAACCCGAGTCTGATATGGTAGTAATCTTATTAGTGTTAGGGATCCACACTTTCTGAAAATCACTAGCCAAAAGCCAGTAAGCCATTTTAATATAATTTGGGTTTTCCCCCTGGGGTAAATCTTTAAGTTTGCGACCGTCATAAGTTTTTGTATAATAACCACCATTGTATTTTCCGGCAAAATAAAGGAGGTTGGAGGTATTCGCCCTATATACAGCCTGGGGGTAAAACGAATCAGCGCTACCGCTAAAACCTTGCACTATCGGTTTTCCTGCTGAGCCCAGGTTGTGTCGAAATGCCGCATGCACTGCGTCTTTTGGGTTGTTAGGGTCTTTAACACCGTCACCGTCTCCGTCATAGCCTAAAGAAGCCCAAGTTGAAGGAATAAACTGCCAAGGTCCTTGTGCCCCCGCGTGCGAAGTGGCCCACTTTTTGTTAGGATTTGGCCAACCTCGCTGCTCTATCCATAATTCTACTGCGACAATTCTTGGATCAGCGGTAGGCCATTTTTTTGCCGCCCCTAAGATTAATTCGCGCCAGTAACTTGGGATGGAAGACGGTAGACTACCGGATCCAGTGCTACCGCTCGAAGGGCTACCCACGGCGTCAATTATTAAATCTACATGTTTTTCTATGCCCGCTGGCGTCAAGTGAGGGAGGTTGTTCTGAGCAAATAAACTGTTGTTAAAAGCCCCACCAGATCTAGAGGCTTTATACCAGTCTATAACGGTGTACTTAGTGTCCTTTTTTTGTGAAACAGTCTGAATCGCATCGTTGATTTTGTCTATACCGCTGGAGTAGCTTGCCCTAGGGTCCGCAGCATTTACCCAAAAAATGTTAGCACTAGAATTAACACCTTTTAATTTAGTAATAAATTTTGTTATTAACTTCGGGTAGTTAGATTCTTGATTAGTACCTAGCACAACCAAAATGGTACCAGCACTACCTAATTTTTCTTTGTTTTTGGGATCATTGATTACATCCATTCCGCTGGTATTATTTGTACCACGTGCCTCAATCCCCCGACTTACTTCGGCGTCGATTGTTATGTCTGTATATTTTTTAGATTTTAGACGATTGGTTAATTTTTGTTTATCTCCTTGTAGAATAGAATCGCCTATAGCAAAGATCTCACTATTACCGGACACGTTCAAAGCACTTGTATCGCAATAATTAGGGTCGTAAAAAGTAGTCTCTTTCGCAATTGAATCACGGTCCGAATTATTCAGGGCCAGTACCAAGGAGGAGTTAGTTATAACAGAAAAAGTAAACGCTAATATCAACAAGCCAATTGATCTGGTCCTTAATGCTAGTTTATGTTTACTCATTTAGCCGCCTGCGTTGCCTTTACTATTACAGCGAAACCCGAATTTGGCGCCAGGATCCCAGTGCCATGACTCTCTAGCGTATTGGTATATGCCAAACCTCTCGGCGTTTTCCTTTAGCCAAACCCACCCGGGATTGTTTGGTTCCGAAGCTCTACTAGAGCAGCTAGGGGCAGAAGGATTAGCGGCGTGCATTCCATTGAAATCAATCGCTATACCGGCTTGATGCAGGGACTGTCCGGGTCTTGCACACATGTTACCGTCACCAGTTCCGCCACACGAGTCGGCAAGTCTGAAAGACGAGGAGGCGGACAGCGTAATGTTTTTTTCGTCCTTTATGGCCTTCCCCAGTTTGTACCAGTTCTCTGACACCCCAGACGCTACTACCGCTCCGCTCGCAATTGAAACGCCCTGGGTATTATTTCCAAAGCCACCAATGGATTTTATTTGACATAATCTTATTTTTGGCGCTCTCCCACTGGATAAAGAACCGGTATATTTAGTTTGTACTACTCCCAGGTCTTTTGTTTCGTTATCGCTACCGTAGCAAGGGATGTTATCGGAATCCTTTTTTAGCCAATTGAGATTGCTATCTGCCTCGTTAGAACCGGTGGGTGATGAATTGGTGCCCTCGAGTCCATTGTCGTTGGTGTACCCGTACATAAAACCTAACCCGCCCCTCAGTGCCGTATCCAACAATGCACAATTATAAATTTTTGCAGCTTTCTTTTCTACTTCACTGGGATCAGGGTTCTGTAAGCGTAAGTTTCCGAAAAGTTTGGCGTAAAATTCTTGACCGTTATTCACCAAATCCCATGTTAATTCATTAGAGGGGATGATGTCGTTGTCGTCGGCGTTGGTTACTTGCTGAGGGGTCATAGTTATGGGATCTAAATCAAAACACTGTTTGGGGAAATCATAGGTGTCTATACCGGCAAATTTAGCAGCCGCATAAGGATCGCTCGTACCAGCCTGGGTCTTATGACTAAACAATATGTTTAAAGGTGCCTTAGCCAGCCTCTTCACCAAAGTGCCAAATATAGAAGCAATGTTGTTTACACGACTGTCTTGTATCGTATTAAACAAAAACTTAGACATCGCCGATTCATCGTTGTCTAGCGCCAGATACTTTTGGAAGATGCTATTCTCCGGCTTCTCTGCCTCGTAAGCTACAATCATTTCTTTGGCTAAAGCCGCGGTTTGTTTGTTTGTAGCCGCTGCGCCACTGGAACGGGCCGAATATTCGGCGCTGGCGCTACTGCCTTGTATAAGCATATTCATAAAGACTCCACTAGGCTCGTTGCCGTCCATCATTGGTCCGGCTCCAAGACCAGACGCGATACGGGCTATCAGCCACACCAAGAAATGCTCTAAATCATCTTTCAGTCCAACCATCTTAAGAGCTCCGCCTGCTAACTTTCCTAATGGTGCGAGTAGCTTCCCAAAGAGCCAGTCTACAGAGTCAGTAACCGCTCCAAATACTTCTCCTAAACCGGTGTTGTAATAAAATTTGAGTACGGGGTTTAGTGCTGGCCCTATGTTATTTTCCCACCAATCCTCAATTGAAGAAGCGGTAGTTTTGCCGCCTATTCTCATGCTGTCGCACAACCAAGCGAATTCTTTTTCCGATTCCTTTCTGTTTTGTGGTAATAAAATCGCTTCTTGGTGCTCTTCCGAACAGTACTCTTTTTTGTTCTTGGCAGCTGTGAAGCCCTCTGCTTTAACGCTCTCTTTAGAGTTGCTTATTACTTTTGTCCAGCCTTCGCTATTTGAAACGGACCCAAGCGTTTGCATTAGATCGTTTACTTCCTGTCCGGTCACTTCTTCGTCGCCGGTTTTTAAATGGTCATTGGCGGTCATGTAAACCTGGAAAAGGCCCATCGCCTGAGCGGCTCGAGCTAGTGTAACCATCTTTGTTAGAGAATGATCTCGCAAACCTTGTGATATCCGAGCAAAGGTGTCCACCCACTGAACCCAGTCCAAAAATTTAAGTGGCCCCGCAGCTTTAGCTACTTGTGTTAATATTTTATCAACCAAGTTTTTAACGAATTTTGTTTTAGCACCGACTTGGACAAACTTTTTATCAGGAATTTTTCTTGCCAAGTCATCGGCAGTGTTGTCGGTGGCTGAGGCTATCGAATTAGCCGGGGAATCGCTTTTAGGGTCTATCGGGTCTCCTTTACTATCCAAATCTCCAGGGTCATTTTTTTTACGACCATTGTCTTTTTCATTTGTACCGCTAGGGTCGCCATCAGCCTGGTTTTTCGTATCACTCGGGTCGGAAGTGGTGTCGCACTCAACTATTCCGAATATACACTGTATAAACTTGCCGGTAACCGTTCTGTCCGGCAAAGCAGCCATAATAATTTTATTCCTTACACTGCGCATTTTATAACCCATTTTGTCTCTGGTTTTTTCGAAAAAACGCCATTTACGAACGCCTAATTTATTCATGAAATATTTACGGATATGGCGACGTTTAATAACTTGCCAAGGCTTGGTATTGGCTTCAACAATTTGCTTAATTACTTTTATGCCTGCTTTATTGCCTTCAAAAGTAATCACATGAGCGTTCTTAAAACGATTGCCAAAATCCAGCCGCCTTAACGACTCCACATTTATTTGGTCGGCACGGATAGTTTTTCCCGAAAGACCCTCAAGGTTAAATCTAGCCAGCACTTCGTCGCTTTTAGTGATTATACCGAGTTTAAATTTAACAACGTTGCCTTCTTGAGCTGCTACACTGGTGAGTTTTATGCCATGCTTTTTCTCTAAATCGGCCTCAAAATTAGAAAGGCGAAGCGTTTTATACCAATCTACAATCGGATTGTTGGTGTCAACGCCACCGGCTTCAAACAACAGGTTTTTTCTATCAGAAACTTTCACTTTCGGGTCATGGATTTCACAAAATCGAATAGCGAGATATGCGTTTATCCACTTGCTAGAACGACCACTCATCGCTACCTGATATCTTCTAAATCCCCTAAGCTCAATATTTTTCATTAGATGTTCCAGCTTAAATACATTTAGAAAGCCAAAGAAGGAAGAAAAAGCGAAGACAATCCCAACCAGGGTGATACCG
>JAGOOV010000025.1 GCA_017992295.1 Candidatus Saccharimonadota bacterium
GTAACTATGCGCTTCTGGATAATCGGTCAAGTTTGTGCGGTTGTTGGATTATTGTTGGCAATCGTTTGGGGCTTTGTATGATTATAGGTGGACATCGTTCGAGACAATCGTCGTTGTTATCCTTTCGAGTACGCAAGCATAAACCAGATTATAGTCTTTTAGTGATTGCCACAGTTTTGCTGGTTATCGGCTTAGTAGTTATGTACGCCATAAGTCCGGCTTTAGCTGCCCAAGGGGGAGGTGTTAGTGATAACTATTTTGTCACGAAGCAACTTGTTGCCGTTTTCTTGAGTTTTATGGCTTTCGCTGCTGCCGCTAGAATACCCTTAGAAGTGTGGGGGAGATGGCAAAAACTGCTTATTGTTTTAGCGTTTGTTTTGAGCGTAGCGACTGTGGCGCTAAACGGTATGGCTAGTAGATGGATAGTACTAGGAGGTTTTTCATTTCAGCCCGTGGAATTAGTCAAGTTCGTGCTTGTGATAAGTGGCGCGGCTGCACTATCAAAAGCCGCCGAAGAAAATAATCCAACAAGGTTGCAGGTGTTAAAACCATTAATTATAAGCGTGATAGCATTTAGCGTAGTAATATTATTTTTGCAACACGACCTAGGCTCTACATTTGTACTGTTGTTTATCATAGGCCTAATGGCTTTTGTAGCGGGCCTGCCACTTAGAAGGCTAATGTTAGTTAGTCTTTTAGCAGTGTTTGTCGTTATGGCCGCTATTGGCACAACGACCTACAGAAAAGATCGAATAACCACGTTTTTACAGCCAGAGCGTGACTGTACTAATCAAGGCTATCACGCCTGCCAGGCGCTTATTGCCGTCGGTAGCGGTGGGGCTTTAGGTTTAGGGTTGGGTAGGAGCGTTCAGGCTTACGGCTATTTGCCGGAAGCCGAAAACGATTCAATTTTTGCAATTTATGCCGAGAAATTTGGTTTCGCCGGCGTAGTAATATTGATTGGTCTAATGGGCGCTCTACTTCTGAAAATATTAGATATTACGCAGAGAGCGCCAAGTAGGGCTTCACAGCTTATTTGTGCAGGGGTGTTTGCTTGGTTAAGTGTTCAAAATTTAGTAAATATTGGTGCTATGATTGGTATTTTGCCGCTCAAGGGTATTACACTACCATTTATTAGTTACGGTGGAACCAGCTTAATATTTGTTATGGCGGCCTTAGGTTTGGTTTTTCAAGTATCGGGATATAAAGTAATGCGTAGGAGTTCAATTTCTTTTGATGAAAAAAGGGGTAGCAATGAAAATAGCTATAACTGGAGGCGGAACGGCCGGTCACGTTACTCCGTTACTCGCGATAGCTTCTGACATTAAAAACAGATATCCAAGCTCTACGGTTTATTACATTGGATTGTATAAAGACCCAATGAGGACGGTTGTTGTGTCGAGCGATTACATAGACGCTCGGTACCATATATTGGCTGGCAAATTTAGGCGTTATCACGGGGTAAGCCCGTTGAAGCAGCTAGCCGATATAAAAACGAATTTAAAAAATATTCGAGACTTGGTTTTCTTTTTAATCGGAATACTCCAAAGTATGGCTCTGCTAATAATAAAAAGGCCAGATTTGTTATTTATAAAGGGAGGCTTTGTTGGACTACCAGTGGGGCTAGCAGCCGCTTTACTTAAGATACCAATTGTTACTCACGATTCCGACAGTGTGCCGGGGTTAACAAATAGGATTCTATCAAGATATGCCAAACTTCAAGCGGTCGGGATGCCCCCTAAGTTATATAAAGGTATATACAACATAGCTAAGCTAAGATACACCGGGGTACCAATACAAACAGAATATACGCAGGCTCCCAGTAAAGAAGAAGCAAAACGTCATTTTGGGTTTTTAAAAAGTGAGGTGATCGTATCCGTGGTGGGTGGTAGTTTGGGAGCAGCTCGTTTAAACGGCTATGTCTATAAGTGTTTGCCAAAAATAGTGCAGAAAAACATATGTGTGCTTTGGGTAGCGGGGAGCAACACCTATAACTTATATAAAAACAAGCTTAATAACCAAAAAATTAATACAAAGAAATATCGTCTATTTAAGTTTGTTGACACAAAAGAAATGGTAAATATTTTATCGGCCGCTGATGTAGTAGTGTCTAGGGCAGGGGCTACAGCTTTGGCGGAACTGGCTGTGATGGCTAAGCCGACAATAATTGTACCCAACCCGTATTTGGCTGGGGGCCACCAAGTAAAGAACGCCAATAATCTGACATCGAGTAAAGCAGCCCTGGTTATTACAGAGCCGGAACTTGAGGAAAATCCCGCACTATTAGTAGATACCGTGGCAAGGGTGATAGAAGATTCAAAAACGAAAAGAGAGTTGGCTAACAATATCGCCAAATTATCAGTAAAGAGGGCTAGTCAAAAAATTGTGGATGTGATTCAGGAAGCACTATCCAAATGATATTCAGAAGCAGTAAAAAAAACAAAGGAGAAATCCGGCGAACGAGCCTAGTGAATAAAAAAAGTAACCAGAGGGTGTTTTCTTATTATACGGCCTCTAGAAGTAAAATAAACCAATACGATCGTCAATCCAGTGTGCGGCAGGGAATGTCGATAGCCGATGGGTCAAACAATACCAAACACAAAATATTTACTATATTTGTTGTTAGCATAATTATAATAACGTGCGCTTACTCGTTATCGTTGAGTCTAAAGCCGCAAATCTCTATACGGGGGAGTGAACTGAGAAGTATAACCGAATACCAAGAACTGGCGGCGAAAATAATTGACCAAGATTATAGAAATAGAGTTAAGTTTTTGTTTCAAAAAGAAAAAATTAATAAAGAGTTATATAAAACTTTTCCAGAGGCCATGTCTGTTAGTGCCGGCGTTACTTTATTGGGCCGCCGACCGGTAATAAAAATTACTACCGCCCAACCTATGGCATTGTTTTTTCAAGAGTCTGAAGAAAGTTTTTTGCTAAGCGACAGAGGAAAACTGCTTATGCCTATCGAAAAATCAATTTTTAACTGGAAAAGCTTGCCGATCATAAAAAATCAAACCGGTGTTCAGGGGCAGCAGGGTATGCAATTTATTAGTCCGGATGAAGCTAAAAACGTTAATGACCTTATACTGCAACTCAAACAAGACAACAGTCAATACACGTTGACTTTAAACAGACAACCACAAGAAATTAATTTATATGAGACGGGTAAGGCTTATTACGTTAAATTTTTAACCAGTGGGGACATGCTAGGGCAGTACGGGGCTATGCGTGCTACACAATCTAAATTACAAAAAATGAACGTGACGCCAAGTGAATATATAGACGTTCGCCTAGCTGACAAAGTGTATTATAAGTAACCTGCTGCCCTATTTAATGTTCGTAATTTGTTCTTATTTATAAAATTACCAATATTACAAAAATACTATACTAAATACCATTTTTTACAAAATGCAAGTTTAGTGATAAACAGGCAATAGTAGGGACATAATAACTAATAAAGAATAAAGCTGATAAAATGCAAGTGACTGTGGAAAACTATAGAATGTTGGCAAAGGTTTGGCAGCGAACCAAAAGAATAGTAACAAATAATAAGCCTTGGTGGCATTGTGGTTGAAAGTTAAGGACAAAACTGATAAACACAGGCGGTAATTGTTAATTCTACCCTGCAGGGGGATGTATTAGTTATCAACTTTTTAATCTAATAGCAGGACGTAAAAGATATAATGTACGACATTCATTATATTATTGCATCAGGCCCTACTTTGCTAGAATTCTCCAAAGCAAAATGATCTTTATATATAAAAATTATAAAAATTTTTATAATCCCCCATCAATCAACTCAATAGCCACAATAATAAAGACGATAATCACCGTCTAACACAAATAACAAAAAAATAAAATTGATATTAAAAGTTCGTAAAATGTTCATTATATTTCATATGGTAATATAAAATATAATGACTAACGGTGACAACTTGAGAAGAATCGCTAAGGTTGGAAGCCAGGAACAATGGACAAAGGAAGAAATAAAAGCTGGTTTCGAATATTATAAAGAGCTTTATAATAAATACCCTTCTGCCCTGGAAATAGATGAGTTTCCTTATTTGCCTTCATCCAGATCCATACAGAGGACCTTTGGTGGATTAGTTAAGCTAAGAAAGGAGCTATTTCCCGATGAAGTAAGTGATTACACGCGAGGTAGCTATCGTAGTAAAATCGCTGGCCAGTCTTATTTAAACAGTACGTCTTTAGAAGCGGATATGTTCGACTTTTTAACAACTCACTTTTTAGAAATAGCTGTCCACGAGCACAAAGTAATAAGACCTGGTAATGTTAACAGCGATTTTTATATATATTTAAACAATAGCACAGGAGTGGTAATAGATATTTTTTATGCAGAAAATATACGAAGCTTGATTAGTGTAGTTAATATAAAAGTAAAACGATATAGTCTAATATCTCAAAAAACTCTATTAGTTGTAGTTGGGAAACCCGATATATTTCAAAGTGATAAAAATGAAAAAAATAAAAAAAAAAAAAATCCCCCTCCTCCCCCTTTACCAGTATTTTTCAAAAAATACTTTAAGGAAGTAGCAGTCCCAAAAATTAAACAGTACTCTAAATATTCAAAGTAATTGATAGAAAACGCCTAATGCAATTTAATTACAGTATTTTTGTTTTCATCTGTGTTTTTGTCTATGTTGCTTAAATCTTGATTTATCTTTAGCTGGTTTTTAATTCTTTCGGCCGCCCTCTTTCTTCGCATACGCCTTTTTTGTGATTCGCTCAACACCCCAGCCGGCGGCGTTATGGGCAGAGGCACGTTGTGCAGCGTTTTAACATTTTTCTTGCTTTCTTTAGGTTTAGGTTCGGGGGTTTTAGACTTTTCATTTTTAACTAATGCGATTTTTCTAATCTTTTCTTCTATTTCGGTTACAGTGGTGGTATAAGAAGCTCTAGATTTATTTATAATTTCGTTACTAAAGTCGGTTTTACTTTCCGGTATGTTTAAGGTGGTCCCCGAAAAAGCCGGAGCTTTCTCTCCGTTGATTGTCATGCTGGTCACGAAGTGACGATTGTGCATATTGGATAAATCAGTAGCCTCAAACTGAGGTTCGTAATACTTGATCAAAAAAGGGCTGTCATCGGGGCTAACTCTAAAAGTAATCATGGTACCGACGTTGCCAAAAACGGCACTGCGAACATGTTCTTCCATCTGTGAAATGTATTGATTGGCGATGGTCAAATTAAGGGCGTATTTTCGAGCTTCGCTTAAAATTACCGAAAAGCTCTCGGTTGCAAAATTTTGAAACTCGTCGACGTATAAATAAAATGGTCTTCTGTCTTGCAGTTTGGGGATGTCTGCCCTGCTCATCGCGGCTAACTGTATTTTTGTTACCAAAAGAGAGCCTAAAACGGCGGCGTTATCTTCGCCCACAAGGCCTCTAGATAAATTTACAATTAAAATTTTGCCATCGTCCATAATGCGACGGATATTAAAAGTGCTTTGCTGCTGCCCTACTATGTTGCGGATTAACGGATTGGCGGTAAAGGCACCCACCTTGTTTAGAACTGGAGTAACGGCCTCGGACGCAAATTTTTCGTTCCAGCTGGCAAACTCATTTATCCAAAAATTTTTTACAATCGGGTCGTCAACGTTGCTCACGACTTGCTCACGAAACGACTTTTCTGTTAGCATGCGGGTAATGTCAAGCATGGTTGAATTTGGGTTATCTAGTAGGGCGAGGATAGTATGTCTTAAGATGTATTCCAATCTAGGGCCCCAACTTTCAAATAACCTCTTTAAAACACCGATAAGCTCACTGCACACCTGCCCTTTTGAAGCCGAGTCGGTAATTTCTAAGGGGTTGAAGCCGATTGGATACTCCGTGTCGGCAGGGTTAAAGTAAACCACGTCGTTTATTCGGCGTTTTGGTATATAGCTTAAAATATTCAGGGCGAAATCACCGTGCGGGTCAATTAAGGCAAATCCTTGGTCGTAGAAAATATCGGATAGAGTTAAAAGTTCTAAAAGTCCGGACTTACCGGTTCCGGTTTGTCCGAGAATATATACATGGCGGCTCCGATCGTTACGGGGTAAACCAAATATCAGATTACTTCCCCTGAAGTTAGTCGTCCCGTAAAGACTTATATCGGTTTCTTTATACTGTCCATAAACCGGCAAATTGGATGGCGGTTCGGCTGTTTTGGTGGTAGCCCAAACGATGTTGGGGGTTTCTACAGAGGTATGGGGCAAATGGAATAAACTGGCAACTTCCTCAATGTTAAGGATAAAACCTTTGTCTATAAAAGTCCTAGTGAAATAGTCGGCTAATTTCGAAGGATTAAAACTGGCAAATTTACTCTGAAAGCCGTTAAGGTTAGTGGTATTAAATTGTTTGAATGTCCCTACCATGGCTTGCATTCGAAGTCTGGCGGTATATTGGTCATTTCCGGCATATAAAATTCTGATTTTAACTTGGTAACCTAATTTGCGACTTTTTTCCTCGATAGCGGTAATTCGTGTCTTGTCGCGTTCGCTAATGTCTAAATTACTTGCAGTACTCGGGGTTGGGGGTTTTAATAAAGCACTCAGGGCTTGTGTAAAATAGCCTAAGCTCGAAGAGCCCGAACTGGGCCACGTGCTATAGCCACTTTTTATTCTACTTACGGCGCGCATGCTTTTACGATGCCAGTTATCACTTACCGGCCTGACTATGAACTGCAACCACATTTCTTCGTTTGGCTGTTCGAGTTTTGCTAAAGTAGCTGTGATAGCGGCTAGCGGATCTACCTCAAAGCTGGGGAATGTTTTTATCGGGATGGTTTCGTTGTCGGTCAGTATAAGCTCGCTCGAGTATATAACCGGTTGAGACATAGAACGACTGGCATAATCGCTGTCCAGCTCAGATATTTGGGCTGTTGGATATTGGGCGTAAATTTGACCCTCGACAAAAGACTGTAAATGCTTTGGTGTCCATACGTAAAAACGTATTCTTTGACCTATCGAAGCTATTTCGAAACTGATGTGGTCTTGGTTTAAGTAATTGGATCGCCAGGTTTTTCGTACAGGTTTTAAAATGCCGTGCAAAGCGGCAAACATTTGTTCGGCAGCCAGCTCTTTTTTGTCATTGGTCCTTGGAATTTCTAACAACAATAATGTACTAAGAGACTGCTCCATCACTGTTTTTTCACCTTGTTAGCCACAACAATAATTATACAGTCAAGTAGTTTTAACTGCCAAAATTAAGTCAGGTGTCTATTAGGCCACTTCGGCTAAAGTATAGGTGGCTTTAGCGACTCGCTTGAACTGATGTTTACCTTGAAGGTTTAATAAAATGGTCGTTTCTTTAACGTGTCTTGATTTCAGGACCCTTTTAACTATCTCGTCGCGATGCAATGGTTCGTTCGCGTCTTTTAACACCTCGCTAATGATATCGGCCACTGTTCCCTTCTTATAGCCCCATTCATCGAGAGCATAGATGCCACGACCAATTAACACAAACCGCTTGTCTTTAATTAATTCGTTATGGATTGCCTGGGTGGTAACGTCTTTCCGTTTAAAGTCCGATTCTCTTATAGCTTCGGCAATTTCGTTAAAATGCATGTGACTGCCTTTTTGGCTCAGAATGACGTAAATTTTATCGCGAATGTTTTTTGGGTTAACCATAGGCCACTTGGTAAGTCCCCACTGTCCGTTAAGCTCTGCTAAGTGCTTAGAAGTTTTCGCCAAGGCGGCAGCGTGGGCGCTATCTTTAAGGCCGGCTACTTTGGCTATCTCTTCCATGCTCTCTGGGTGGCCTATCTTTTTAACAGCCTTAAGGAGAGAATCGATAATGCTTCGCATTTTATCGCTATCGTGTACCGATTTAGTACCGATAGATTGGTAATAATGCTCATTTTCATCAATGACACTAATCTTGGGAGCTAACATTGCCAAAAAGAACAGTTTGGCTTGCTCACCACGGCTACCATCTTTAGCAATAACTGCAGCCAAATCACCGACACGCATGCAATCGTTATTTTTTGTAAGTATCGACAACAGTTTACTTTCTGCCTCATTGATGGCATTGAGCTCTCTGGTTTTTGCAGCAGCTTTTAGTTTCGACAGTACTACCTTTTCTAGTTGCCTTACCCTCTCTCTCGTTATGCCTAATAATTCTCCAATTTGCTCTAATGTCTCTTTACGGTCGTATAAGCCAAAACGACGGGAGACAATTTCACGCTCACGCTCACGCTCTATGGCTTGAAGAGCGCCCTTAACCGCTGAGTCAATGTCAATAATTCCACCTTTTGAAGAATTTCTGGTAGTGGTCATTTTTTGCCTACACCTCTCCCTTTGTAATATTTGAATTAACTATATAATACAATCAAACTTATTGTAAGTCAACAATATGTTTAATTAATATTATTGTAGCACAAACTAGACATCCATGCATAAATAAAGTATGCATAGTGGAGATGAGGTTATCCGATAGCAAAAAGCAGGGATTTTACACCTATTTTGTCGACTTTCTTCGTTTGCCATTGCTTACAGGAGTGGCTGATAGCAATTCTTTTGCTTGTTCTAAAGAAAGCTCTTTTGGGTTGATTGTTTTTGGTATTTTGGCATTTTTAGTGCCATCAGTAACATAAGGTCCGTAAGGTCCCATAAGTATTTTTACACTTTCGTCATCAAATATTTTTATTTGCTTTTTTTGGTTTAA
This sequence comes from Candidatus Saccharimonadota bacterium, assembly GCA_017992295.1. Classification (GTDB taxonomy): domain Bacteria; phylum Patescibacteriota; class Saccharimonadia; order Saccharimonadales; family CAIOMD01; genus JAGOOV01. Next base: position 8,670 of record JAGOOV010000025.1, read on the forward strand.
TTCGAGTTTAGAAATGTATAACTGCCTGGCTTGTGCCTCACTAATACTAAACGGATCCAGCGGTTTAATAGACACAAAAGTATCTGCCACCTTGATGTATGGCCCAAAACGACCGATGTTAGCAGTAATTTCCTGGCCGTCTTTGGTCTTGCCAACTTTTCGGGGTAGCTCAAACATTTTTAAAGCCTGTTCCAGGCTGACAGTCTCAATAGTGGTATCCTTTGGCAAAGGTGCAAAATCGGGTTTTTGTGAATTATCTTCCGTTTCTCCTCTTTGTAGCATTGGGCCATAGCGACCAAAACGCGCATATATAGGCTTGTGACTTTTTGGATCTTTTCCTACAAGTCTGGCTTGTGAGGCCTCTTGGCGACTAACTTCGCTTGCTTTCTGCGTTAGAGGGTGAAATTGATTATAAAACTCTTTTATAACTTCGTGCCAGACTAATTTTCCCTCAGATATTTCATCTAATCGTTTTTCGGCATTAGCTGTAAAGCCGGTGTCCATGATGCTGGTAAAGTGTTTATCCAAAAAATCGGTTACTACGTACGCCAGGTGTGTGGGGATTAATTTGTTCCGATCGGTTCCGTATTTTTCGATTGTTTCTGTTCGATTAATAGTACCTTTTTTTGAGGTGTACTCTATCACTTTCCTTTCAGCACCTTCGACGTCGCTTTTTTCTACGTAACCTCTATTTTGTATGGCGCTGATAGTTGGTGCATAGGTGCTTGGACGGCCAATACCTAAATCTTCCAAGGTTTTTACTAAACTGGCCTCGGAGTACCGTGGATTTGGCTTATTAAAAGTTTGTAAAGCGCTAACTTCAATAATTTTTGGATTATACCCCTGCTGTAAGCTAGGCAACAGAGTATCTTCTTTGCTGCCTCCCCATACTTTATAAAAACCGTCAAATTGCAGTTCTTCGCCCTTGGCTATAAACATCTCGGGCCGATTGCTAATAGAAATTTTTACTTCTGTTTTGAGAGTCTGAGCGGCGGCCATTTGACTGGCCACCATTCTTTTCCAAATCAAATTATACAGTTTGTTTTGTGCCGTGTTTTCACCAGCTTGTAACTGCGAAATATCGGTCGGTCTGATAGCTTCATGGGCTTGCTGGGCAGAGCTGGATTTGGGCTGATACTGTCTGGATTTGTGATAATCAGAACCATAATTTTCAATGATGTATTTTTTGCAACTGCCTAAAGCCACTGTTGATACGTGAGTGCTGTCGGTACGCATATAGGTAATGTGGCCGTTTTCGTAAAGTCTCTGGGCCAAAGTCATTGTCTGTTTAACGCTAAATCCCAGTTTTCTAGAAGCCTCCTGTTGGAGGGTGGAGGTTATAAAAGGTGCCCCCGGACTACGACTACTGGGTTTTTTATCGACTTCCTCAACAGTCAACAGACTTTTTTGGCAATCTTCTAAGAATTTTTTAACCTTTTTTTCATCTGTAATTTTCTCGTTTAGTTCGGCTTTGAAGCGGCTATCATTACAGCTTAAAGTGGCTAATATTTTAAAAGCACTCTCGGCTTTAAAGTCTCTGATTTCTCTTTCCCGGTTGACTATTAATTTGACAGCAATTGACTGTACTCGGCCGGCGCTTAAGCCAGGCTGCACCTTTTTCCATAATATAGGAGACAACTCATAACCAACCAGCCGATCTAACACTCGCCTTGCTTGTTGGGCGTTTACTATGTTTATATCCACGCCCCGAGGATTTTCGATGGCTTCTTTTATAG
>JAGOOV010000026.1 GCA_017992295.1 Candidatus Saccharimonadota bacterium
CTAAAAAACATGGTTTTTTCAAACGTATGCAAACGAAAGCCGGACGAGCTATTTTAAGTAGACGTCGCTTAAAAGAACGAACCCGACTAAGCAATTAATGAACTTGAGCAAGACCGATTAGGCTACAATAGTAAAGTAAAAAGGTTATTCACTTTGCTGTCTAAACAAAATAGGTTTCATGGGCTTGGTAGCTTAAACCACGTTTACAAAAGAGGCCGAATTGTGCGCAGCCCATACTGCGCCATGAAGTATTTGGTTAATAAGAACGCTGATACTTTTAAAGTATCTGTGGTAGTGAGCAAAAAAATAGCAAAATCCGCTCCAACCCGAAATCGTATTCGACGTAGGTTATACGAAGCAATAAGAAGTAACGCTAAATTATTGACTAACCAAGAAATAGTAGTGACGGTTTTTGATGATCGTTTTCTAAATATGCCCTATAAAGAGCTGGAGGCGTCTGTTAAACGTCAGCTAAAAGACATTGAAAGGGCTTGTCTAAACACATATAAAAGCTAGTCCCAAGACGTGATAAACTAATAAGCAAGTTCTATGTTTCAAGTAATAGGTAAGTTATTTAATGCGTTAATTGCGCAGCCGATTTTTAATCTGCTAATTTTAATTATTGCGCTTATTCCAAGCCACGATTTTGGTATAGCAATCATTATTTTTACAATCATTGTCCGCTTAGTGTTGTATCCACTACTAAGAAAGCAGTTGCACAACACTATGGCCATGAAAAAGCTGCAACCGGAACTGAAGCGCATTAAAAAAGAATCTAAGGGCAATCGACAAAAAGAGTCACAGTTAATGATGGCTCTATACAAAGAGAAGGGGGTTAATCCTTTTAGTTCTTTCGCTATCATTCTAATTCAGCTTCCTATCCTCATAGCCCTTTACGCGGGCATACGTAAAATTGTCGATAACCCTCACCAACTGCTTGACCTGGCATATTCGTGGATGCATCAACTACCATACTTAGAGAACCTAACGCAAAATATTCACGTCTTCAGTTATAAATTTTTAGGCCTCATTGATTTATCCAAGTTCCCAATTTCTAAAGGAGGTCTTTATTGGCCAGCCATGGTCCTGGTGGTGCTGAGCGTAGCTATTCAATATCTACAGAGTAAGCAGCTGTTGATGTCGGATAAAAATACTCGTAGTCTTCGCCAGTTACTTAAAGATACGGCGGCGGGCAAAGAAGTTGATCAATCAGAAGTTCAAGCTGCCACCAGTAAGATGACCTTATTTTTTGTCCCGGCTATGATTTTTATGGTCTCTGTTAGTCTACCGGCCGCATTGTCTTTATATTGGCTGGTTGGGGGTCTGGTGGCTTATATTCAACAAACCTATATTCTTAAGAAAGACGTTATTGAGATGGAAGCTAGTGTTGACGAGCAAAAAGTTGAAGCCGAAATTATTTATAATAAAAAGGACAAAAAACCAAAGTCAACTTCTAAAAAGCGCTCTAAAAATAAGCGTAAGCGGAGGTGATAGATAATGGAAGATTCAATTTTATATGCCAAAAAATACTTAGAAGATTTATTGTCTTTTTTCGGCCTAAACATTGATGTATATGCTACCAGCGAGGACGAAGTTATTTCTTTAAATGTTCCCTCCACGCATATGAACGGTTTTTTAATCGGCCAGCGAGGTGAAACGGTTCGCGCTTTGCAGTATATGGTTAGTATGGCGCTTAAAAATAATGAATACGAGTACGTCAGGGTTAATGTTGATGTGGCCGATTACAAAAAAAGTCGTCAAAATCGTTTGGCACAAAACGCTTTGCCGTGGATAGAAAAGGTAAAAAGTACAGGCCAGCCATACGAGCTAAAACCGATGAACCCAGCAGATAGACGAACTGTGCACAAAGTGGCAGATGAACACGGTTTAACTACCGAATCGGTTGGTGTCGGGCGCGATCGTCATGTGATTATTAAACCATCTCTTCAAGAAGATATAGACGAATATAATCAAGAAAACGAAAAATCCTCAGATAAAAATACCGATAGCAAAGAGGCTACTGTTAAGACAGCTGAAGAGTAGCCAGCTGTGAAAAATAGACAACGAAGTAAAATAACAACACTTAAGCTTGCGTTAAATTAGCAATGGTGAATAATGCTTAGTAAGGAGATAGTTTATTAGCGAAAAGCTTAGCTTACCAATTTGCCAAGAACAAGGTCCTTATAAAAATTTGGAATGCGTCTGTGCTGCCGGCTGTTTGGTTTATGGTGTGGAAGGGGTTTGTCTTAATCCTAACTGCAAGGGCCCGGTAAGGCCAGAAGAATGCGATCCTCCGCATTACAGTCCGTGCTTCGTTGACGACACTAATAAGCGTAGTCTAGGGGCCCAACCGGGCGAGCTCAGTTTAACCGATGACGATGATATCCCTTACGGCTTTTAATGCTTGGCTTTAATTTTGGCCGACATTAAAATAGGCCAAACACCCAACAAACAGATTATCGCAACTAAAGATTTAGTTAGCCAGTTATTCTTTGAGCTGTGGACGTTATGTTTATAAGGGTTGGCAACATTAGAAACACCTTTGACGTTTACAATTGATTTTGATGCTTTTACCTGGTTTGATGATAAATTACGTGCCGCTTGGCTTGTATTATTGATTAAAATAGGCCGATCAAAAAAGCTAGGAGCAGTCGCGTCAACACTTTGAGGATGAGCGTTCAATTGTTGTTTGCTGTTAGAGTTTTGGCGAAAAACGTCTTTAGCTGGCAGGTTCAGAAATTGTAGCAGAGCTGGAATTGTTACGTCAGTGACGTCGCTCCAGCCCGATTCATTGCCGGCAAATAGCTGTAGGTCAACCGCTTTGTTGGGTAGGTTATCGACTGGATAGCTCTTCGTATTTGCGGGGACTATGTCTAGTACTTCACCTTGTGCATCATTGATTTTGACCACCGTGTTCTCGGGATAATCATTAACCCACTCTACAGTTGTCGAGCTGTTAACCCTAGTGGTTACCGTTTTAACTACGGGTGGCTGAGGTTGGGGTTGCGCTGGTACTTCATTAAGAATTGTAATGTTATGTATAGCCTTGGCACTGTCGCCGTCTGCAGAGGTAACTTGTAATACTACTAAACCAGAGTACAGACTGGTATAGGCGTGCTCAATCGAAGGAGAATCACTAACAATGTCCCAGACGCCGTCGTTATTAAAATCCCACTCGTATTTAATAATTGAGCTGTCTGCGTCGTAAGAGCTACCCGCACTAAAGTGCATAGTCTGGCCTGTAGCACCACGGGCATCGCCATCTATGGTTGCCACAGGTAGAAATTCCATTTTTGTAATAGTATTTGTTACGTACTCTAGCTTATAGTCTCTGGATCCTTCGGTGATAACACCGTTCGTTGCTATGCTTAGAGCTTTTACTGTATCAGTAAACTCATCTTCAACTTTCTGTATAGCGTTATTCGTATAAGGCCATGGCTGGGGTCGTGGCAAAGCCGAGACTGAAATAGACGCAGGGTCTAGTTCTAGAGCCCGTTTAATAACCTGTTGTTTGGTCCAGTAGCCAGGCCCGGGGTCGGGATCTTTTGCTGGAGCATCTGTTATCACCAATATTTTTTTCTGGGCTCCTGGGCGCCAACTTAAATCATTCATGGCTGTCATCAAGCCGGAATATAAAGCCTCTGGATCATCTCCGCCAAACCCCACATAGGAACCTTTAAGGGCGTTGCCGACATCTGTTTTTGAATGCGTGAAGTCCATAATTTTTTTGCTGAAGTAGGGCATTGGTCCGTAGTAGGTCCACGGTGGAGGTGTGGTAGGGTCGTTAAAACCAACCACCCCGACTCTGGTATCCCAGTAAGACCCAAATAACGCGCTAACAAATGCTGATAAGTTATCTATAATCGGGTTTATTATGCTACTCATGCTACCAGTTGTGTCTAAAACCAATGCTAAGTCTAATTGATACAATTTATCGTTTTTATTAACCCACGGGGTCGTTTGAACTCGACTAGAAAGAATGGGGTTGTTGCGCTGTATCATGTATGCAATATCATTGGCACTCTGCGGTATCCATTTATTTTGGTAAATATTAGAGTGAGTCTTATCAACAAATGAATCGGCAATGATATTTGCTCCGGGGACTTGCCATAGCCCATAATTGCTACAAATAGGGTCGCTCAAGTCACACCAGCTACCAACTCTACCAACTAACTCGTCTGGAATATAAACTGCCCTTGGTCCTAATATACCGCTTTGCACGGATGTTGCATTGCCTCTAGCCCAGGGGCCGGCTTTAACAGGCACAGAACTGACACGCGGATTATATTTAGGATCTCCATAAAGTGCCACAAAAGCTATACGTGGACGAAAGCGGGGTTGTAGCTTAAATAAAGCATTGCCTACTACATGCGCTCCTTGCGAGCATCCACCTAGAATTATCTGCTGAAAGGGGCAAGAGCTCATTTTGTCTTCCAGAAACCAAGTCAGCTCTTCAGTGCCGTCCGTTACGGACTCGTAATATAAATTGGGAACATCTTTCCTGTGGCGTGGTTTGTTTTTAAAGCCTGTTGCTACGTCAATAGCAATGTAACCATTTTGATTGTACCTACCCTCAAGATCATGCAACGAAATATATTCAATCTTGAGTTTATTTAACCGCTTATCGATCTCGTCAAAAAATGACTTAGACTGGCGCTCATCGTCTTTAAGTCCGGAATTTACATAAATACCTTCATTTATTGTTTCACCTCTATTTTGACCTGACCCCCTTGCAAAGACAACTAGTAAGTCCGAACAAGAATCGTCTTTTCCATAAGATTTTATAGGTAGAAATACTAATGAAAAAATTAAAGTGAATAAAAGCAAAAACTTGGCCGTTTTATCCACCATATTAATTTAAGTAAATCCTTAGAATTTTATTACCGTTAGTACCACCAATGCTTACTTCTAATGAAAAATTTTTATTTTTTGCTTTGACTCCACAATAGTATTTATCGTCAGTCAACTCGCAGTGTTTATAAATCCTTTCCGTAATCACAAACCCAGCACTATCTGCTATTTTGTCTAAAATAGACTTGTCTTCTTTTGGGTTCAGATGAGATTTGGAAGAATACTTTGATCCCACATAAGGACATTCAGAACCTTCGATTTGCCAGCAGAACAAGCCCCACACCCCCTTGTTGCCGCTTTCGCTAACTAATTGCCAATCAGAAGGTAAAACCAGTTTGCTATACTCACGCCTTAAATCGCGGTAATTCGGTCGGTTAATAAAATACTGCCAAGTAAAAAATATAACCAGCAGACCAAAAGCAATCGCTATTATCACCAAAGCTGGTCGCCACAAAAAAGCAGGCCGTATATTCTTATTTGTTGACATATTGACATAAATTATAAACGCATTGGCACAAACGCATAAATAATTTTTATCTAATTTTTAGACTACAAATTAATTTTAGAAATTGGCAAGTACTTGGCGTATCAATTCGAAAATATAAGAAACGTTTGTGCGGATGAAACTCAACAACAGTTTGGCTAAGAGTATTTTAAGTTATTTTGTTGATTTTAAAGAATACAGGCGCAAGCTATCTATGAGTGCGCTTTTTCTTCTTGGGCTTCTTTTTTCTCTTTTTCGAGACTTTGTCGGTTGTTTTGCTAGGACTAGGCTCGGACTCTTTTGCTAATTTGTTGGTTGCGGTCTTTACTGGCTCTGGCTCTGCCAGGGTTTGGGCTTGGGCGGTGCGCCTCTTTTGAAAATATCCAAAAACCAAAATTGCTAATCCCAGTAAGGCCAGGCCCACAGAAAGCCAGGCTAAATATAAATGTCGATTACTTTGCTTTATTTGAGAGCTATAAGCAGGTGCAGATGTTGGGTCTATGGTTACTGTACTATTCTCGTTTTGCAAAACTAAACTGCTGGCTGTTTGACCAACGTTATAAGTACGCTGTTGTTCGCTAGATGGATTCTGGTAATAACTAGAACTACTAACACTGTAAAGCCCACTTGCTCCACTATTGTTTGTAATAGAGCTTTGGGCTTGTACTATACCACTACACAAAAACATTCCTAATAAAGGTAAGACAAAAAACAAACGTACTCTCATAGCGTTAGTAATTATGAACGAAAGGCAAGCAATTAACAAACTACCCAAAAAGTCACATAGCTGATCCGCCAAGTACTTGCAAACAATACAAAATACCTGGCGCTATTGGTGGCTGCGACGGAGTGTAATGGCCACAGCGTTTATTATTAAAAAGCTCAGTTATTTCTTCAGAGCCAGTTCGTAAACTTTCAGGGTTTGTTTGGCCATGCGCTCCCACGAGTATTTTTGGGCTTGAGCGCGACCAGCTATAATCAGCTTGCTACGAAGTGCTTTGTCGTTTAACACAGCCTTGATAGAGCGTTCCATATCATATTTATCTTGAGGGTTAAAATACCAAGCGGCTTTGCCGTAAATTTCTGGTAAACAAGTGGCTGTGCTACTTACAACCGGAGCACGATGAAGCATAGCTTCTAATCCTGGCAAACCAAAACCCTCACTTAGCGAGGGGAAAACATAGGCACGGCAACCGCGATACAGCCATTTTAATTGACCATCGGTAACATAACCGGTAAAAATTACAAAACCATCCACTCCGTAGTTTTTAGCCTCTTCCATTAACGAATCGTAAGTTTTGTCCTTTCGCCCTGCTAACACTAAATATAAACTAGGGTTGTCTTGACGGAGCATGGCAAAAACCTCCATCAACTTTGGTAAGTTTTTATGTGGTTGCGCGCGCCCAACATAAAAAATAAACTGCTTGCTTTGGACGCTTTTCACAGGTGTAGATGGTTCTGTAAACTCATCGGCAGACTCATAAGTCACCACTATTTTATTGGGATTAACGCCGGTAAACTTTATTAAATCTTTTTTTACGAACTTACTTGGTGTAATGACCAAAATACTTTTTTTGACGGCTTTTTTGATAACCCATTTGTAAATTTGCTGCTTAAAGCTAAAAACAATTTTATTTTTTGACGGGTTTTTAAAACGAGTGGCGGTAAGGTCGTGAACAGTCGTAACCACTTTGCCTTTATACCAAACGGGTTGCTGCACCATGGCAAAATGAACCAAGTCGGGATTTAATTCTTCGAGCTGCTTTTTAAAGGCAAATTGTTCGTCCGTAGAGAACTCTTGGTGCGGGCACAAAACTTTTTTGAAATTTTTGGCAGTGGGCCGCCACTTTTTAAAATCATCCGGTTTTAGCAAAACCATATATTCATTATTTGGGTCTAATTTTTGCAAATACTCCAGCAACTTACTGACATATCTGCCAGTACTGGTGGAAAGTTCACGTGCGTCAATAGCAATTCGCGCCATTGATATATACTATAAACGAAAAAATATAAGGGAGTAAAAGATTATGGAGTCTCAAGAAATAATCAATCAAGAAATAAAAAACTTTGGTTCCTTCGAGAATTACCTAAAAGATAATAGCTTGGAATTTAGTCGAGAAGCTTTGGCTAGTTACACCTACGGTTTAAACAAATATCGGGCGGAGTTGGCAAAAAGGCAAAAACTAAATCTAGAAGAATTGCACGATAAGCCTTTTTAGATGAGGCTGATTAGTGATTTATAAACAGCCGCCGAAACGTCTTTCCAGTTATACTTTTTTAGTTGATTTTGGCCTTTCTCAACTAGATCCCTCCGAGCTTCTTCGAATATACAATTATGGATTTTTAATGCAATGTCTTTAGGGCTGTCTTTGTCAAAATATATAGCCGCATCACCCGCTACCTCGTGAAAGACGGGGATATTACTCAAGCAAACAGGCACTTTATAGCTCATGGCCTCGAGTATGGGCATTCCGAAACCTTCGTAATGAGAAGGTAAAACAAAAACTTCTGCTTGGGAGTATAAGGCGTTTCGCTCTTTTATTTTCAGATATCCAGTGTGAACAATATTTAAATTTTTATTTTTTAACTCACGAATTTTGCTCATAATTTCTTCAAACTTCCAATCTGTGCCACCTGCAATTACTAGGCTGTACTGCGAATTCAACACAGAGGATTCTTCATAGGCTTTTAGCAAATTTATTAGATTTTTCCTGGGCTCTAGTGTCCCTATAAACAAAATATACGGTTTAGAAACTTTCAATTTCGCCAATATTCTGGCCACTTCTTTTTTGGTAAATTTGGTTGGTGGTTCGGGTGGTATGTGGGTGACAAGAACTTTACTGGCAGGGCATTTAAATTTATCAACAATCGTGTTTTTACTAACCTCTGAAACGGTGATTACCTTGGCTGATTTTAAAAGTATTTTTGGTAAAAACCTGATCAGATCTTTACGATTTTTGTCTGCAGCAAATTCTGGCAAGTCTATAAAAGATAAATCGTGTACAACAGGGACGGATGGTGTGTTAAATAGACTAGGCTGTGTTAAAAAGTTAGGAAACAAACAAACATCCGCTTTCATTCTAGCTAATACTTCTACGGGCATTTTGATACCGAGCCTTCTAGCAAAATTTACTAAAGCACCAGGGTAGCAATAAATTGGTTTATACCTGATATTTGCTTGTGCCGGCAGAACAGGTTTTTTACGTCTCAAAAAATTATAGTAATACCCAACCAACTCAATTTTGCTTGGATAATTTTTAGCTAAATTTTTTATTAAACCATGAGTGTACATTCCAACACCGGTTTTATTCGGTACAGCTAACGGGTTAGCGTCAAAAACAACTTTTATCTTACTTTTCATATAGTGGCAAAAACTTTTCTTTTACAATTTTATTGAATTGAAAGTTTTCAAGATATATGTCACGACTTTTTCTACCCATACTTTTAATTAGGTCAGGATTCTCAATAAAGTAACGCATAGCATTAGCAAGACTACCCGGGTCTTTTTCTTTTATTAGCAGACCGTTAACCCCTTCTTTTACTATTTCAGGATTACCTCCTACTCTACATGCAATTATGGGCAACGAACACATTGTAGCCTCTATTAGAGAAAGGCTAAAGCCTTCATGGTAGCTTGGGTGCACAAAAACATCTGCACGCATCAAAGCCTTGGTTACCTTGTCGATGTGTCCAACCATTTCTATACCTTTAATGTCAGTTGCTAACCGATTGAAGAGTCTTGATTCTGGCCCATCGCCATAAATTATTAATTTAGCTTTATCTTGTTGGTTCAGTATTTTATATGCCTGGATGGCTTCGCCTATGCCTTTTGCTGTCACTAGTCTAGATGTCATAACGAAATTAATATCTTTGTTGTAGCTTTTATTAATGTTCTTTGCCTTATCAGTAACACCGTTATGAATAACCTGGCACTTGTTGGGTAATTTATGCCCCAATCGATTCTCTATCAATGCTTTTTCGCTTTTACTAACCAACGTTATGTTATCTGCTAGCTTACTTACAAGATACACGAGTTTGCCGACTGGGTTTTTATACCAGGTCTCGTGGTTGGCATAAATATATTTTAAATCAGCATGATCAGTCCAAATAACTTTTTTGCTTAGTATTTTCGCTGCAATTGTTGCAGAAATAAAATCATCACGACTTTGTGGGTGGATTATATCTATGCGATTTTTAAAGATAAATAAAAAATACCAAATTACTAGAAATAAAACCCAAATTAAGTAAATAGGGAATAACAGGACTTTAATGCCACTAAAATTCTGAAAAGACCACCACGGAGATTTTTTAATCTGTAAACCAGCCACTTTCGCCATTTTCAGAGTTTTTATATTCGCGGAAAGAATAATAGGAAAGTAGCCATAATTTGTAATGACTTTTCCCATATTTAAAGGAAATATTTCGGCACCACCTACATCGTATGGATATGAATTCCTAATTAACGCGATTCTCTTCACTTCTATATTCTATATTTTATTACCTCCAGCACCTAGGGTTAAACAAGCGCGCACAGAGCCGAAAGCTATGTTTTCCAAGTTATTGCCCAGCCTAACGCTAAATCGAGTGATATAATTGTACAGTTGTATGAGATATCTTTCAGTTAAAAATCGTTCGATTTTACGCGAAATGGTGAGTGCTGATTTTAAGGTAAGATATCAGGGTTCAGTGCTGGGTTACTTATGGTCCGTTCTTCGACCTTTATTTTTATTCGTCATTCTATACATTGTGTTTACTTATATATTCAAAATTGGCAAAGGTGTACCGCATTACCCAGTATATTTATTGCTTGGCATTGTACTTTGGAATTTTTTTACTGAAGCGACCATTATCGGAATGGGGTCAGTGGTCGGCAAGGGAGATTTGATTAGGAAGATATCGATACCCCGCTATCTTACGGTATTAAGTTCATCGACATCAGCCCTCATAAATCTTGGCATAAATATGTGTGTTGTGTTTTTGTTTACGGTGATAAACGGGGTGAGTTTCTCCTGGCGTACCGCTCTGCTACCT
>JAGOOV010000027.1 GCA_017992295.1 Candidatus Saccharimonadota bacterium
GGCAAGCTAAACTTTTTGAGGCAATTCAAATGAAGCAAGTCAATAGTATATCTATTAAAGAACTGCAGAAAATGGCCGAAAAGATGTATGGCAACCTAGTAAAGGCTGATGTGGATGTAGCCAAAAGGTTGCTACTGGTAGATATGGAACTTCATGCCGACGGAGAAGCTTATTTGCTAGATAATGGCTCAAGCCAACAAGATATATGGGGGTTTAACCTATACCCGCAAAAGTTTAAAACAGATGAATTTATCGAATTCGATTCTATGATCAATATAAAACCAAGCTTAGGTAATACTTCGCGCAATGTATTAAGCGCTGATGTCAGGGCAAGAATAACAGAGATTGTAAAAGGTGCCGTACATGATTAGTTATGCTGTTGACAAACAAAGGTGGTGGAAAATGTCAATTTTTGAGCAGATGGGTAATATCGGCGCTGAGGTCGGGCGGGCAATGGCGGCCAAACGTCGTGGAGACAAGAACTCTATGCAAAACGCTTTTTATCGCGGCCTGGATTTATTGGACGCTACGGCTAGTGTGTGGGCTGCTAAAAAATCACATCGTACCAAAGAAATTTTGCGTGCGCGCGAGCAGTTTGCGGAGGCTATTATGTCTGAAAGTTATGACAATAAACTTGAAAGTTATTTTATGCAATTTGCCATAGTGGCGAGGCAATCCAAATGAAATATTTTAATAACCTAAGGCTTAGAAGAATTAAATTCGATCTTATAATAGCCGCAATTCTTACAACGTTACCGCTTTTTTTTATGATGCTGTTGCAAAGTGTCGAGTTCAAAAGCTTGGTTTCGCTATTTACAATTATTTTTCTAATTATATTTGTTATTCAAGAGATAGCAATAATGTTTGGATATAAGGTTAAAACAACTAGTAAGACGGGCCATGCTATTTCAGTTTTTACGCAAATCATTGTGATGACAATAGAACTTGTATTATCAGTTTTTCTTGGTTTTTACCTATTGTTTATACTAGCTCTAAGATGTTTAGGCGACGTTAACAACTGCAGTAGCAGTGATAAAGGCTATATCTTTGTGATCTTAATCCCTATTGTAGTTTTAATTTCAATTTATTTTTTGCAGGATTACTACATTTTCAAAAATTTTACAAAGAAGTTTAAAAGATGAAAATATCGCTGAATTGGGTTAAAGAATATACAAAAGTAGATTTACCAATCGACAAACTGCTAGATAAAATCGGCTCTCAGCTAGGGGCGGTCGAAGAGATTGTTGATTTAAAGGCTAAATATGAGGGCTTGGTTATCGTTAAGGTTATTTCTGTGAACCCTCATATTAACGCCGATAAATTGCACGTGTGTCTTATTGACGATGGTCGTGTCATTCGGTCGGTCGAGCGTTTTCCGGACAACTCCGAACCGGCAGTTACGAGAGGTTTAGTCCAGGTAGTTTGTGGTGCAAATAATATTAAAGAAGGACAGTTGGTTGTCTGGATACCCCCTGGTTCGGCTGTTCCAAAGACGGCTCAAACGGCCGAAAAAGTTGTTATCGACACCAAAGAAGTACGAGGAGTTGTTAGCCACGGTATGATAGCCAGCGCTCGCGAACTGGATTTTGGGGATGATCACGAGGGTATAGTGGTTGTTGATGAAGACATAAAACCCGGCACGCCCCTTAGTGAAGCCTATGATCTAGACGACTACATAATTGACATTGAAAACAAGATGTTTACCCATCGCCCGGATTGCTTTGGTCTTTTAGGGGTGGCCCGCGAAATTGCCGGCATCCAAGGTATTCAGTTTATAAGCCCTGACTGGTATCTTAACGGCGGTTTGGTCAAAGCTATTGAAAGTTCAGAGGAACTACCTCTTGAGATTAAAAACGAGGTACCAGATGTAGTGTCACGCTTTATGGCCATAGCGCTAAGTAACATCAAAATTGGGCCTAGTCCTTTAAGAATGCAAATACAACTGGCAAAACTCGGCATTAAACCGGTTAATAACATTGTAGATATTACTAACTATATGATGGCGCTTACTGGCCAGCCGATGCACACTTACGACTATGACAAAGTGGCTAGACTAAATTCAGATAATAAAGCCAGGTTAATCATTAGGCTAAGAGAAAAGAGAAGCAGCGAACTCGAAGGCGAAGAAATTACCCTTCTTGGCGGAAGACGGCTTGTACTTAACCAAAAAGCGGAAACGATTGTAATTGCTACGGATAGGCAAACGATAGGCATCGGTGGCGTAATGGGCGGTGAGGATACCGAAATAGATGGTCAAACAAAGAATATAATTCTCGAAGTAGCTAATTTTGATATGTACTCCATCCGAAAAACGGCGATGGAATACGGTCTGTTTACCGACGCTTTTGTTAGGTTTAGTAAGGGCCAAAGCCTCCTGCAAAACGATAAAGTATTAGCTAAGGCGGTAGAGATGCTAGAACAAACTGGAGGACGAATAGCCAGCAGAATAGTCGACGATAATCACTCGATGAAACTGCAACCGGTTGAGGTAACCGCCGATTTCGTCAGTCAGCGCTTAGGACTAGAAATAACCGCTGAAGAAATTATTAAAACTTTGCAGAACGTTGAGTTTACCGTTAGGCCTTCAGCTGCTGGTTCTAAACTCCAAATAACCGCTCCATTTTGGCGCACTGATATAACTATCCCCGAAGATGTAGTCGAGGAAGTTGGGCGTTTGATTGGCTATCATAAAATTCCTTTGCAATTACCAAAAAGAGATTTAACACCCGTTAAAACAAATGCCGAGTTCAATTTAAAAAGGCAAATCCGCGATATTTTGTCAGCAAGCGGGGCTAACGAGGTTTTAACTTATAACTTCGTGCACGGCAATTTGCTCGACAAAGTCGGCCAAAACAAGGAAGTAGCTTTCCAATTAAGCAACGCTTTAAGTCCGGACCTCCAGTATTATCGATTGAGCTTATCGCCCAGCCTGCTTGAGAAAATACACCCTAATATCAAACAGGGGTATACAAAGTTTGCTTTATTTGAAATCGGCAAATGCCATATGAAGGGCTGGCTAAACTCGAAAAATACGGCTTTAACCGAAGATCGAGATTTGCCTATGGAAGAAAGCAGACTAGCCTTTGTTTTTACCGACCTAAAAACAAGTGGCGATACGGTATTTTTTGAAGCAAAAAAATATCTTTATACGCTGCTCGAAAAACTAGGCATTGAGCCAGCTTTTGAAGATATACCTGAGCGGATTGAACTGGAAATAACCAAGCAAATGACTGCACCGTACGATAAAAAGAGAAGCGCTTCAATAATCGTTAAAAATAGCGGAAATTTTTTGGGTATTGTAGGAGAGTTTCAAACAGCCGTAATAAAAAGTCTAAAACTACCTAAAAGTACGGCCGGGTTTGAAATTGATTTGAGCTCGTTACTTAGTTTTGCCGGCCAGATAAAATATCAACCACTATCTCGATATCCTAATGTAGAACAAGATATCACTCTAAAAACATCAGCCGAGGTAAAGTTTGGACAGCTGGAGCAAGTAGTAAAAAACAGCTTAAATCAACTGGTCGATAAAACGACACTCTTCAAACTGATACCGTTAGACATTTATTGTCCGCAAGGAGGGAGGTCGAAGCATTATACATTTCGGGTTGTAATTACGCCCTACGCAAAGACGTTGAAGTCTAAGGATGTAAACGATTTATTAGACAAAGTTGCCAAAGAAGCGAGCAAAGAGCTGCAAGTTATCAGACTATAAGCTGCTATACAAGGAATTTCTAGAACATAAACTATCCTAAACTTGCAGGGTACTTAGCGTTTGTAGAACATTTACGGGAAGAAAAATAATTCAAAACAAAAATAGCTTATCAAAAAATATTGTTTTTATTATTGAATTGTTATAATAAGCACTTGAAAGAGGTAGAAAATGAGGGATAAAACACAAAGAATTATTATTTGGATTATAACTTTACTATTTGTAATTTCGAGCTTTGGAGCGGTTGTTTATTATATATTCCAAAATCGGCAACAAGAAAAGTGGCAAGCAGAATACCAAAAAGCTATCAAGCAGACACAGACTAATCAAAATCCCAGCAACAACTTAACTAATCCGCAAAAAGCGGAAGTGCCAGCCAGTAAATTGACCGGTACAAAGATGTTAAATTTTGAACCGGTCGCAAGCGTATCATCACTTCAGAAAATTGATACCGAAGAAGGCGAAGGAGCCGAGGTAAAAATCGGCCAGAGTGTCACTGTTAAGTATATAGGGGCTTTAGCCCGTAACGGCACCATATTTGATGCTTCGAGCGATCATCAAGGTGGTACGTTTACCTTCAAAGTTGGCGGCGGGGAAGTGATTAAAGGTTGGGATCAAGGAGTTCCGGGCATGAAAGTCGGAGGCAAAAGACGAATTTTAATACCGGCATCACTGGGCTATGGCAATCAGGCAGTCGGCACTTCAATACCGGCTAACTCAGACCTTGTATTTGACGTAGAAATTGTTAAAATAAATAATTGACGCTATATATAGCGTATTAAAATTGTTAAAAACACAATAAGAGGTTGAATTATGGCAAAAAATATTACAATTTACACCACTCATACCTGTGCCTACTGCATTATGGTTAAAAAATGGCTAGATAATAAAGGCATAGCTTACGAAGAAGTAAATATTGACGATAATCCCAAGAGAGCTCAAGAGGCGGTAGCTATTAGTGGGCAAATGGCTGTACCGGTTACCGTAGTGACTAAATCCGATGGTCAAAAAGAGGTTATCGTAGGTTATAATTTGTCAAAGCTAGCTCCAGCCGTAAGCTAGAACGCATATGAGTAATTTAAACGATGCTCTTCAGACCGTGCAGAAAGAAAACATGATGTCGGCTAAGTTGAGGGTGGAAGATATGTCAAAAACCAGTTTATCGGTTGAACCGCGGGAGGTGCCTCAGCACGAAGCTACTATTCACGATCTTATTATTATAGGTGCCGGACCGGCTGCATTAACAACTGCCATATATACGGCTCGGGAAGGCATAGAAACTTTATTGCTCGAAAGAGCTATTATTGGCGGTTTAGCTGCCACGACTGATTGGGTAGATAACTATCCGGGTTTCCCTGAAGGTATTAGCGGGCTGGAGCTAGCCGATAAATTTAGACAACAGGCTGAAAGGTTTGGCGCAAAAATTGAGGTCGGCGAGGTTAAGGAAGTAAAGCCACAGAAGAATACCATGAGTATTAAAACGGCTGACAGGAGTTATTCGACCAAGGCTGTTTTAATAGCCACCGGTTGTGACTACAAAAGACTGAATATTCCTGGAGAGGCGGAATATTACGCTAAGGGCGTTCATTATTGTGCCACGTGTGATGGGGCCTTCTATCGCGATAAAAAAGTGGTGGTAATCGGGGGCGGTAATTCGGCTGTGCAAGAGGCATTGTTTTTGACTCGTTTTGTGAGCCACATAGATTTATTGGCCCGTGATAAATTAACGGCCAGCGATATATTGATAAAAGAACTAAAGAAGAATCCGAAAATTACCGTACATTTGGGAGTATCTTCAAAAAAAATCACTGGCGATGGTCTACTGGCTAACGGTGTAGTAGCTATCAACGCCAAAGGCCAAGAGGTTAAATATGTGGCTGATGGTATATTTATATTCGTCGGCCTCAAGCCAAACACGGCCTTTTTAAAGTCAAGCTCAATTGAACTAGACGAAAAGGGTTCAGTGATAACCAACGACAACTTACTAACAACCGTAAAAGGAATATT
Source organism: Candidatus Saccharimonadota bacterium (assembly GCA_017992295.1). Classification (GTDB taxonomy): domain Bacteria; phylum Patescibacteriota; class Saccharimonadia; order Saccharimonadales; family CAIOMD01; genus JAGOOV01. The sequence goes on from JAGOOV010000027.1 coordinate 5,717, forward strand.
TGCTGCCGGGGATGTGCGAAGTGGAGCTACTATGCAAATAGCATCAGCTGTCGGAGACGGGGCGACGGCGGCGCTAGAAGTTCGAAAATATCTGGAAGAAAAATCTTTATAGATATTTTTCGGTTTTGAGAAACAATGAGTATAAAGTTTAGTTTTATCATTATTAAAAACTCTAGCGTTTTAACCATTGTTTGGGCTATACTTGAACCTGTAAATAGAGGTAGTTATGTCAAAAAAGAAAGCTATTATACTCATACTGGCAGCCTTATTCGTAATTGTCGCCTGTGGTCTGATTTGGTTTATTTTGTATGGAGGAAAAGGTGACAGCGACAACGCGGAGCCGCCAGAAAACATGCCTAAAACGGCTGACGTAAGCGGCAAGAGCATTGCAGATTTTATCGCTTCTGAACCGTCACTAACTAATTTTAATAAACTCATTAAAGCGGCCGGTGAGGACGGGATTCTTAAAACCACTGCTAACAGCTACTTGGTCATAGCTCCTATTAACAAGGCTTTTAATACACTGCCAAACGGCTATTTTGAGTCGTTATTGACGGCCGACAAAATGTCAATTGCCCAAAATATTGCTAAATATCACATTGCAGTTTTGGCTAATAATCAAATAACAGCCGGCCAAAAACTTAAAACCCAGGAAGGGCAAGAAATAATCGTTGGTAAAGAAGGCGACAAGCTCACTTTTACCAGCGCTAAGGGTGATACGGCACTGGCTCTAAAAGAGCCCTTTAAGACCGCTAATGGCCAAGTGTATGTTGTAGACCACGTAATGCTGCCCCAATAACATTCAAAAGAGTCTGAGCAGATCTAAAAAATCTTAGCGATTGGCGGATGGCGGTGCTAATATACCGATTTTGTAACCGGCTATGTCTTTGATATTCAATTCTTCTAAATCGGAATCAATTTCGCCACAAATATTATCGGTGGCTAGTTGTTTTTTTGAAATATAGGCAGTTAAATCGTACACCACACCATTGACGGCAGTGTAGCAATCGTCGTTACTGGCGTGGTTCTTTATGTCTTTGGCCAAGTATTCCTTAGCTGTAATAACGGGTTCGCTAAAATCACGTTTTTTTAAACGAGTAGTAAAACTTACAATAATCAACAAGCCAAATACTATGGCAATAAAAATAAATATGTATATACCATTTTTTAGCTTCATTTGATTGATTGTAGCCTATCCGGCCTGTCAGAAAAAATCTTTAGTTTTGGGTAGAGCATTCTAAACAGCTTGGCTTGAGCCGGAGAGTTTACGGTATAGGTGTAGGCCTGCAAATCGTTAAAAACAGCGAAGCGATACAGCCGCGGTGTCATTACTCTTTGGTTGACACTAAAGCCTCCTAGGCCAAGCCTTTTAATTCTTTTTAACTGCCAAAAATCGAAATATTTTAAAATAAAAATCAGCTGTTTTTTATCAGTTACTAAATTAAACAATTCCTCGCCAACTTTGGGATCACGGGTTGTCATTAACCAATTTTCGTGATGATGTAATATTTTTATGGCCTCTTTGGCGGTGCCCAATGATTTAACATCGACAATTAAAAGCCTTTGGTTATCAATAATATCGACAACCTCACTGAAAGTGATAAGCTCCGGTTCAATATTCTTCAGCTGAGCGTAAGTTGTTAATTGGATAGGCGTTCCTTTGACCAGCGGGTCGTGATTACAAACTACCACTCCGTCTATGGTTACGTGAGCATCCAGCTCAATTCCGCCGACTGGGTGATTTAGAGCCTCTTTAAAGGCCAGTAAGGTATTCTCGCGGGCACTTTTTTGGGCGCCACGGTGAGATATAAGCCAATCTTTCATTTGTCCTATTGTATACTAGAATAAAGAAAATTAAGGAGATAATAATGGTCAGGAAACCAAACTGCGAAGATTGTCAAAAATGTGTTTATCGCCAAGTGAGCTACGGAGACAAAGCCCCCGACGTTATAAACGTCGTCATCGAGATTCAAAAAGGAGGCCGAAACAAGTATGAATTAGATAAAGAAACAGGGCTTTTAACTCTAGATAGGGTTAACGCTACAGCGCTTGGGTACCCGGCTGACTACGGTTATGTACCCAATACGCTTTGCGAAGACGGAGATCCGATAGATGCTTTGGTAATTATCGATGAGCCGGTACCACATGGAGTAGTGATTCCATCTAGGCCGGTGGGTGTTTTGTATATGGTTGATGATGGCGAAAAAGACGAAAAGCTTATATGTGTTCCGGCCGACGATATCACCAAAGAGCATATTAAAGAGGTCAAGGACCTTGGGCCGCAATTTGTGAAAATTGTCGAGCACTTCTATAAGCACTATAAAGACTGGAAAAACGGATGGAAGGGAAGTCCTGTGAGTTTTAACGGTTGGGGAGACGCGGCCACGGCCAAAAAAGTCATACAAAATTCAATCAAGCTTGCTCAAAAATAGCTTCAGAGGATACAATTATAAAAGCTAAGGGTGGAAGATATTGAAAACTAGAATTGCAATTAATGGATTCGGGCGGATTGGTCGAAATGCTTTTAAGATTGCCTCGGAACGTTACGATTTAGAAGTTGTAGCCATAAACGACGTTTTTGACACAAGGCGCTTGGCACATTTACTCAAGTATGATTCTACCTATGGTATTTATAATAAAAAAATAGGTTTTGACAGTGAAAATATCACTGTTAACGGACGAAAAACTAGGTTATTCAACCAAAGAAATCCGGCCTTGTTACCGTGGGGTGATTTGGGCGTAGATATCGTTATAGAGTCAAGCGACGTATTTACTGAACCGAGCAAAGCTAAATCTCATATTAATCAAGCGGGTGCCAAGAGAGTGATTATTAGCGCCCCTTCGTCTTCTCAAGGGGTTTCAACAATCATTTTGGGTGTAAACGAACACCAACTTCCAGTCAGCCTAGAAGTTATCAGTGCCGGAAGTTGTACGTCGAATTGCGGCGCTTTAATACTGGATATCATAAACCGCAACTTTGGTATTAAAGGAGCTATGATGACCGCTGTGCACAGTTATATGTCGGGCCAAAAATTGCTAGATTCGCCTGCCAAAAACTTGCGCGAAGCAAGAGGCGCCGCCGTTAATCTGATACCGACAGCAACGGGGGCTAGCATTACTATTACCAGGGTTTTGCCAAATTTGATAGGTATTTTTGAAGCCTACGCCGTTAGAGTGCCAACTTCGCTGGTTTCATTAGCAGATTTCGTTATCACAACCGAAAATAAAGTCACCAAAGACAAGGTTAACAAGCTATTCAAAAAATTATCCAACGACCCTTATTATCAAGGTATTTTAGACACTAACGATCAAGAGCTGGTAAGTAGCGACTATATTGGCAATAGTCATTCTGCCACCGTTGACCTAGATTTAACCGATGTACTGGGGGACAATTTACTAAAAATAGTAGCCTGGTACGATAACGAGTGGGCTTACAGCAACCGCTTGGTTGAATTGGCTGCCGATGTCGGCAGAATGCTGGCCGGGAAAAATTATTCACAAGACGCTTTCCTGGAAGAAACGCATATTTAGGACTGGATACGAGGATATGTATATTTATGTAGCGGCAGATCACAAAGGGTACGGTCTAAAACAGATGGTTTTAGATTATTTAAAGAAGGCCGGCTATACGACTGAAGATGTCGGCAGTGAGCATTTTGACCCGGAAGACGATTTTCCGATAATTGCGGCCAGGGCTATTCACAAGCTACAAGCTAGTCAACACGAAGACCCCAAGGCCATCCTTATCTGTGGTAGTGGCCAGGGGATGGTTATGGCGGCTAACCGTTTTAAAGGGATTAGAGCCGGCTTGGGGTACAGCCTTGAAGCGGCTAAGTCAATCCGTAACGACGAAGATAGCAATGTATTAGCTTTGCCAGCGGATTTACTGCAAGGTGATGATCGTCAAAAAGCTAACGTTATAATAGAGGCCTGGCTCAATACTCCTTTTGCCAACGCAGCCAGGTTTATTCGACGCAATAAAGAGCTATACAACATAGCAAATTCATTAGATCAATAAATTGTTAAATAAACAATATTATGTTTATATAAGTATATACTAATTCTCCTACCAGGAGGTTGACGATGCTCTCATACTGGGCTT
>JAGOOV010000028.1 GCA_017992295.1 Candidatus Saccharimonadota bacterium
TCAAAATCCTTCATAAGTTGATTAAACTCTTCCGGCTTGATTTCTGTGTAAATTTTTATGTAATCAGCCACACCTTCATCGTCAACATTCAACCAAAATTGATAAAACCGATAAACACTGGTTAGATTTTCGTCCAGCCAAACAGCTCCCTCTTCACTTTTACCAAACTTGACACCGGTGGACTTGTTTAAAACCAGCGGATGAGACCAAATATGAGCTTCGCCGCCGGTTTTGCGTCGTATTAAATCTACCCCTGCTATACAATTTCCCCACTGGTCGCTACCGCAAACTTGCAAAGTTACGTTTTTATCTCTAAAGAGCGTTAGAAAATCATAACCCTGGATTAACGAATAACTGAACTCGGCATAAGAGATACCACTGCCCCTATCGCTTAGTCGCGTTTGTACAAATTCTCTGGCCAGCAGTTGGCGCATTGGTATATGCTTTCCGATATCGCGCAAAAAATCCAAATATTTTATATCTTTAAACCAGCTATAGTTATCGACAATTTCAAATTCTAAGTCGGCCAGTATGCACCTGTATTGCTCAACAATTGTATTTTTATTTTTGACAATCTCGTCTGTGGTTTTTAATTCGCGCTCTTTGCTTTTTCCGTCCGGATCGCCAATTAAACCGGTGGCTCCACCAATCAACATATAAGCTTTGTAGCCGTATCTAATGAAACATCTAACCATCATCATCGTCGACAAATTCCCAACCGTCATAGATGCCGCACTGGGGTCCACGCCAAGATAAAAGTTAAGGGGCTTTTTATCTAACTCTTTTATGTCTTCAAAGGTTGTTTGGTACAAAAACCCACGCCAAGATAGTTCTTCTGATAATGTCATTTTATATCCTTAAAATAAGCATAGCATAAGTTATGGCTCATATTTTATCGTTTCCCTAGCGCACACTACCGACGTTTTCTTATTTCTTCGGCTTCACTCTTGTTCACTATTGAAGCCGTTACAAATTAAATTCTAGTTCGTAAAAGCTTTAATAATATTGTTGTTGTGACGATTTGAGTTTTAAAGTTTGAGCCTTTACAAATTCTGACTAGCGATCTAGCTTATGCACCCAACTTATGACCTATCTCTCTCTGAACAATTAAAGCTATTTAAAACAGCAAGTACTACCACTAGCGTTGCCACCACTCATTTTACAAAGTTGATAGCTGGCTGGCTGTGATCCTTTTTTGACACAACGCGAATGCATTGGAGCACTACCCGATGAGCCTGATGACCCTGATGTTGAGCCCGATGGTTGCGAGGTAAACTCTTGCTGCGCTCTCATACGCTCTTCGTGCGCCGCCTTACGTTCAGTCGCCCGCTTGGCGTCCTCGACCTTAATATCTTCCCACATATTATCCCAAATTTCTTGCGCTTTTCGAGTGGATTTTTCTATCTCGGTCTGCAATTTGTTCGAAATATAGTCTTCTTCAAGATTTACCACTTCTGGCATAATGGCTTGCATCCCAGCAAAATCGAGCTTTGCCATACTGCTTAATCCGTTTAAATCATCGTTTTCTATCTGGCGAGCAAAAAAGCCATTGCTGTTAAGTAAGTTTAAGGTACTCATTTTTAGTATTTGGTCAATTTTTATTTGTTCAACTGATTTATATAGGTACTGCGCAAACGTCCCTACCTGGATTTGAACGGCTTCGCTACCGCGAGTGAACTCGGTTAGTGTACCGGCACCTTCAAACAACCCCAACTTAACAGTATCTTCGTCGATATTAGTAAATACCTTAGTACCAAGAGCTGCAAATTCTTGTCTACCGGCCTGAATAATAAACTTTTTACCCGCCCTCTGCTTAGCAATTCTGTAAAAAACATTACCACTGTCTTGAACGATTCTAGTTTCACTATCGTTAATGTTGACTTGGATGGACGAAACAGAGCCACCATCGAGCGTAAGGAGTGAGCCATCTGGTAATAGTACATAAGTATTAACTGGGTCACCTGCAGAACTCAAGGCTTTGTAATGTCCGGCTATGATGCGGCAATGGTTCGGTCGATCTATGCCGTTTTTATATTTTGATGTGTCAATATTCAGCCTGGTAGTGTTTTTTAACTCAACTCTCGGATCACAGTCACTGTTTATATACGCCCTTCCCGAAGAAAAAGACGCCTGTTCAATGTAAACTTTAAACAATTGCTTATCAGGATTTTTAAACTTATGCCATATGGTGCCATTTGAATCCGTAAAGGTTTCCCCAGAGGATAACAACAAGAGAGTGGTAAGCCCGATAAAAATAAACATTAACAACCCTAAACTAGAAATAATAATAACTTTACCCTTTTTTGTTTGATAATATTTCTTGATTTTTGTTAACGGTTTTCGAATTATTGGCATATATCCTCTTTTGTTTATTGATGGTGAGATTTTGCCTAGTGTAAATGTGTTATTTACTCAGCCAAATGGCTACCAATACGTCTAATAAAATTTATCGTGCACTTTAATAATATTCCTATGGTTCCACCGATACAATAAATTTTTGTGGTTAGCCACCTTTTATAGCACTTTATTATCAGAGACGAGCAATAGAAAGTAGCAATCGCCAAAATGCACTACTTCGTTGTTTGCTCGTTGAAAAAAACCTTTGCACGGACCGCTCACTACTTAAACAATTTCTGCAAAAAATAACCTGCTGGCGTATTCATCCAGGTTCGACTTATCATAAATCGTAAAAAACCTCTATATGGGGGTCGTTTTATTGGTGTACCATAGCAGACCCATTGCCAGTTTTTGCAATCGACTACCGCGAAGACCCTAAACCGAAAAACCTTGCTTCTGTATTTGGTTTATCACTATATTTACTATAGAAGTTCTTTGAGCTTCTGAATATCGCCTTCTAGAAACAGCGGCTCGAGCCCGAGTATTTCATCTATCAAAGGAGAGTCATCGGGCTGACCATTAAGTATATAAATAGGTTTTTTTAAGAAAAATGCCGTAGACATCTCCATCAACACATTGGGTCCAATGTAGTTTTGCTTGCCCTGCTTTTCGTAGTTGGTAACGAGAATTGCATCACAACCAGCAATCTCGCTGAAATGCTCCCTAATGAGAAGTGCTTTACCGTGATGCCCTATAGGACTTTTAAACCAGGCAGTAATCGCCTCATCGCTCTCTCGTCCTCCTTGTTTTATTTTCTGCGCAGTTCTTGGTAAAATAACCTCAATATTCATCGCTTCAATTTCGTAACTCAACGCAATGACTTTCTTGTAAAAACTCGTACTAGAGCATACTACCAGCTTTGGTTTCTGTGTGTTCATAATATTGACTATATCTAAATCTGAGGAAGCCTCGCCTAGACACTCGTGCTCGAGGCTACTTTCGTTTCAAAATCTTTTTAAACCTAATTGGTGCGCGAGAGAGGACTCGAACCTCCATACCTTAACGGCACTAGCTCCTAAGGCTAGCGTGTCTACCAATTCCACCACTCGCGCTTAAGAATTGCTTTAAAATTATACTAAATCAACCGGCCTTAATCCATCTATCAACAGCGTTAACACATATCTTCACCCGATTTGTGAAATCAGCATCCTCGAGGTGCAAATTGACATCTCGCGAGTAGTTTTTTAAAAAATCCTGGTGCTGTTTGTCGTAAGCATCAAGTTGAGCAACCGCCCATTGCCTGTTGGTGGCTATGTAGAGCTTACTCATAAACTCAGACGAGTAATCGAAACTAATCAAAAACCATTCGTAGCCGTATTTTATAAGGTCTTGTTTGAGTATTCCCCATTTGCGATCAACGCTCCTGTCTAAAATTATTGATATACCGGTGCTAAAAACTTGGTTATGAACTGTCTTGCTTAGCTCTTCAAACCGACTTAACGCTTTTGGATTGTTAATATTGCTGAGCATTAAGTTTTCTTTAACTTCGTGACGCAATTGATCTTTATTAACAATTGGCAGGCCGAAATTAAACGACAAATGGTTGGCTACAATCGATTTAGACGATCCGGGCACTCCGGCAAAAGTAACTACAAACTTATGCTTCATTGGATGTCTTTCGATAAAAAGCTAAAAAGCCATCACCGTAATCACTTTTTTGCTCCAAGATAACATTTTTAAGATCTGCTGGTGACGTTTTACTGGGAAGCGATACAACCATTAAACCGTTTTTTTTAACGTTTCGAGTAAGCTTTGACAGTTGATTAAAATTGACCGCTTGGTAGGGCGGGTCGCATAAAACTAAATCAAACCGGGTAGTGTAATTTTTATCGCTCCAACTACTAACGTTAGCCCGCACCGCTTTAACTTTTTTTTCTAGTCCCAGTAATTTAATATTCGCTTTTATTATCGCCCAAGCGTGCTTATCTATCTCTACTATTAGGGCATTTTTGGCCCCTCTGCTAATAGCCTCAAAAGCTAAGGCACCGCTACCGCCGTAAGCATCAAAAACCGTAAGATCGTTTATGTCGCCGAGTGCATTAAATAAGGCTCCACGCATTTTTTCGCTCATGGGATGCGTTTTGGGATTTTTAGGGCTATTAAAATGTAAACCCTTTAACTTACCGGCAATTATCCTCATATAAATAGGATATAGCCGTTACTGACAAAAAGCCATAAACCAAATATCGGTAATAACTGTTATTTAATGGGTATAGTAAGGCCAGCGTTTTTAGCCGCCAAGTACCAGGCTAAAGTTACGCAAACAGCCATTTTAGGAGCAAGCTCTTTTTTTACCAGCTTAGTAACTTTTGTCGTCCAGCCGCGGCGACTGAAAAGGTCGTAGATGTCTAGTAGCGCTACCTCGCGTGCGGTTCTTTTGAAATACTCAATTAAACCGATTTTTTCAATTGTTTTGATATCGTAACGGCTGGGGTAAGCAATTCGCCCAGGCAACGGCCGTATTATGGTTGCCGCTCCCATTTCGAACATAACATGGTTAGTTAAAAGACCTTTAGAACCCCATATCTTCCAGTTTTTGCTGATTATTTGGATGGTGGTATTGCCTGGAGCCAGCACTCTTTTTAAAACGGTGTTACGTTGAACTTTTGTGTTGCCGTGGAGCTTATTTAGTTGTTGTTCGTAAGGGTATTGGTGAGCAGGAGTCAGGCCATCTACTATAGCGTGCGCAAGCCACGAAGCTTCAAAAGCGGCTCTTTCTTGATTTTTACTCTTAAGCTCAATAACCAGATTGTTAAAGTGGTGGTCAATTACTTGAAGCAATTCGGTATCTTCGCTGTCAAACGGATCATAAAAATGCCATTGGTCGTCAGCTATTGACTTTTTTTTCATACCGTCTGGGCCGTTTTTGCCCTCAAAGTGTAAAAGCAGTTTTTTGGTAGGAAACGATTTATCGTTTTTAAGCATACTTTTAAGCGCCTGACGAGCTATACGATTTATTTTCTGGTGAGCACCTAGCAAGTTGCCGGATTTATTAGTTAACGTCGAGCCAGAATACACTCTTGCATTTACTCCATATTTAATTTAAATGTGTTAGTTTGCTAGCTTGCTTGACAGCTGCGGCTATTTGTTTGTATTTTAACAAATTTTCACCTGAGTTTATAAAGTCGTTAACCGCCTGGCGGGTTTTGGCAATAAGCTTTGCATCTGTTAATTGAGCAATTTTTAAATCTAGTAAACCATGTTGCCGCGTTCCGTAAATAGCTCCCGGCCCCCTGAGATTTAAGTCTAGTTCTGCCAGTTTGAAACCATCATTGGTTTGCGCTATAGCAGTAATCCTTTTTGACGGAGCGGACGAATCGCTCATTACTAAATAGCAAGTGCCCTTATGTTGTGCCCGACCTACCCTACCCCGTAACTGGTGGAGCTGGGCCAAACCAAATCTATCGGCAGAATATATTGCCATCACGGTTGCATTGGGTACATCCACACCCACTTCTATTACAGTAGTTGTAACTAAAACATCTATTTCATGGTTTGCAAATTTTTGCATTACTGACTCTTTTTGCTCGGTTTTTAACCGTCCGTGCAACAAACCGGTGCGCCATTCTTTCAATTGTTTTTGGCTGACATTTTTATACATTTCTAAGGCGCTTTCGGCCTGCAAAACTTCGCTTTCCTGAATTAACGGGCAAACAATATAAGCCTGTCTCCCGGCTTTTAATTGCTCTATTATTTGATCATACATTTGGTTAGTTGAATTGGGCGATATTATTTGAGTATCCACGCCTGCTCTGATGGATGGTGACTCGTCTAGTACGCTAATGTCTAGCTCACCATATACGGTCAGGGCCAAGCTTCGCGGAATTGGCGTTGCCGTTAAACATAAAACATGGGGCATATGACCAGCCTTCAATAACAGCTTTTGTCGCTGTTGAACGCCGAAACGGTGCTGTTCATCCACCACTACCAAACCCAGTTTGTGCCAATCCACATCCTCTTGCAGTAAGGCGTGGGTGCCAACTAAAACACTGATTTCGTTATTTTTTAGACGACGTTTAATTTCCTTTTTACTTTTCTGACTCAAGCTACCGGTTAGCAAAGACAAATGGTTCTTTAAGGTGCTGTGAGTCAGCAATTTGGTTAAAGTTTGCAAGTGTTGTTGGGCTAAAAGTTCCGTTGGGGCAATAATTGCTGTTTGTAATTGAGCCTTGGAGACCATTAAGGCAGCCATAGCGGCTATCACTGTTTTACCAGAACCAACATCGCCCTCAATAAGTCGATTCATTGGCTCTTGCCTGCCAATATCTTTATATATTTGCCAAACACATTTACGTTGTGCGTCCGTTAATTTAAAAGATAAGTGTTTAACGAACTTCTTAGCTTCTTCTTCGATAAACTTGACGGGTAAAGCTTTTGCTTTAAGATTTTTATCTTTTAGTTGCCTGGCAGCTAACATCACCACGAACAATTCGTTAAACCCTAAACGCTCTTGAGCTAATTTTAGTTGCCCCTGGCTAGATGGTAGATGGATGTTAACTAGAGCCTCGTTGTATGGCATTAGGCTAGCATTTGTGATTAGCTGCTCGGGTAAAATTTCAGGAAGAGTGGAAATAAATGGCAGCAACTTGTTTATAACTTTCTGGACCAAAGAAGAATTAATTTTATTTTTACTGGAGTAAGTGGGAATTATACGACCTGTGTGTAAACCAACGGAGCCGGTTAGCTCAATACTGGGATTTACTATTTGCAAGCGCCCAGCCTGAAAAGCGTATTCCCCGCTAAGCAGATACTCTTTATCTAGTCTGATTGACTTAGAGCGATAAGGTTGGTTAAACCAGACCACCCTAACTCGACCGCTATCATCTTGGGCAACAGCCTCTGTTATATGCAAGCCACGTCGAGCATAACGAGCTTTTATCTGACTCAATCTAACTTGCAAGCTTACCTTACCTAAGTCTAGATTTGATACCTTGGTTAATCGAGAATAGTCGTCGTAACGCCTGGGGTAGTAGTTTATGATATCGCCGACACATACCAATCCGGCAGATTGCAATCTTTCGGCGCTTACCGCTCCTATCCCCTTTATATCTTTTAGTTCGGTTGTTAGCTCCACACAATTAAGTTTACCAACCACCGACGTATTTTGATATTTTAGAGCTTTTAAAGAAACGTTCTCTCTACCAATGATATTGTAAATTCGGGCCATGGTTTCTTGGTTCAACAATAATGTTTTTGCTATACTAGCACTTGATATTTAGAGAGATTTTAGAGTAAAAAATGATAGACAAATTAAAAAAGTTTTTAAAGACTTTTAAAAGCGGCAGTCGGCGTAATGTTAAAAAAATCACCAGTAGCGGCTATAAATTAAATCGTAATGTAGCCGGAAAAGTCCGCTTACGACGAGACCAGCGAGCCCGGAAACGAGCAGAATACCTCTCGACCCTCCCCAAAGATCCGGTTAAGCGCTTTTTTTACAGGCTACATCCGAAAAGATTATACAGATTCCTGACTAGTCGGGATGGCGCAGTATTTATGCTTAAGGCCCTGGGTATTGGCTTGGCCGTATTTTTTATTTTGATTTTGGCCGTCTTTGCCTACTTTAGAAAAGAGTTGCCTAAAAATATTGCAAGTTTAAAAATATGTAGCCAAGGAGCTAGTACCAGTTACTACGATCGCACCGGAAAGACTTTGTTATGGATAAGCTCTGGAGATGTGGAGTGCTTTCCGGTAAAAATGGAGCAGATATCACCTTATTTGATTAATGCCGTCGTGGCTGTTGAAGATAAAGATTTTTATAAACACGGCGGCTTTAGTACCAGTGGTTTTTTACGTTCGGCTATAAACAACCTGCGCGGCCAAAGTACACAGGGCGGATCTACCATTACTCAGCAGTTTGTAAAAAACTCCTTATTGTCTCAGGAGCGAACCTATACGCGAAAAATGAAAGAACTCATTTTATCTATTAAGCTGGAAAGGACCTACTCTAAGAAAGAAATACTCAACGCCTACTTAAACGAAATCTCGTTTGGTTCGGTTTACGGCGGGGCAGAAGCAGCTGCCAAGGGTTACTTTAATAAACCGGCTAAGGATTTAACGTTGGATGAAGCAGCTTTATTGGCTGCCATTATTCCTGCCCCGAGTTATTACTCTCCTTACGGCCAACACAAGAAAGAATTAATAGACCGACAAAGGTACGTATTAGACTTAATGAAAGGTCAAGGCTATATAACCAAAAAAGAAGCTGAGTCGGCCAAGAAGGTTGATGTTTTAGCTAAATTAAACACTAACACCCGCGAGCGTTATAAGAACATAATTGCTCCATACTTTGTACTGGAAGCAGAACAACGCTTAGAAAGAGAATATGGAAAATACGCCGCCCATCGGGCCGGTTACAAGGTGATTACGACCATTGACCTAAATAAACAAAAAATAGCCGAAGAAGCCATAGCTAATAACATCTACAAAGTGGAAAGAGATGGCGGAGATAACGCTGCTTTGGTGTCGATAGACGTACAAACCGGCCAGGTTTTGGCTCAAGTAGGTGGCCGTGACTTTACCTATCCGAAATTCGGAGAACTTAATATGGCGACTATTCCGCGTAGCCCGGGTTCTTCTTTTAAGCCTTATGACTACGCCGCCTTAATGACTGTTAATAAAAATTGGGGCGCCGGTAGTATTTTTTATGATTTAAACACCGATTTCGGCTATGGCTATAGGCCGAAAGATTATGATTTTCGGGAACCCGGGGCTATGTCTATGAGACAAGCCATTGGTGGCTCTCGAAATACCCCGGCCATCAAGGCCATGCATATCGCAGGTGTTCAAAACGTAATTAACATAGCTAAAAAAATGGGTGTGGTAAGTGGCACCTCTTGTGAACCTAATTGCGGTTTATCGGCGGCTATTGGAGACGGAAGTGAGATTAGGTTAGACGAACATACTAACGCTTTTGCCACTTTCGCTCGTATGGGGAAATATAAACCCATTACCTATATCTTAAAAATAGAAAATAGCGGTGGTAAAACCATTAAAGAGTGGAAAGATACCCCTGGCCAGCAAGTAATCGATCCGCAGGTAGCCTATATCATGAATAATATCTTGTCTGATGACAGCGTTAGGTATATCCGAGGTAGCAGAAATTTCAATTACCGAGGTGTTACCACCGCTCTTAAAACCGGAACGACCAATAACATGGATAACGGTTGGTTAATGATGTATTCAACCAAGATAGCTACCGGAGTTTGGATAGGTCATCACGAAAATAAGGCCATGTGGTGCGGTGCTTACGGCTGCATGGAAGGTAAAACCGGGGCTATTATGGCCAGTTATATGC
>JAGOOV010000029.1 GCA_017992295.1 Candidatus Saccharimonadota bacterium
TCGCAACTAACATTTTTTCAAAATGATCCATATCGGCTGAAGGCAGTAATTTATCTATTAAAATATCGAATTTAGCGTTAATCTTTCTAAGTGCTTCGGGTGAGTTGATGTCATTTTGCAGGGCATTAAGGATGTTATCAGTATTGTACAATTCTGGCCCGTTGCTTGGGTGGTTTTTGGATGGTCATTTCAGGCAAGCAATAGATCAGTAATGGCTTAAACGATTTTGGGCAGATTTTAGAGTGCCCCAACTGAATTGAGCTTCACTCCGATAGTGCGACTCTAATACTAATAGCCTGAAAGCTTCCAGGTCAAAGCCCCTGTCTTCCATGTCTTCGAGAGTTACCAAATTACCAAGAGATTTGCTCATCTTTTGACCGTCAACTTTAACAAAATTACTATGTAGCCAATAGTTAGCCAAGGGAGCGTTGTTGGCGGCCTGGCTTTGTGCTATTTCGTTAGTGTGGTGGATTGGAATGTGGTCAATACCGCCACCATGAATATCTATAGTGATTCCCAAATATTCTTTAATTAAGGTCGAGCATTCCAAATGCCAACCCGGGAAACCCTTACCCCAGGGACTATCCCATTCCATATCTCGCTTATTCCCCTTAGGGCTAAATTTCCACAAAGCAAAGTCTGTTGGATTTTTCTTTTGAGTATTTAGTGCAATCCGACTTTTTCTTGGTCCATTGTCGATGTTAAAACTAGCCAGTCGACCATACTCGGGTATTTTTTTTGAATCAAAATATATTCCGTCGTCAATCCTGTAGGTGTAACCTAGTTTCTCGAGAGTGGTAATAAACTTAATTTGGGCCGAGATGTTCTCTGTAGCTTTCGGGAGGATGTCCGGCCTGAGCATATTTAAACGTTTTAGAGCAGACATAAAGTAATCGGCATACTCTTTGGCTATAGCCCAGGCCGTAGTACGCTCGTGGAGGGCTTTTTTAGCAAGTTTATCTTCCCCTTCGTCAGCATCGCTAGTTAAATGACCTACATCAGTAATGTTCATAGCCCACTTGGTTTGGTACCCGCTTTGCTTTAACACCCTGACTAATAAATCCCATCGGATAAAGGTGTACCAATTGCCGATGTGAGGGTAATCATATACCGTAGGGCCACAGGTATAAATACTCACTTCATTATTTTTTAGCGACTTGAATTCATCTACCCGTTTGGTCAGAGTATTGTATAGTTTAATCATGGCATTGTTTAGCGATTAACTCCTGGGCTTTCTTGAGTACTTGACATTTCAATTCTCCGAAATTAATTGAAGTATCCAGCTTTTTAAAACCGGCTGCGTATGGATGCCCTCCGCCTCCAAAACATTCGGCAAGTTCATGGGCTATATGGCAGCCTTCAGCACAACGGATGGCTCCGGTTACTTTGTCTTTGTAACGCTTTAAAACTATACCGACTTTGACGCCTTCCACCATTGTTATTTCGTTTAAAATTAAAGGCGCTGGGTTATATAAGGTCCCGACAGTGTAAAGCTCTTCTTCTGGAATACTAACAATACCTATCTCGTTTTTATCTCCGTAAAACTCGGTTCTTTCAATTAGTTGAGCCTTAAACTGAAAAACGCTCGGCGCCATTTTGGATAAAGCTCGCCTGTCTTCTTCCAGCTTGGCTCGACTTACGCCTTTCTCTAGTATGTCGGCCAGACGTCGGTAGGTTTTTGGGCTGGCGGCGTCACTGGTTAAACCCAAGGAGTCAGATAAAATACTCTGGGTGATATTTTCTAAAGCCTCTAGGTTCATCGGCCATTTGAGTGTTTTAGCCAACTCGTATATCAATTCTCCAGTAGAGACAAAGCCAGAGCGGTTGTATACTATCTGTGCGTTTGGTATATCGCACTTTACATTCTCGTGGTGATCTAAGACGATAATTGGCTTAGCATATACAATTACGCTTTCCGGGTCGGAATCCATTTGAGTCAGTAACATTCTGGCCGAAGTATCAACAATTATACTACTATCTATTTTATGTGGCAGTTGTTTGCTAACTCGGTCCCAACCCTTTAAGAATCGTATGTAACTCGGAATTTCAACGCCGCAATACAAGCTAACTGTTTTACCTAAATCTGATAATATTTGCTCTAGGGCTAAGGCGCTTCCCAGGCTATCGCCATCCGGATTATCAGCCTGGATAACCAAGATATGGTTGCTTTTTTTTACCAGCTCTTCTATTTTAGTTAACTCGGTCATAGCTTGGTCCTACCCTCAAAAGCTCTTTGTATAGTGATTTGATCGGCATATTCTAAATCGACCCCCGTCGGTAAACCTCTGGCTAAACGACTGAGTTTTACTTTAGTATCTTCCAGTTGTTGCTGTATATACATAGCGGTCGTCTCTCCCTCAACACTGGCGTTTGTAGCAATAATGACTTCTTTAACCTGGTCTTTTTTAATTCTCTTAATTAGCTCGCTGATGTGCAAATTTTCCGGGCCGATACCGTCGATTGGCGATATCAGACCACCTAATACGTGATACGTGCCCTTAAAAGAACCGGTACGTTCTATTGCTAAAATATCAAATGGCTCAGCCACCACGGCAACCGTACTTTTATCTCTGGAAGTATCACTGTAAAGTGGCGATACTTCTTGGTTGGCATCGATGAGTGCAAAGGTTATCGGACAAACCTTAATGTTAGAATGCAGTCCTTGCAGACTGGCCGATAATTTTTCTGAAATGCTAATGTCGTGACGCAAACACCAGTAGGCATAACGTTCTGCGGTACGCGGGCCGACTCCAGGTAAACTGCCAAAGGCCTCTATTAGCTTATCAAGGCCTTGAGGTAATATGGCCATAAGCCAAGCTAAAGTCCCAGACTTCCCAAACTGCTTAGCATTGGTTGCATTTTTTCCGCAGCTATTTTCTGACTTTTTTTGATAGCTTCTTTTACGGCTTCTTCCAACCATCTTTCGAGTTGGCCAATGTCATCTAAATCTACACTGTCTGGATCTATCGATATTTTCTTGATTTTTTGTTCACCGGTTATCTCCACCTTTACCGCCCCGTCTCCCGAAGTTACCTCGAGGACCATTTTTTGAAGTTCTTTTTGTAATTTTCTAGCCTTCATTAACATTTTTGCTTGGTCAAATTTACTCATAATAAAATCCTCCTGTCCAAAAAAATTCTTTACCTTGATTTTACCACGTAGACGCTTTTAGTCTGAGGCGAATTAGGCCAAGCGACATAAAAACGTTGTAGATGATAAAAGCTAATCATACTAATGGATAGTACTACCAGGGCGATACCAATATTTTTTGCCAAAGGATTCCTGGGAAAATAAGCTACCCACTGATTAATCAGTTCGATGAAACCAACGATAACAGTTAAGTATATAAAAGGAATTAGTAAGGCTAGGTACATCTGAAAATGGGTATCAAGCGCCAAGATTAGTGGTAAAAAAGCTAAACAACAAAGTATTAACACCGATCGCCTATTGGGCCAACGACTAATAAAGTAGTATATGCCAAGAACCAGCATGGCCGAGCTGAATATATCTAGCAAAGGTAGCTTGCCCAGAGTCAGCTCCGGCAAAGGTTTAGATTGTAAAAACAATCCACCATACAAACTGAATAAATTAATAAAGTATTGTGGTATGGAAGGCCATTCGATCGGTACACCGATAAGCATTTTAATTAATCCGGGGTAATGCATGGTTGCGTAAAAAAGCGGTGTTAATAAAATCAAAAAGACAGTAGCCGGTAAAATTATTTGCCAACGCTTTAACAAAAGTAGCTTTTTTCGCTCTTTAAAAATGAGAACAGCCATGACAAATAGCGCCACCCAAAACATATAAGGCACATATAAAGAAAATGCTAAAAAGATGGAAAACACCAAAAAACTAATAAACCGATGTTTTTTAGTTCTAAAAAACCATGCTAGAGAAGTTAATAGTAATAATGGACTGGCTACTAACAAACTGTAGAAAGTGGCACTATGCGAGAGGATAAGTAGCCAGCTACTACTGGCAAACAGCAATAAAACTACCGTTGCAATACGAACGTTAAACCACATTTTGGCTAACAAAAAGATACAAAGAGCACTAAGTAGGCAATAAGCGAAACTAATTACCCTAGCACCTAAAAGCATGTTGCCAATTAATTTGCCAACCAGGTAAGCAGGAAGCAAAAAAGGAGCGTTAACAGGCGTGTACCAAGGTCTGGGAGCCGATTCTAAGTATTTTAAAGTATGGCTTTCATATATGTTTTGACCATCGACAACACCATTTAGATTAAAGCCCATTATCGCAAGGACCAGCACTACTAAACAAGTTGCGCTGATGATTCCTCTCCAGTGTCTACTGACCCACCCAAGAAACGCCGAATTTAACTGTCTCATTTATCGCAGATAGTATAACATGCTGATTGTACAAAGGCATTTAGGCTTGCTGGCCTAAGCATCAAAAGGTATATCAGACTCAGATACCCGCCTTTTTTCTAAACTTTTAAATCTTTGTTTTTCTCTATCGAAATAGAGCTCAACATTGCCTGTCGGACCGTTGCGGTGCTTTTTTATAAAAATGTCTGTTATATTCTTTCTACTTGAGTCTGGGTTATAGTAATCTTCCCTGTAAATAAAAGCCACTACGTCTGCGTCTTGTTCTATCGATCCGGATTCTCGCAAATCGGCTAACTGAGGTATCTGTGGGCTACGTGATTCAACCGATCGACTTAGCTGGCTAAGCGCAACAACCGGCACGTTTAACTCCCTGGCAATGGCCTTTAATCCTCGGCTGATTTCGGAAATTTCTTGTACTCTATTAAATTCCGAACCATAGCGGCTCCCACCACTCATCAACTGTAAATAATCGACTATTATGGCTCCTAGCTGCCGTTGATGTTGTTCGCGGCGGGCTTTGGTACGCATGTCGCTAACCGTGATACTGGGTGTATCGTCAATATATATAGGTGCTTCGCTTAAAGACCCCATTGCCTCACCGATTTTTTCAAAATCTGCATCGGTTAAATTACCGGTACGAATATTCCAAGCGTCCACCCCGGATTCCATAGCCAGCAAACGATCAACAATTTGCTCTTTACTCATTTCTACGCTAAATAACAAAACCGGTAACTCTGATTCACCGGCTATATTGTGAGCAATATTTAACGCCAAGGCCGTCTTTCCCATACTCGGTCTAGAGGCGATAATAATTAAATCACTTCGTTGCAAGCCGGCTAGGATGTTGTCTAAATCTTTGAGTCCGGTTGCTACACCCCGTATTTTCCCTTTATCTTTATGTAATTCGTCTAGGCGCTCAAAACTCTCTGCCAAAACATCCTCTAGCGAAGATATATCCTGCTTGACGTGTTGTTGGCTGACTTGAAACAGCTGAGTTTCTGCTTCTTCGACTAATTCTCGAATTGGTCTTGATTCGTCGTAACTGAAGCTAGTAATTTCTTGGCTGGCTTTTATCAGGCGTCGCCTAATGGCTTTTTGAGCCACGATTTCGGCATAATGCTCTACGTGTGCCGCTGTTGGCACAAAATTGGTAAGCTCTGTTAAATAAGAAGCTCCGCCTATTAGTTCCAGCATGGCGTCTTCTTTTAGTTGATTAGTTAGTGTAAGAACGTCAATGGGTCGATGCTTGTCGTATAGCTTTTTGGCAGCTTCAAATATTCTTTGGTGCTTTTCTTCATAAAAATCGTCGACACTAACAACATCAGCAATACGTACTATGGCGTCGCTATCAATTAGAATGGCCCCCAGTAGGCTAGCTTCGGCCTCGACATTTTGAGGTGGAATAACAGCTTGGTTACTAACATTTTTCTTAGGCACGATGTTTTAAATTACCTCCGCTTTACCAAACACATTTTGTATGTTGTAAAGTGATTTTTCTATGTCAGCCGTCCTGGGTTGTGTTTTTTTCACACTGCTACTTAGACTATTTGATTCTCTAACATTAAATATAATTTCGAAACTGACTCCATTGAGAGAATTGACGGTATCAACCACTACCTGTTTATTTTTTGATTCTTGCATTCTCTTTAAGTGGAATGGATGGCTTAAGGTTATCTGTATGGTATTTGGATTTTGCGATACTTGAACTTGAGCCGATTTTAAGATGCTATAAAGTGTGCTATGGCTACTTTTTATTTTATCTAAAACCCTGGGCCATAAATCTTCGCTATAAGACTTCTCTTTGGCTGTCTGTTCGTTTATGGATTGAGATTGTGCTTTAGACGGAGAAACTGTTAAGGGCGGTTCTACGGCCGCAAATAACGCTCCCTCGGACGTATTTTGTTGTTTGTCTTCGGCAAGCTGGCACTCTATTAACGAAATTTCTAGCCTTGCTTCCGGGTGATTGGAACCGCCAATGCTAAGTAAATTTTTCATTAAAGCTAAAGCCGATTCATTCGATATTGTTAATTTATTAGCCTTGATAGCTTGTCTGAGCTCAAATATTATTTGATTAGCTAACAAAGAGGCGCTGGCCCCATTTTCATAAGCTTCACTTAAGGTTGACAATAATTCTTTAGCACTACCGCTACGGATTTCGTTTATCAACGTACTGATGATTTTTTTAGCAGGTAAACCAAAATTCCTAGCTATCGTATCAGTATCTATCTTTTTGCCGGAGTGGCGAGCTTGATCCAACAAGCTAACTGCATCTCTTAAACTCCCTCCACTGTGCTCTGCTATTAAATTAAGAGCCTCATTGCTTATATCGATATGTTCTTTTTTGGCGATGGTTTGTAAAAGATGTACTACCTCGCGGGTGGAAGCTAGTTTAAAATTATACTTTTGGGTTCTAGAAATTATTGTTTCCGGAATTTTGTGCGGTTCAGTAGTTGCTAATATAAAAACAACATGATCCGGTGGTTCTTCGAGAGTTTTTAGCAAGGCATTAAAAGCTTCGCGAGTTAACATATGCACCTCATCGATAATATAAACCTTATATTTAGCGCTAACTGGGGCGACGGCAACTTTTTCGCGCAAATCTCTAATCTCTTCTATTCGGCGATTGCTGGCGGCATCAATTTCGATAATATCAATCGGCATTTGATCGCTAGTGTAGTTTAAATCGTTAATCTTGTGAGCCAGTATTCTAGCCACACTGGTTTTGCCTACACCTCTAGGGCCGGCAAATAAATAAGCGTGGCTAATTTTCTTAGCTTCCAGGGCATTGTTCAGTGCCTTTATAACAGCGTCCTGACCTACAATGTCGCTTAATTTTCGAGAACGGTATTTTCTATAGAGTACTTGGCTCACTAAACCCTCACTTGTTCAAAGCTAGTATAGGCTTAAATTACACAAAATTCTGTTGTAGTAACTACAGTGTTGAGCCCATCGTTTGTGGAAAAAAATTACTTGTTTCTTAAAATAAAATTTAACCGGCAGTAACTTAATTGGAAAAGTCGACGGCTTTTTACAATGCAGCTTCTATTGCCGCCCACTCGGCGTCTTCATCTTCTTCGGGGATATTAACACTTATTTGGTCGCCCGGTTTGGCTTTAAAGTATGTAACACTCGCTAGTAGCACCCGATAAGCTTTATCTTCAACTTCAACAAAGTAGTGTCCTTCCTTTTGAGTCAAAACACCAACCAGTTGTTTACGAGGAATCGGACCTATCTGTTTATATAAGAACGACCCATCATCACCGATGGTTAGCTTCAGTATATCCCCCTGTACCAGCTTTGATTTACTGGCATAGTTTGCCGGAACAGGATATGTTTTTCCATCCGACCCGACCATATTCTGTCCATCAAAAACGCCCTCCAACACTTTACCCTGCACATTCTCGCGGGCACTGGCGGTAACGACCGGATCTTCGCCAACCAAACTAATAAGCAACTCTTTAGCAGCAGCTAAATCTGTCTCTGCCTCTGATATTAGAGCTTTCAACCTTTTGATTTGTTTATCTGGTACGTCCGCCATAATCGCAGCCTCTACTAGTGTTTGTTTACTCCTAACTTAATACTCTAAAACTACCACGTTTTAGGTTAATATCGCAACAATAATACAGCAGGCTTGTGGAAAAGTCAACAACCCGCCACTAAAGAAGGTTAAGTTAAAGGCCTGGTTCAGTTCGTTATAGGCTAAACTAAGTCAACGCTGGCGCCGGCTTCTTCAAGAGCCTTTTTAGCTGCTTCAGCGTCTTCTTTTTTAGCTTTTTCTAGAACTGGTTTGGGGGCCGAATCAACTATTGCCTTGGCCTCTCCTAAGCCTAAATTGGTAATTTCTTTAACGGCTTTGATTACCGCTACTTTTTGAGTACCCGGATCTTTAAGTACCACGTCGTACTCGCTTTTTTCATCGGCTACGGGAGCAGCTTCTGAAGCGCTGGTCGGTGCAACTACAGCTACGGCCGGTGCGGCAGCGCTTACTCCCCAGTACTCTTCCAGAAATTTAACAAATTTACTAATTTCTAAAGCACTCATTTTGTCAAGCTCACTAACCAATTTTTCGAATTCTTTAGGTACTTCTATTTTCTTTTCTGCTTCTGCCATGACTATACTCCTTCTTATTTAAATTAAATTTGTTTTGCCCGAGCGTCTAAGATGTTTAAAAAGCCTCGCAAATTGGCATTTAACACATTAACAAAGCCACTTAACGGCGCCGCGACTGTTCCTGCCAACTGAGCCCTTAGTGCTTCTTTTGAAGGCAGATTGGCTAAGGCCTTTACATCGTCAACGCTTAAAACCGCCCCATCGCCAGAAATAGCGCCGATGAACTTCAAGCTGGGTTCCGTCTTGGCGAAATTATTTAAGGCTTGTGCCGCGGCCACTTCATCCTGACTGTTAAAAGCATATAAAAGTTGATTTTTAAAAACGGATTTATCAACGTTTTTTAATTTATCTACTTTATTTAAAGCTTGCAAAACTAGACGGTTTTTTATGACTCTGACCACCGTTTGGTTATCTCTAGCGGTTTTGCGTAAAACCTGCATGGATTTTACCGGAATCCCCGAGTATTGTGCCAAAACGGTCATTTTTGAAGATTCCAAAAGCTGGGTCGTTTCGGTAACGACTTTTTCTTTTTGTTCTTTGCTTAAAGCCATCTTGTCTCCTGTTTTATAATTATCGACCTCTGATTAACCAAAAAAGTCTTTGGCAGACCAAAGACTTTAAAAACGATAACTCATTTTACCTAGGCGACTTTTCAAGCTCTGTCTTGTAGAGCCGTCGCTGTCTTTGGCAATC
>JAGOOV010000030.1 GCA_017992295.1 Candidatus Saccharimonadota bacterium
AACCCCAACTACGAAAGTTTTTTCGTGATCTGGACCCTCTTCTTGCAAAACTCTGTATTGCGGAGTGGCGCCATCTAAACGTTGAGCTATTTCTTGCAAACGAGATTTTGGATCCATCCAAGACCCGCTGTCTAATATTCCTCCTAAAGTGCTTAATAGGTTAACGTTAATAAAATCGGTAGCTACCTGGTAGCCTTTATCCAGATAAATTGCTCCAATAACAGCCTCAAAACAATTAGCTAATATCTGTTCGCGGGCACGTTTCGACCCCCTCTTTTCTCCGCGACTCAAGCGTAAATAATCGTTAAAACTTAAACGTTCGGCGGCAGCGCTAATACTTTCGGTCCTGACTAAGGCACTTCGCCAGTTAGTTAACACGCCTTCCGGTTCCTGATAATTTTTATATAAATATTCCGTCACTATTAGTTCTAGTACGGCATCTCCTAAATATTCCAGACGCTCGTTGTGCTCTTGAGCGGTTTTTTTATGTTCGTTCAGATAAGAACGATGAGTAAAAGCTGTAACCAGTAAATTTAAGTCGCTAAATTGGCCTCCCAACGCTTTTTCGGCCAATTGTTGATATTTATTAAAGTCTTGCATCTCTTATCTTTTTTAGACCCAGCAATATTATTTTGCCAATATCTTCGTATTCAATCAACTCAAGAGCTTTAGCGGAAGTTACCCACTTAATACCGTTCATCCAATCTTCTTTTTTTAGCTTGCCGGTATTGCCAAGTGCTTGAACCAAATACATTTGCATATTAATTAGAACCAGGCTGTTTTGGCGTCGATATCTAAAATTTATCTTTCCTAACCAACCCATTACCTTCATCTCTGACAAACCGGTTTCCTCTCTTATTTCGCGCTCGGCGGTATCTCGAGGCTTTTCGCCTTCTTCTATATGTCCTTTAGGGATTGTCCAGCGATCTTTTGCGTCTTGCACCAACAAGATTTCAATTTCTTTGTTTTTAGGATTACGACGCCATACCACACCTCCGGCCGTATATTCGCGGACAACTTCGTCAATAGCTGGTTTACGTCGCCTTAGGTACTTTCTAAAGTTAAAGCCCTTTAGCGGCTTGGGTGCTTTCATTATAATTATTCTTTCTTCTTAGTCTTTTTTGATTTTTTAGATTTAGTTGATTTTTCTTCTTTTTGGCGATAAGCCGTACCGAGTACCCCGTTGATAAACTTCGACGAGTTTTCACTGCCAAAAGACTTGGCCAGTTCAACCGCTTCGTTAATTACCACTTTCGGCGGCACATCTTTTTCGTAAAGCAACTCATATAAGCCGATTCTTAAAATCACCCTGTCCATTCTGGCTATTTGGCTTAGAGGCCACTCTGGAGCGATTGGTTGTAAAATTTCGTCGAGTTTATCCTTATATTTGTCAACTCCGGCCACCAGATTGGTTATAAAAGTTTTGTCTTCTATGGTTTCGCTGTACCTGTCAATATTTCTAGCTAAAACCTCGTCCAAGTTAAAAGCTGCGTCGTTGCATTCTACCCTAAAGTCTTGCTCATATAGAGTCTGCAAGGCAACAATTCTGCCTAGGTGACGATTAGATGCCATAACTTTTACCCTTATAGCCCTCCTTTTTTAAAGTGAAAAGAACGGTATTTTACTTTTTTTTGCCACTTTCACGTTTAGTGGTATACACCTTGACTGGTGATTTAGCGTTAACTTTGCGCGCCAGCTTTAAGGTCAGATGGCTACGCCTAGTTCCAGTTCGTCGTGGTGTGGTGCGTTTTTTTGGTTTACCCAAGGGGTTAACTCCTAAAGTTAATCTTAATAAAACTAAATCTGCTTAGATTATAGCAATTATTAGCTTTTAATCTCAAGAAATCCATAAATATAATATATTATTGACTTTTTGTAATGCTTATGCTATAATACAATCATTATGTCACGTCAAGAAGTTTACACAAAAGATGAAAATTTACAGGAAGCTCACGACAAAAACCATTGCGTTACACTATCTAGCGATCAGGTTATAAGGTTGAAAAAAGAAGCTGAAGCTTCTCGTAATAGGCAGGACAAAGAAAATAGAAGTAAACAAAGAGAGTTAAGCCACAAAATAGAAAATAAACAAAAACACCCTATCAGAACATTATTGGCTTTAGGTCTCGTTGGGATTGTCGGATTTTTTGGAGCACAAAAAATGAATATCTTTACCGGTAATCCAAGCGAGACAAAAGAAGAAATTGAAATCACTAAGATGATTGAGCAAGGCAACAAGGGTAACTTCAGTTTTCTAAAAGGTCGAGTTGAGACTAAGCCGGGAGCTAATGTTCGTGAGAACCCCTATGTACTTGAAGACAAAGGTTCTGGAGAAACCAACAAAGTTGAGATTGATAAAATCAGTGAATACACTCAAGAAGATAAGGTGCCCATTTTGAACCCTGTTGTTATGGGCGACTTGAGGAACTCGGCAAATGGAGACTGGTACGGTTTCCAGGTAAAAAGTGAAGACGACGATACTAAGTGGTACTGGGTTAATGAGCAAAATATTATCACAAAAAATAACAAGCATAACACAACCACCTATAACGGTAAGACAAAAATAGGAGTATTGGTGCAATAAAGACTAGACAACAAAGTTGATTAGTCGGTTTTCTACATAGATTACTTTACGGATGTCGCCGTCTAAATACTGGGCGGCGTTTTCGTGCTTTTTAGCTGCTTCTTCTACTGCTGATTGTCCGCTATCAAAAGGCATTTCTATTTTGCCTCGCAATTTACCATTTACTTGGATGGCTATTTTTACGGATTTTTGTACCAGGTAGGTTTCGTCATAAATTGGCCATTCACTTTGGTGTATTGATTCTTTTTGACCGATTTGATGCCATAGCTCCTCACTGATATGTGGAGCAAAGGGTGCCAGTAGTTGTAATAACGATTTTATTGCCAAATCCCATGCTTTGCTCGCTGTAAAACCGTTTTTTGCTTCTATCTTATAAAGCTGATTTACTAACTCCATCAGGGTAGATATAGCTGTGTTGAAGCTCATTTGTTCAATATCTAGCGTAACTTTTTTAATCGCACTATGTGTGGCCGACATTATTTGATTGTATGCTTGGCGGTTTTCACCGGAATTTTCGGATTCTATATACCTTTGAGTTATAACCCACACTCTCTGCAAAAACCTAAAGCAGCCGCCTAGCCCCTCGACACTCCAGTTAGCGTCTTGATCCCACGGACCGATAAACAACTCCATTAACCTGATGGAGTCAGCACCATACCCTTGCTCTATGATTTCGTCCGGAGTGATGGTGTTATTCCAGCTTTTACTCATCTTTCGGCCATCGGGAGCTAAAATCATACCCTGATTTCGGAGCGCTTTAAACGGCTCGTCAAAATCTATCAAACCGGCGTCGTAC
The DNA here is from genome assembly GCA_017992295.1 of Candidatus Saccharimonadota bacterium. Classification (GTDB taxonomy): domain Bacteria; phylum Patescibacteriota; class Saccharimonadia; order Saccharimonadales; family CAIOMD01; genus JAGOOV01. The sequence goes on from JAGOOV010000030.1 coordinate 3,381, forward strand.
ATTACTTTTGTCCAAAAACGGGCATATAACAAGTGCATCACAGCGTGCTCAGCGCCACCGATGTATTCGTCGACCGGTAGCCAAAAAGAGGCTTTATCTTTGGAAAATGGTTTTTGATTGTTATGAGAGTCAGCAAACCTTAAGAAATACCAACTGCTACACGCAAAACCGTCCATTGTATCCGTTTCACGCTTGGCCGGTCCGCCGCAAACCGGGCAGGTAGTATTTACCCACTCTTTCACCGAAGCCAGCACGCTGGTAGCTTTTCCGGTTGGCTGATAAGAACTTACCTCCGGTAATGTTACCGGTAGCTGATTGTCTGGTATCGGAACGGCACCATGTTTTTTACAATGAACTATCGGTATGGGGGCTCCCCAATATCGTTGACGACTAATTAGCCAATCGCGCATTTTATAGTTTACTTTTCCTTTGGCCAGTCTTTTTTTAGCTAAATCGGCAACAATTTTGTCACGCATTGCACTAGTTGGCATATTAGAGTAGATATCCGAGTTTATAGAAATACCTTCATCGGTAAAAATATCGCTCGGGCTACCGTCGTCTGCAGGCTTAACCACCTGAATAATCGGTAACTTATACTTTTTTGCAAACTCGTTGTCTCGTTCATCGTGAGCCGGAACGGCCATTATAGCTCCGGTGCCGTAACCCATTAAAACGTAATCGGCAACCCAAATCGGTATTTTTTTACCGTTAACCGGATTGATGGCGTACGAGCCGGTAAACACACCGGTTTTGTCCCGCTCGGTCTCCATACGGTCGATATCGGTTTTGGCCTCGGCTTGTTTTACATATTCGGCAATTTTTTGTTTGTTGTTACCTGTCGTCAGTTTTTCTACCAAAGGATGCTCCGGTGCCAAGACCATGAAAGTAGCCCCATATAACGTATCCGGCCTAGTGGTAAAAACAATTAGTTGCTCTTTCGTGTCTGCAATTTTGAACTTTACTTCGGCACCAACACTCTTACCTATCCAGTTACGTTGCATCGACTTGATGGCCTCGCTCCAATCGAGGTCTTCTAAATCTTCTGCCAGTCTGTCGGCATATTCGGTAATCTTAAAAAACCACTGTTTTAAAGGTTTTTTGATAACCTTGTTACCGCAACGCCAACATTTGCCGTTTTCGACCTGCTCGTTGGCTAGCACGGTTTTATCGGTTTCGCACCACCACTGTAAGCTCTTTTTTTGGTAAGCCAAACCCCTTTCAAATAATAATTTAAAAAACCACTGCGTCCACTTGTAATACGAGGGATCGCTACTGTTAATTTCCCGGGACCAGTCGTAACTAAAGCCCATTTGCATCAGTTGTTGCTTGAACTTGGTAGTGTTTTCTTTAATAGCTTGAGCCGGACTGATATTATTTTTAATTGCGTAATTTTCGGCCGGTAAACCAAAGGCATCCCAACCCATTGGATGCATAACATTTAGTTGGTTCATACGATAGTAGCGAGCCAAAGCGTCGCCTATCGCATAATTGCGCGCATGACCAACATGCATGGCCGCACCACTGGGATACGGAAAAAATTCTAAAACGTAACGTTTTGGCTTAGACGAATCTTGGACGGTTTTATATATACCGGAATTTTCCCACTGTTTTTGAATTCGGGGTTCGATTTCTTTCGGGTTATATCTCTTCATTGTTTTTATATTATACAGAGGTAATAAAAAAGTTGTTAGCTCGTCGGAAAATCGCCGAATTGCTGGCTTTTCTTTTTAAGCCAAAATTTGTTTTGACGGACTAACTTATCAACGTCGCCGGGGTTAGCTAGCAATAGCTTCAGCGCTTCTTCGGCAAATACCCCGTTCTGCGAGCCCTTAGCTAAAATAATTGCCCCAGGCTTAATGCTATCTCTGACTCTTTTACCAGCTTCATAAGGGCTAAGCGTTTTAACCACCTTGCAACCTCTTGCCTCGACTACCGGTGCTAAAAATTCGTTAGCCTGAGTGCCGATAGTCACTATCAAGTCTAGCTTGCTTGAATCACAATAGTTGCCAACCCGGGTATGGGCTTCTTTGGAATATTCACCAAGCTCGTTCATCGACCCAAGTATGGCAATTCTTTGTGGAGCTTTTATTCCGTAAATAGTTTTTAGGGCCGCCTCGACTGCAATCGGGCTAGAGTTGTATGTATCATCAACAATTACCGAATTTCTCACACCCTTAAGTACTTGCATGCGCCCCGGCATAGCTTTAATTTTATTAATGCCCTTTTTGATACTATCCGGCTCCATGCCCATAAGATCACCGACTGCCACTGCCGCCGCTATCGCCTTAAGATTGTGTTCGGCTATAGAGGTGGTTTTAGTGGTAACTTTTTGACCACCACCTAATTCAATGGCTACTTCGTAACCCTCCTCGCTGGCTGAAGTTGTTATTTTATATTCGGCATGTTTAAAGCCGTATGAATGCATAGGAACGTCTTTTGAGACATATTTTTCTAAATACTCTTCTTGTATGTCATCGGCATTAATTACCAACTGTTCGCTGTAATCAGCAACCCCCAACTCCTCTTTCGCCACTGCTTCTAAATCTTTAAAAAACTCCATATGTTCTTCGGCAACTGCAGTGACGACTGTAATTTTCGGATGAAGCAGTTGTTTGAAATTGGCAATATCTCCTGGGCTGTCGGTTCCAAGCTCGACTACTACGATGTCATAGGGATACTTTCGCCTTAGCGTCTTTTGGCCCTTGTGCCAGGCCCAAAACCAAGAAAAGGGGTTGTATAGCGAAGGCATTTCTCTTCCGGTAAAAACAAAGGGAATGCTAATAGGAGTATTGTAATTACCCTGTTGAAATCTAACCCTAAAACTTTGGCTAAGAACAGTGGCAATGGCCATTTTTGTGGTTGTTTTTCCTACGCTACCGGCAACAGCAATTATTGTGGGGTCGTGTTTGGCTAAAATCTTGCGAGTTTGTCTGCCAAATATCTCAGTAAGTATCTTTTTAAAATAACTGACCATATTACTTATTGTAACCCAATCAGTTTGTTAAGTGATTAGGTAACCGCTTTTTAATTCTTCTTGTATGGTTGTAGGTCGTCCATGGCCGGGCAAAACTAAAGTATTTTTGGGCAGTCTCGCTAGTTTTTGTAAGCTTTTTCGCATAGCAACGGAATCCCCTGTCCAAAAATCGGTACGTCCAATTGCGTGATGAAACAACGTGTCACCACTAAACAGATTACCGTTTATGAGATAACAGACCGAACCGTGGCTGTGGCCGGGGGTAGTAATAACCGTAATTTCGTAATCTTCAAACTTAATTGTTTGATTATCTTTAACTCTCTTTACGGGTATATCTAAGTCTTTTAGCGTGTTTCTTGAATAGTGCCTCTGTTGAGACAGGTTCTTTAATAGCTCGTTGTCGGCTTGGTGTACATAAACTTTAATTCGAGGGTAGTTATCAACAATTTGCTCCAGAGCAAGCACATGATCAAAGTGGCAGTGAGTTAATAGAATAAACAAGAGCTCGCACTCGCCTAGGGACTCAACTATCTTATCGGCTTGGGCGCCGGGATCCACCAAAAAACATCTTTTATGACTTTTTACCACATAACAGTTGGTTTTTAGTTCGCCGACGGTAATTTTATTAATCTTTAAGTCCATAGTTCCAACGGGTAGTCGAGAAAAACAGTCACGTAAATTGTCTTGCATTTAAGTTTTGGTGGAGCTATGGGGACTTGAACCCCAGACCTCTTGTATGCCATACAAGCGCTCTAGCCAACTGAGCTATAGCCCCATACGCACTAACAACATACCGACTTGTTTGTCTGTTGTCAAAGTTTTTACTTGCCTATACACGGCCTTAAGTAGCCTTACACATTCCCGCAACAGCATCCCTTGCTCGACTTCTATTTCTACGCCAAGGCTCAAGAACTAAGTACAAGTGTAATCAGCTCAAACAATTATATCTTCGACACGCTTGTTTTCGCTACCAATCTTATTGACGGTGTCATCTATTTTGCTGACACGCCTACTGGCAAAAATTGCCATAGCAATACCGCCCAAGATTGTTAGCGTTAAGACCATCATAGCTAAAGAGAAATACATACTGTTATCAAAAATACTGTGTAAATCTTTCGTAGCAATCAAAAAAACCGCCACCGAAAGAGGCAATGTAGCTACCGCAATACCCGTACGCAACACTGAAAAGTAGGTGCGTTTCTCAGCCAAAAGCAAGACCACTTCGTTCAACAGTATATTTTCTGATGGTACTTTATTTTTATTTTTATTTTTTATCATATTGAAAACACTAGCACTTTTTAGCTAGAAAATCAACAGAAGAAAGGTTGTAAGTTCACGCAAGAACTTATTTTGGTATCAAAATTTGGAAACGAGATTTCCGACGGGTCGCCCCCGACCCGACCCGTCGGAAAAAAGCGCAAAATGGTGGGGATAGCAGGACTCGAACCTGCGACTTCTTGCGTGTGATGCAAGCACTCTAGCCACTGAGTTATATCCCCTAAAAACCACAACTTCTGTTGTTTTTTGGATTAGTCAGTTTGGTGGAGATGCGGGGAGTCGAACCCCGGACCTCGGCAATGCGAATGCCGCGCTCTAGCCAACTGAGCTACACCCCCGCATAAAACAGGCGATATCTACTGGCCTGCAACAAGCCCCAACTTTCTACAATTTTAAATTTCTTCCAGCTAAAGCCGAGCACCTCTCCTATTTTAAGATATATTATGCAAATTGACACCAATTTAAAATCGCGCGGGCCCACCCGGCGACTTTAAAGGTTTTTGTTTTAGTTTTTATTTTAAAGTCGCTTACGCGCGATTACATAAACAGTTATACTGCTTTTGTTTTTATTTGTCAAGCTCTCTTTATAAAAGAAGTTCTGACTCCATGGAATAATCGTCCGGTTTATTAATGTTAAGTACTTTGTTGTAATCGCTTAACGTAAACTTGCCTTCAAGAGTATCCCCGTCTTTTGCAGTACCTTCGAATTCAATTTTGGCTATTTGCTTACTGCTTATATTTACCCATACATCATACTTCTTTATGTCGCTATCGTTTTCTTCGTCGGAGCTTTTCAAGTATTTTACATACTCAGCAATTTTTTTAGCAAACAGGTTGTACTGCTTTTTGTCGTAACTTATAGAGTATTTGTATGTGTTTACTCCACCTAGTTCTACTTTTGTACTTTCGTCTATTGTGTACGTTGATTTATCTTGCATTATTTTAAGAACTTCAGTTTGCTGATCTTTAGTCAGATTGGCATACGGAGTTGGAAATATTGTTAATACAGACTCTAGAGCGTTGGAGGCTAAGCTAGAGTAGTTATCTGCTGGTCGTGATTTTATCCAGTGACCTTTAATTTTTGACTCTATCGCGTCGAAAGCACTGTTCAACGTTTTGTCTGTTGATGACATTTCGTTAAATTTTATGTATTTGTTATCACCTATCGTAATAAAATCCGCTCTGACTGTCATAGGTGTCTCGCCATCAATAACCCGAATTACAAAATCACCTTGCGTTTTTAAAGTTTGACCACTTGTCATGTCCATGGATGCTTTAGAATCTATTTCTACTCTGTTACCAGAAATTTTTCCCTTGTAATTTTGGGTTATGAGCACTGTTTTAGTCTTTAACATTTCAGCGTTCATATCTTTGAATACGGTTTTAGCGTCGGGAGAGCCAAAAAATATTACAAGCAACACTATCAATAAAAACAGTACACCTACTACAACACCAATGATTAACAGTATAT
>JAGOOV010000031.1 GCA_017992295.1 Candidatus Saccharimonadota bacterium
AAATGTATATAAGAGAAAGCACATATATTACAGCCATGGGATTACTTCGTGTCGGGATGGATACCTTGTTACAATATGAATCATCGGGGGATAGTGTTAAAGATAGGATTAATCAGATACTAAAAATATGAAAAAAGATAATATTTACATCGATATCGACGATGAAATCACCGGCATCATAGATAAAGTTCAAAATTCAGACTCCTCTATAGTGGCTTTGATACTGCCCAAGCGTTGTACGGTAATGCAGAGTTCGGTAAATATGAAAATTTTGAAAAAAATCAGCGAAGAGTCGGGTAAAAACTTGGTGTTAATCACTAGTGAATCAGCAGTATTAGCGCTGGCCGGTACAATTGGTATGTATGTTGCAAAGTCAATACAATCTAAACCCTATATACCGACGTCCGTTGATACCGAAAAACTAGCAAAGACACTAGAAAACAACGGTGCTCAAGAAGGTGTTGATTTTTCTAAGTCAATTGAAGAGCTGGAGAATGACGTAAGAACTGCGGATGACACAAGCAAAGATTCGCCAATAGAAATCGGTGACGAACCGGTAAAAGACGATAAAAAGGGTGAATCTGGTAAAACAGAAAAAAAGACGAAAAATAGACCAGAGATTCCCAATTTTGACAGATTTAGAAATCGCCTATTTTTGATTGGCGGTGGCCTGATACTGCTTATTACTTTCTTGATTTTCTCTATGTTTGTATGGCCGAAAGCTTCTGTGACAATAACTACAGAGAACAAATCGATACCTGTTGAACTAACGGTAACCGCAAAACCTTCTGCCACAGCCGTTGATGTTAAGGGAAAAATAATACCTGCTACTGTAAAATCCGAAGATAAAACGGCCAATAAAAGCTTTTCGGCGACCGGTCAGCAAAATAAAGGCAACAAAGCGTCCGGGAAAGTAAGATTTTCTGTGCCCTGTAGTGCGGTTGATGATTCTGCCATAACGATACCTTCGGGCACAGGTGTAAGCACTGGTGGACTGACGTTCATAACACAGGGTAGCGCAACTTTAACTACATTGAGTTGGGCGGGTGGGTGTAGAATTAGCAGCGATGAAGTGGGCGTAACTGCACAAAATGCTGGAGACCAATATAACGTCAATAGTGGCAGGACTTTTGCGGTTTCTGGTTACCCTTCGGTTTCGGCAACTAACGCGGATGGTATGTCTGGCGGCACCAATAACATGGTAACAGTTGTCAGTCAGTCTGATTGTGACGATGCTAAAGACGCTATTTCGAACGCTAATAACGATAGCTACAAAAACCAACTTTCAGAAGAACTAAAAGGGCTGGGCTTAACTCCGGTAAAAGAAACCTACACGAATAACGCCGGTGCGGTGAGTTGTAACCCTGCTGTGGGTCAGCAGGCCAGCACAGCTACCGCCAGCATCACCTTTAAAGTGACAATGATGGGTTTAAGTACCACCGGACTTGAGCAGATTATTAAAGAAAATATCAAAAAACAACTTAAGCCAAGCCAGTCTATTATCAAGACGGGGGCTAGCTCGGCAACAATTTCAGTCCAAGAAAAAAATCGCGAAGGGGACGTTATTCTTAAAATAAGTACGGACGTTGAGGTAGGCGCGCCTCAAGACGCCGAATCGGTAGCCAAGGCAATCGCTGGTAAGAAAAAAGGCGACAGTTTGGTTATTATCAAATCTCATCCAGGAGTTACAGACGCCAAAATAACCTATAGTCCTTTTTGGGTGTACAAGACCCCGAGTAACGCCAAGCGGATTTCTGTTAAGTATATAAGCAATGTCACCAACTAATTTATTAGGGTTAGATATCGGTGAAAAAAGAATAGGGGTAGCCAGGGCCAATGTAGTGGCAAGGTTGCCAGAACCGCTAACAACTCTAAATAACGATGAAAACTTTCGCGGTTTGCTAAAAGAGATAATAAAACAACACGATATAGATACTATAGTTGTTGGCCTACCGCGAAACTTAGACGGCCGAGAGACCAAACAAAGTGAGTATGTGCGTGGTTTTGTGAATAGTAAGTTGCAAAAAATAGGTCCGGCCATTACTTACCAGGACGAAACTCTAAGCACGGTCGAAGCTTTAGAGAGAATTAAACTTCAAAAAAAACCTATAGACGACGTTGACTCACTTGCAGCAGCAGTGATTTTAGAGGATTATTTAAATAGTGGTGAAGTGTAGAAATAAGTTTTTAAGGCGTAAATTGCTGAGTAAGCCGACATACATAATTGTCAGCTTGTTGGCTGTTTTGCTATTAATTGTCGGTATTGGTGGGATTTCGGTGAATTGTTGGTACAATAGGCAGCTTAAGCCGTTAAGCTCGAAGCCTAGCAAAATAATAGTAACTATACCGCTGGGCTCTAGTGCTTCGCAAATCGGTAAGCTACTGGCTGAAGAAGGGGTAATAAAAAGTGCCAGAGCCTTTGAATGGTATGTTCGCAGCCACGATTTACGGGATAGTCTCAAGGCCGGGCAGTACGTTTTAAGTGCCAGTCAGTCAACGCCCGAGGTCGTCTTATACATTACGGAAGGCAGAATTAAAAAAGATTTATTTACCATAATTCCAGGGAAACGATTAGATCAAATAAGACAATCGATGATTGATTACGGTTTTGATAAAAACGAGGTAGATAAGGCGCTTGATGCTGCTAATTATAAAAATCATCCAGCTCTAATAGCCAAACCAGGAAATGCCAGCTTAGAGGGATATCTTTTTCCTGAGTCGTTCCAAACAACAAGCAACACCAAACCTCAAGACATTATAGAAAAGTCGCTAGATCAGATGTTTAAAGCTCTGACACCGGATTTAATTAATGCTTTCCAAAAACGAGGACTAGGGATACATCAGGGGGTTATTTTAGCGTCTGTGATTGAGAAAGAAGTCAGCCACTTTACCGATAAAAAAATGGTCGCCGGCGTTTTTTATAATCGATTAAAAATTAATATGCCTTTAGCCGCCGATGCTACTTATCAATATGCTTCTTTTTTGGCCGGCCAACCCAATAACCCAAAGATTGATTCGCCGTATAATACCTATAAATATCCCGGACTTCCGGTTGGCCCAATCAGTAATGTCTCTAAAGAATCTTTGTTAGCGGTAGCTTATCCTTTGCCGAATGACTATCTGTTTTATGTGACTGGCGACGACGGTAAAACTTATTTTTCAAAGACTATAGAAGAACACGAATCTCTGGCTGAAGAACACTGTAAAAAGCGCTGTAGCACATATTAGGTAACAAACTAAATCGTTTCCTCTGGTTAGCATAAGTATTACCTAACCTAATTAATGTGCTCAGATAAGTAGTATTTTCTGCACCATCTTAATAATGATATAACAGGGGTAAGCAATCTGCCTATATCTTGACAAAATGGTTGAGAGCCTATAAAATCAAACTTGCGGCTTTGGTTTCCAAAGTCGTGTTGACTACTGTAAACGCTTATTGTTAAATCAGCGACTGGTTAGTGTTTAATGGTTTTTAACGAACAAGGAGTTTTGAGTTATACACCCTAATAAGCAAGTCCAAGCTTCGAAAAGCTCCGGAGCTGACGACAGAACAATAACTGAACCCCTAAAAAAGCGCTTGGCAAAAGCGTTTAGGAGAAGGTACTTAAAAACCAAAAGATGGCTTGTTAAGCGCGGTTTCGCCTATGCTAACATCATTTTAATATTGGTTGTTATCGGGGTGGTGTGGAGTGGTCATAATCAGGCTACTAAGAGTACCAAAAATTTATTTAGTGAAATTGTTTCAGAAAACCAGGCCGAAGCTCCGATAGATCCGGTGTCGGCAGCCGATATTGCTGCTAGCGTTGCAAAGGTGGCTAGTCTGCCGGAAACGGTGACAGTTATAAATCAGGCTGATTCTTACAACGCTCAAGTTTCAGCTGCCACTACTAACGAGGCGATAGTAGCTAAACCACAGTTAGTAGCCGGCGGGTCAAAATCTCGAAAAGATATTACTAAATATGTTACTGTCGCTGGAGATACCGTAACTTCGCTGGCCAATAAATATGGCATTACTTCAGACAGTATTCGATGGTCTAACGGGATAAACGGAGACCAACTGCCGGTAGGCAAGGAACTTTTAATACCGCCACGTAGCGGTATTGTTTATATGGTCAAGAGTAGCGACACCGTTGACTCAATTGTGTCTAGGTTCATGGCCAATAAAGACCAACTGGTCACGTTTAACGATATTGAAATTTCAGGATTACCTGTTGGCGAATATATTCTAATACCCGACGGAGTCCAGCCGTCTGCTCCCGGGCGTAGTGCAGTAGATAGCTCGGCGGTATATAACTTTTCGCCGAGTTATGGATATAACGGTTACACTTATGGGTACTGCACTTGGTATGTTGCCAACAGAGTGAGGGTACCTACAAATTGGGGCAACGCCAACACCTGGGCATATTACGCTCGTCTAAGCGGATGGACAGTAAGCTCCAAACCGATTCCCGGGGCGATAGCGCAGAGCCCGAATATGAGTTATTGGGGTCATGTGGCTTACGTAGAAGAGGTTTCGCCCGATGGCACCATGATGAAATATTCAGACATGAACGCCTTGGCCGGCTGGGGGCGGGTAGGTTATAGTGATTGGGTACCGATAAGCACTTATCAGAACTACATATATCACTAGTAAAAAATTAGACAGTTTAACAAAGTTAACAAAATCTGTAAGACGACTAGTTATAGTAGTGAATCCAGCTGTAAAGTTGAGACTTGTCAGTACGAAATAGAGGTTAGATACTAATAGCTAATGTTTGTAGACAAAGTAACAATTAATGCTAAAGCGGGCAACGGTGGTAACGGGTTGGTTAGTTTTAGACGCGAGCGGCACATAGCCAGAGGAGGCCCAAACGGCGGTGACGGTGGTAATGGCGGTAATGTAATGCTGGTTGCTAACGAGAGACAAAATACACTGGCCAAGTTTCGTTATAACAAATTGCTTGAAGCTCAAAACGGTGGTCACGGAGGCACATCCAACAGACACGGTCGTTCAGGCAGAGATTTGAGGGTTGAAGTTCCGGTTGGTACCGTTGTTACTAATCAAGACGGCAGTTTAATAGCGGATTTAGTTGCTGAAGGAGACGAAATAATCGTAGCTAAAGGGGGAAAAGGCGGTTATGGCAATGCTCACTTTACATCTTCAACCAGACAAGCGCCCAGGGTAGCCGAAATAGGCGAACAAGGTGAACAACTTCAACTTATTTTAGAATTGAAAATGATTGCTGATGTAGGGCTAATTGGCTTACCCAATGCGGGTAAAAGTAGCTTTTTGGCGGCTGTTAGTAACGCCAGGCCAGAAATAGCCGACTATCCATTTACCACTCTTAGGCCCCACCTGGGAGTAGCCGATATACCTGGCAGGAGCATACTGATAGCAGATATTCCGGGGCTAATTGAAGGCGCTAGCAAAGGCAAGGGTTTGGGTGATGACTTTTTAAAACACGTTTCCCGCTGTCAAATTTTACTTCATTTGATAGATATTAATAACTCTGATCTAGCGAGAGACTATAAAATTATCAGAGTCGAGCTAGAAGCCTACTCAAAGCAATTAGCCAAAAAACCCGAAATAGTAGCCTTGACAAAATGTGACACGATGACCAAAGAGGATATTGCAAATAAAATAACCTCATTTAAAAAGGCGTTATCAAAGAACATTAAACTGCACATAATATCGGCCTACGCAAATATCGGTTTAGAAGAATTACTACTTGATTTGGCCAAGAACGTTAATAAACTATTAGACTCAGGCCAAAAATTAAGTTCAATGGCTGAAGAGTTGCCGGTTATAAAACTAGCTGATAACCAAGACGACTGGAGAGTCGAGAAAAATAGCGCTGGTTTTCTGGTAACCGGTGATAAAATAGAGCGATTTGCTAAAAAAACAGATTTTAATAACCCAGCAGCCGTAGACAGACTCAAAGACATCATGCATAAACTAGGAATATCCAAAGAATTGGAAAGGCTAAAGATAAAACCAAAAGATAAAGTATTTTTTGGCACTGTCGACAGCGGTTACATAGAGAATTAATTATGGATAGTTTTTATTTCTACGATCTAGAAACCAGCGGGATTAACCCAAGAAGCGGTCGAATTATGCAATTTGCCGGGCAACGGACAGATTCAGAGTTGCGTCCAATAGGCTCAAAAGATAATTTTCTAATTAAGATGACTCCGGACGTATTACCGGAGCCGGAAGCCGTTTTGATTACTGGTATTACTCCGCAGACTACTTTGTCTGAAGGCATTAGCGAAGCCGAGTTTTTAAAATATTTTTACGACAAAATCGCTTTACCTAAAACAATATTTGTGGGCTTTAACAACATACGTTTTGACGATGAGTTTATTCGATTTTTAAACTATCGTAATCTGTACGATGCTTATGAGTGGCACTGGAAAGATCAGCGAAGCCGCTGGGATATATTAGATGTTTCAAGAATGACTAGAGCTTTAAGACCAAATGGGATAAACTGGCCACGTCTTGCTGGCGGAAAAGGCACTAATCGCTTGGAACTACTGGCTTCGGCCAATAAACTACACCACTCTAAAGCTCATGATGCTGAGAGCGACGTGCAGGCTACAATTGACTTAGCTCGTTTAATAAAAGATCGGCAACCAAGGCTGTTTAGTTACTTGTTAGAAATGCGAGACAAAATAAAAGTCGAACAATTAGTAAGTCGCCCGGAACCGTTTATTTATACTTCTGGCAGATATAATTCGGATAACGAAAAGACAACGGTGGTCTTTACTATACTCACGCACCCTACGCAAAAAGGCTGTGTGTTGGTATACGATTTGCAAACTGACCCCGAAAAATATATGAAGTTATCAAAAGAGAAATTAATTGAAAAAATGTTTAACCACGAATCTGCTAGCGATGAAAGTGTATTTCCAGTAAAAACGTTACAATTTAATCGTTGTCCGGCGGTGGCGCCAATTAACGTGCTGGATAACTCCAGTCAAAAAAGGTTGGGAATTAAGCTGGAGCGGGTATACAAAAACATCGATAAATTACTGGCTAATACCGCTTTTTTTGAACGTCTTAAGCAGGCTATTATCGAAGGCGAACGTAAGCGCCAAACCAGTCTTGTTATTGATATAAAAGACGTAGATAGCCAGCTTTACGACGGATTTTTTGGTGATGACGATAAAGCAAAAATGAAAGTCGTCAGAGAAGCAAACTCGAGTGAATTAACTGGCATGAACCCAGATTTTAACGACAATCGTCTATACAAGCTGCTACTGCTTTACAAAGCTAGACAATATCCGTCAAGTCTTAATCTATCCGAACAAAAACAGTGGGAAGAATATCTAAAAAATAAGTTACTGTCAGGTAAAAAAAGCTTACTTAACCAATATTTTAGCCGTTTACAACAACTAAAAGAAAAACCTGAAATTGATAAACGACAGCTTTTCTTATTAGAAGAATTACAGCTTTATGGCGAAAGTTTGATCCCTTATTAAATAAAAATTATTAACTGAAGCTGGCAAAATGTGCTTTTGCGTTAAGTTGAATAATTAGACGTAAATGTGAATTGCTACTGATTGGTTTGACAGTATTAAAAATTGGAGTTAGGCTAACATTAAGCGAAGGGGTGAAATAAAAACTTGGAGGGTTGATGGCCAAGCACAATACTTGCCAACATGGGATCAGAAACCATGTCCACAAAAAGGAACAATACTGGGGTTTGCACATATCTAGAAGTGTTGCACCTGGGCAACCGATTTTTGAATCAGAATTTGAAAAACTAAAGGCTTTTAACAGCGACATCATAAGGTTTAAAAAAATAGGCGAACTAGGACTAACTTTAGTAATGGTGGACCCGCTCTTACACGACATATTTGATATGGGTTATCACGAAAGGGTACCTAAGAAAAAAGTATCTACATTTGCCGCAGAACTTAATTCTTTACACGAAGTAAGTCAGAGCGACTGTTTACATGTTGAAATAGCTGACCCGAAAAATCCATACAGTGTGTATGGTAGCCGCTATTTTGGCTTGCAAGTAAAATATAACGAAGAACTATACCAAGACAGACAGCTAATAGTTGACCATATTTTAGATAGATACCAAATAAGCAAAAACCAGGCAAAAAGCAGGTTAAAAAATTTGGATCCTCACATAACCTTGGGTTCCATAATGCTTAAAGGTTTTGACAGGCGTCAAAGAAAAGAACTTTTTCTCAATCCCAATAGTTTCATGGATAGGCGAATGAGAGAGTATCAATCACACTCCGTTCATGTCGGAGGAGAGAAATATCCGTTTGAAATTCCAATATTTCCCGAAAGAATTTGCCTGAACGGGGTTGAGGTGGTAGCCGAACGATCTCGCTACTAAGGTACTGGAAAATTCAGCAAAAATCAGGTACAATGTTCGTTCGGTATGAAGGATTTTATAAGTGTTAAGGGAGCTCGTGAGCATAACTTAAAGAACATAAATGTAGAGTTGCCACGTAACAAGTTTATTGTTATTACTGGCCTATCCGGCTCTGGTAAATCCAGCTTGGCTTTTGATACGATTTATGCCGAAGGCCAGCGCCGTTATGTAGAAAGCTTAAGTTCCTACGCCAGGCAGTTTTTAGGTCTAATGGAGAAGCCCGATGTGGATCAAATAGACGGTCTTTCTCCAGCTATTTCGATTGATCAAAAATCTACTAGTAGAAATCCTCGCTCAACCGTGGCCACCGTTACCGAGATTTACGATTATCTAAGGTTGCTGTTTGCGCGTATCGGCACACCCCATTGTCCCGTTTGCGGTCTTGAGGTCGCTAGGCAAACACAAACGATGATCATAGATAAAATCTTGCATGATTACGAAAATACGCGGATTATAATATTGTCCCCGGTTGTAACGGATAAAAAAGGTGCTTTCGAACATGTGCCGGACTGCTACGCGAAAGCTGGCTTTGCCCGAGTTCGGGTAGATGGCATAATT
>JAGOOV010000032.1 GCA_017992295.1 Candidatus Saccharimonadota bacterium
TATCCGTACTCATCAGGCCGGTCAGATATCTATATCTACGACCAAGCCAGGTGTCATAAGAGGCCAACACTACCACCATACTAAGATAGAAAAATTTATTGTTATTAAGGGTAGGGCTCGGGTTGGTTTTACAAGTGTACTTGACGATACAGACAACTACAAAATAGAAGTAGATGACTCCGTGATCCAGATAGTAACTATTCCGCCGGGATATATACATAACATTGAAAATATCGGGAATGATGAAATGATTATGATTCTATGGGCCAACGAACTATTTAATAGTAAATATCCTGACACATATGCCAAAACTGTGGTAAATGACGGCGCGAAGAACATAATAGAGAAGGTGAGCGAGTAATGGCAAAAAACAAAATAATGGTGGTTGTGGGCACTAGGCCCGAGATTATACGTCTCGCAGAGACCATTAAGAAAATAGATCAGTATTTTGATTTAGTATTGGTTCACACCGGTCAAAACTACGACCATAATCTCAACCAAATATTCTTTGAGGAGCTGGAACTAAAGTCCCCCAATTATTATTTGGATTCCCCGGGCGAAACACTAGGTAAGACGGTGGGTAATATCATTGCCAAAACTTACGATGTTATGGTGCAAGAGCGACCTGATGCGCTGTTAATTTTGGGTGATACAAATAGTTGCCTGTCGGCTTACTCCGCTAAGCGTCTTAAGATTCCTATTTTTCACATGGAGGCGGGCAACCGCTGTTTTGACTTTAATACACCCGAAGAAATTAATCGAAGGGTGGTTGACCACCTAAGTGATATTAATTTGGCATACTCCGACAATGCTAAGCAGTATCTAATTTCTGAAGGTAAGACAAAAGACGAGGTATTTGTGACAGGCTCACCAATGACCGAGGTTATACGAAAGTACACTCCAAAGATTGATGAGTCAGACATACTAGAAAAACTAAATTTAGAAAACGATAAATATTTTGTAGTTAGCTTGCATCGTGAGGAAAATCTAGATATTGGTGATAATTTTAAAACGGTTTGCAACACGCTGAATGTAGTAGCTGAAAAGTACAAAATACCGATAATATTTTCTACACACCCAAGAACGCAAAAGAGAATCAGGGCAGAAGCCATACAGTTTAATCCGTTAATAATCAATATGCCAGCCATGGGATTTCTTGACTACAATAAATTGCAAAAAAACGCCTACTGTGTTCTTTCTGATAGCGGTACAATTTGCGAAGAGGGTACTATACAACACTTTCCCGCTGTGTCGGTAAGAATGGCGCAAGAGCGACCTGAAGGGTTAGACGCTGGCACTTTGATACTGGGCGGCATAGAGAAAGACAGTATGCTTTCTGCTATCGATATTGCGGTGGGTACGGATTATAATACAGACGAAATTATGGTGCCAAACTACCAAGACACCAATGTGTCCGACAAAGTACTGAGGATTATCCAAAGCTACATGCCAATAGTTAACTCACGCACATGGCACAAATGATAAAATGCAACAAGAGGCAAAAGCACTATTCGTCACGGCATGGTATTACCCTACAGAAAATGTAACTGATGCTTGCACACGTGCCGTCGCCGAAGAACTGATAAAACAAGGCGTAGAAGTACATGTATATGCAGTATATGGAGGATTAGGTCAGCTTCAAAAACGAGAAGTCATTAATGGCGTAATAGTCCACTATCCGGATAAAAAATATGAGTCAAAGTACGAAAACAATAAGATTGCAAAACTGCTTTTTAGGCTATATTTTGGGCAGTTTGATAACACACCATACACTAACGCGAAATATCTGTTTTACGTTACGTTTAAAAATTTGTTAAGTCTTCAAAAAAAATACGGTTATGACACAATAATACCAGTAAACTCCGTATTTCATGGTTTGATGGGGTCGTATTGGGTCAAGAAGTTGTTTTTTGGTATAAAACTAATCCCATATTGTCTCGATGGCATATCTAATCTAGGGGAAGGTAGTTACGGTTTCAGCGGCGATTTTTATAAGAAGCATGGGTTAAAAATTGAAAACCGTATTTTTCAAAAATCAAGCCGCATTATTATGATGTCAACGCACAGGGAACATTATAAAAGTGCTCCTTTTAATACATATTTTGACAAAATGAGCTTTGCTCAACCGCCTCTAGTGCAAAGGCGAAGCATTAGCTTGAGTTATCACGCAAGTCCGCCATGTGTTGTTTATACAGGATATCTTTCAAAATCTCGTTATTCAGTCGAAAAGGTATTAGAAATATTCGAAGAGTATCTAAAATCATATAAGGCATACTTTGAGTTTTATGGTCAAGGCGAGGCCGAGGAAATGATAAGAGAACACTCTGCCGAAATCGCGGGGAAGGGAGGCATCAGATACAAGGGGAATAAGTCATGGAACGAAATAAAAAATGTTCAAGATTCTGCCGACGTATTGTTCAGTATAGGCAACGAGTTATCGGGGCAAATTTCAGCGAAAGCGTTCGAATATATGTCTACAGGCAAAAAGATTATTCATTTTATCAAACAGGATAAAGACCCGATGCTGCCCTATTATAAAAAGTACCCAAATACATTAATTATCGATGAAAGGGATAGTATCAACACCAATGTGAGTAAACTAAAACGTTTTTTTGATAAAAAAACCAAGACTGTGAAATACAGCGAACTATCAAAAGTTTTCGCGACAGCCACTCCCGCACATACAGCACATATTATACGTAACATTTTAAATAAGGACTTCAATGGCGAAACATAAACCCGAGATTGTTTACTTCCCATATATTGGAGAAAAATTGAATGATGAGCCCTTTAATCTAAGGAAGGGCGAATATTCATGGTGCCATCGACTCAAAATCTTGGCGAACATGAAGGGAATGGAGATTCATACACACGACAAAGCTAAGTATAGAAATGTTATAGGTGTTATATTTTTTGACAATCTTTTTTACCATAATCTAGAAGGCTTATTAAATCTTCACAACAAAGACCTGCTAAAAAAAACAATATATATTGACTACGAACCGCCAACCGGTCATGCGAAAAAGCATGAGCCGGGGTCGATAAAAGAACTGGCGAAATTATTTAAACTAGTAGTTACGTATGACGACGATCTAGTGGGTACGAGTAATTTTATAAAAGGGAACGTTGCTAATTATTATTCGTCACCACCAAAAAGTATCGTCCCCTTCGCTAAAAGAAAAATGGTTTGTATGATTACAAATAATACATCGAACGATGAGATTATCCATGTTCTCAATAGCTGGAACTATACGCATTTCTACAACAGAAAGAATGTGAGATATCATCCCAAGGCTGCTTATCACCAACGACAGAAAATCGCAGAGTACTTTCTCGCAAAGTATCCTAACGAACTGGATCTTTACGGCTTAAAATGGTCTGATAAGTTTTCTAAGATACACAAAGGTTCTGTTGCAAGAGATAGTAAGATTAAAAAACTAAACGAGTATAAATTTGCGATTACCTTTGACTCTTACATTAACCAGCGCGGATATATTTCTGAAAAAATATTTGATGCTTTTTTTGCAAGAACCATACCGATTTATTTAGGCGCAGATAATATATCGGATTATATACCCAAAGAATGCTTTGTTGATGTAAGGAGATTCAAATCTTATGAAGAATTGTACAGGTATTTATCAACAATGACTGAAGATGAATATATCAAAAAACTCCATGCTATAGAGAAATTTTTATCGTCCAAAGTTTTTCATAATTTATTCTCGAGTGCAGGTATTGCTAAGACAATACTCGATGCAGTTCAAGCGCCTTTTCGCCGGGATTATAATCGCGAAGAAGCATCGGATATATTGGCACAACTGACTGAAGAGAGGGATAAGGTAAAGAAGCAAGTTGGTATTATTGATGTGGGGAAAGTGCTGATTGGCAAGAAGTGGGGCTTCCTTTTATTCATAACCACTGGGCGATATAATTTAGATACTCTCTCTGGTAGTATATACTCAAAATCAAATGGTAAACTTTCTCTACTGAAGACGAGTCCAGCTCATTTTTGTAGTGAAGAAAAACACGATACGCTAAGTACCGTTTTGTTCTATGAAGATATAGTCAGAAATAAGAAAATAGAACTGCTTCTTAAGGAACAGGGTAAGTTCAAAAAAATACCCTTCTTCACAAAAAAAATTATTGAAGATACGCATTATGATAAAAACACACGATTCTTCGTAAGCAATAACGCTGTCTATATTCCGGGGATAATTCACAAAAAGCTGAGAGGTGTATATAGTAGGTACAATGACTAAACCAAAAGTATCCTTAGTTATACCTGTATATAACGGTGCCGGTTATCTTAAATATGCTATTGATAGCGCGCTTCAGCAAACATATAAGAACCTTGAGATAATTGTCGTCAATGACGGGTCAACCGACAAAGGCAAGACTGAAAGGTTAATTAAGACATATGGCAAGAGAATAAGGTATATTTACAAAGAAAACGGCGGTGTATCTAGCGCGCTAAACCTAGCTATAGAAAAAATGACTGGAGAGTACTTTTCGTGGCTTTCACACGACGACACGTACGAACCAAAAAAAGTTGAAGTAGAGATAAATTATCTGCAAGAAAAGGGCCTCTTACACAAAAAGGTTATAGTTTATTCGGATTATTATTTAATAGATACACGCGGGAAAGTGTTGTCTAAAGCGATAAAGAATCATGAAGAATTGGTACAGAAGCCAGAGTATGCGCTACTTAAGGGAAATATAAATGGTTTATCATTACTTATTCCAAAAAGTGCTTTTGACGAATATGGCGGATTTGACATTAACCTAAAAGCTACCCAAGATTACGAGCTATGGAGAAAAATGGCCCAAACTTACGACTTCATTCACATACCCGAATTATTGGTTAGTACAAGAATCCATGCCAAACAGGTTACAAACACAAGTCCAAGGGTTAAAACAGAAGGCAATGAACTATATTTGGGGCTTATAAACGATGTTCCAAAAAAGAGACGAGAAGAGTTGGAAGGGAGCGAATATTGCTTCTTTGAAGAATTAGCTGATTTTTACAAAGACACTCCATTTGATGAAGCTGAAAAGTATTGTCGCGATAGAATGAGGAGCATACTTGATGCATCCAAAAAACAGACTCCCAAATATAAAGTCAGCGTAATCATTCCTTTTTACGACAACCCTTCGGAGGTTATCCGGGCTGTGAAATCAGTTGTTAAACAGACCCACAAGAATGTAGAAATTATATTGATTGACGATGGTTCAAAAACGAAAACAAATAGAATTAAAGAATTTATAAAAAATAAGGATAATATAAAATTTATTAGACTAACCAAAAACTCTGGTGTAAGCGCGGCAAGAAATAAAGGAATAGCTGAGGCAAGTGGTGAGTTTATAGCATTGCTAGATTCTGATGATGAATTTAAGACAGAAAAGATAAAGACTCAGCTAACATATATGATTGCTTCAAAAGCGCCGATGTCGCATACGTCGTACAATCGGAAAATGGACGGTAAAACAACAACCGTTCATAGTGGTACCGACAGGGGGCATTGTGAGAGAAAGCTAACATATAGCTGCCCAATAGCCACCCCTACAGTAATGCTTAATGCCCGGTGGCTCAAAAAATCGCGGTTAAAATTTAATGAAAATATCGGTATCGGTGAGGACACAACTTTTTGGTTGCAGATTGCAAAGAACAATTATATTATCGGCATTGACAAGCCACTTGCTACCGTGCATACCCATAATGGTTCACACGCGTACGATGTTAATAAGCAGATAATTGGTTACAAGAACATTATTCGATATCTGCTTAATGATAAATACTACTACGAGTTTGATAAAGAAATTTCTTTACTTATGAGACCCTACATTGATTTCGTCGACACGGTCTCGCTCGACGACGGTGATAGTTTTATAGATGATAAGCTAAAAAACTACCACAACCGGGTGAGTAGGAATGTAGTCAAGTTTGTATACTTTACTAAGCACGAAGGTCTTGTGCATGCCATAAAACTGTCGGCTCGCAAAGTGGGAAAAAAAGTGCTAGGGAAATAAATGAACGGTCTGGCATCTGTCATAATTGCAGAAGTCAGCATTGTATTTTTAGCCATATTTTTAGCCATATTTTTTAGTAAAAGATTACTTGAAACTTTATTTTTGTCGAGCGGTCTGGTTATATTGATACTTTTCGTTTTTGGGCTGTTGGGTTTTCGTGGCTGTTTGTTGCTAGGGTATTTGCTCGTGTTATGTTTAAGTTTGGTGGCCATTGCTCATGGTGCACGAGCTATATATGGTAACAAAAACCTGATAAGTAAAATAGACTTGTGGCGCGGACTATTGATTATCGGAGTATTTTCGGCCTTTTCTTTATTTATGAATTATAATCGCTGGTTTGTCAGCTGGGACGAGTTTAGTCATTGGGGGATTGTAGTCAAGCACATGTACTCCATGGATGCCTTAGGGTCAATTAGCGGTTCGAAGCTACTGTTCCCAGACTATTTCCCAGGTGTAAGTTTGTTCGAATATTTTTTTACTCGTGGTAATTCAATGTTTATGGAGTATCCAGTTTTTATTGCCAGTAACTTTTTATTCTTTTCTATGGCAGTGACTTTTATTAAAAAGATAGACGTAAAATCGGTATTATTCGTTATGGCGTTTGCAGCCGCCCCATTAACCGTTGGCCTTACAGCATCCATTGCGTTCTTCAGCAACATACTCGTCGATGTACTAATGGGCTGTATATTTGGGTATTCTGCAATTGTCTATTTACAATATTGGCGCAATCCTAAGGACGTATTCGCTATAATATTATTTTCTACCTCGTTGGCAATCTTAACTATATCCAAAGATATAGGCATAGTTTTTGCGTTACTAGTAGTTGTTGTAAGCGCTTTAGATATTTTGCTATATAGGCGTAAGGAGATAAGTCAATTTATCGTCCGAATAGAGGGACGCAAGAAAGCGAAGCAATTGGCTTTACTAATGCTACCTTTAGGTGCCGTAGTCTTTTCTTGGCTAGTGTACAAGCTAAACTTAAAGTTGTTTGGAATACATTCTTCGTGGAAGTTTGCCGATGCAGGCAACATAAAAAACTATCAAGTGGATGTAATTAAAAAATTCTGGGGTAATTTTTTCAATGCTCCAGAATATCCAATACGGTTATCTTTTTTTTGGTCGATGGTAATTCTGCTGGTCGCGTTGTCGTTATGGTCGATTCTTATAAAAAACCGTCAAGCTGCAAAGAGGATATTAACCATGGGTATTTCTTTATTCATAGGGTCCTTTATTTACGGACTGCTGATTATGCTTTTATATTTACTTATTTTTTCTGAATATGAAGCTACTAGGCTAGCATCTTACGAACGCTATATGGGTACATATCTAGCAGGTTTCATGATTTTTATGATTGGAGCACTCTTATACGAGTCAAGATTTTTGTCTGCCTTCTACAGAAAGTGCAGAAGTAAAACTACGGTAGTACTGCTCATTGGCGCTGTATTTTTAGGGTTCTTTGTCAATAGAGCCACGGGCCAGGGTGGCGCACTGTATGATGTGGCGCATCCACGACAAGAAGTTGCAACGACCATGAATATTAGGGCACCATATGAAGTAATAAAGCGATGGAAACCGTGCCTTAATAGTCAAAATGATAAGTTAAATATCATTGCGACAAACACAAAAGGGAACGAGCGTAATATATTACTATACATTTTGTACCCAATCTCGGCACAGACATACTATTACTTTGACTTTACTGTCGGCGAGAAGCCATACAACCCTGGAGATATATGGACAATGGTTGCCAATCCAGAAGGCTGGCATAGATATGTAGAAAAAAATTATACGCTCGTTTATGTGTTTAAATATGATGAAGCGTTTAAAAGTAGTTACGGACGTTACTTTGATATCCTAAAAAATGATCAGTTATATAGGGTAGAGAAAATAGGCGAAAAGTTAGAGCTCAGAAGTATTAATAGCAATAGCTGCCAGGTTCTTAAATAGGGTTTTAATGCAAAAGCTTATAAATCAAAATACAGTAATAAAATATATACTTACAGGTGGGCTTGCTTTTGTAATTGACTATCTTTTGCTCTTAGCAAGCTATTATGTGTTTTCGCTACCTCTGTGGCTTGCTACGACATTAGGGTACGTTGGTGGTTTATGCGTCAGCTTCTTCGTAAATAGAACGTGGGTTTTTGGTGATATTGGCAAGAAACGCAAGATGACCAGGCAGTTTGTGGAATACATATTGCTACTACTGTTTAACTATCTGTTTACTGTTTCTGGAATTCGTTTGTTAGATAGTATGGGTATTGCCCCAGCTTCAAGCAAGATTGCTATAACAGCTATGATCGTGATTTGGAATTACTTTATATTTAACAATATTATATTTGCGAAAGACAAAAATCATTCGAGATGATAAGTAGAAAATATTTATTTATCGTAAAACTACTTACAGGGCAACATTGTGACAGCTATTTTTTAGAGAGACGGATCGAGAGCTCTTGATGTAAATCGTTAAGTCGTCGCTCAACGGCCTCAAGTTTTATACGTGTTCTTGTGGCAATATAAAAGGTAATTATTATTGCTGTTATTTGTATTACATCAAAAAGGCTTAGTGGTTCTGTCTGGGTCAATTGATGGCCGTAAAGCCAGTCATATAACGGCTCGGCCATGATAAGACCGCATAGTATGGCAACCCACAGCAGTAATTGAGCTATTAGTCTGTTATTCGAACTTTTTCCAAGTTTTCGTTGGGTTATGGCGCCCAGTATACCTGCCATAATAA